>NZ_JAUETW010000007.1:0-369301 GCF_032484895.1 Bradyrhizobium sp. SZCCHNRI3052 | reverse complement strand
CGCTACGACCGCCCAGATGGGCACATCAAACCGCCCGAACGAACTCAGATCTGGATAAAACTTGGGGGCAAGGTCACCTTCTCAGCGAATCCAATCTCTCACGTCGCCTTCAGTTTTGGCGCGTAGATTCGCTATTCTGCTTATTCACAAGCGAGCGGCAGGAAGGATCGAGTTCACGTCGCATGAACTCTCCGCGTGCCCTTGCCACTCCTTGAAACAGGAGGGGATGAAGATTGAGGGCGAGACCAAGGTCGTCGCTGCTGGCGGCCCATATTGAGCCACATGCAATGGAACGGCGCAAGTTCCCAAAAGACCCTCCACGCCGCCGTAAGCTCGAAATCGAAGTTAGATGTCGTAGGCTTAGAACAGGTGGGTTCAAGTAACCGAGATTTTGCGGGTCATATTTCTATCCTCACGGCATTGGTCTGTTAGCTCGAAATGCTCTGGGCGTCAACTCGGCGACCACTCTACAACCAACGCCACTCCCGGTAGGGTCCATCCCGTCAGACTTGCCGAGCTGGTATACTTTTGGTAATTTGATACCGTCACCGCGCTTATTCCCTTTTTGTATAGCATTGAAGAGGCTATCGGCGCCTTAACGGTCCATTTGCGGTCCAGTCCCTCTAGCGTGAGACTCAATCGGATCCCCCGGGTAGGGTGCCTTACTGCTAAGATGTAGCACCGATCATCCTGCGAAATGAAGGCGCGCTCGTATACTTCGACTTCTGTTTCTTGGAGAGAAATGTCGCAGGTCTTATTAAATTCATAACTTAGCCACGTTCCATTATACCGGATCAAAATGCCTTCCTCGTTAATGTTCAACGTTCCATCCGCCTCCAATTGATCCACCTTATGTGCGCTCCACCACTTTTTGAAATCGATGATGGTGTTGGAGCCAAAGCGGACTTGGAAATCAAGCGAGCCCAGCGCTTTTATGATTTCGGGTGCGCTTATCTGATAGGAGCCCTCTAATTTTATCGGAAGCTGGCCACATCTGGACATGCAGACCAGATTGTAAGTTCTTCGCTCTTCCCACTCGAAGTGGTTCTGAATCGTGGATGGTCGAATTGTGACTAAGGCAAAAAGATTTTCCCAAGTCTGCGAATTGGCCGTCGCCCAATTGTCTAGCAGATCATCGAGTGAAAACGATAAGAAGCTTTCTGGCTCGTTATTGTGAGCGCCGTAAGAACTGATGAGCGCAGATTTTGCGATTGTCCGAACTTGGTCGGGCTTACCACGCCCGCCCTCGATCCAAACCTTAACCGACTCGAAGGTCATTCCGACCAGCCCGGACGTAAAATCAGCAAGACTCTCTCTTAGGACGTTTCCGGTTTCTACAAATCCTTTGCGTACTTCGATTTGTAGGCTGTTCGCCCAGACGTAGTCCAATACGTCGGAAATGACGACATAGACAATTCCTGCTAGCGCGACAACATAGGCAATTTTATCAAAACTTCCGACCCCCTTGTTTATTAGTTCCTGCCACCAAGATGGATCTGGCTGTGCGAAGGGTTTCGGTATTTGAGACAAAAGCCACAGTACAAGAGCAATAGCGAAGTAGGCACGGGCACGCCAGCCTGCCGCAAACGGTTTAACGACCGCTTCTCTGAATGTCATGCTCGAAATCCATCTCAAATATAACGCTTGTTATATCTCAACTACAGCTCTCAGTTGAGTCAATATAAATTGCAAGAATTTGCGAGAGGCAAGGTCAAGCGGCTCGACCTGGCGTCGCCATCCCAGAGCTTGAGGCTGGCGATTACGCGATTACCGATTACTCGATGATGAGCCATTTGCCTCTGGCCGACATTGCTAGTCCGAGTTTCGGCATTCATCAGCAGTCTGTGCGATGGCCTTCTGGGCATCAGCGACAAGTCGCCCAGTTCTTCGGGGCATATTGCCCGTGCCTGTGCGGCCTCACCGATATTCACCTATTTGGCTTGGTACTTTTCAGCTGAGCAGGCCTTGCTGCGTCTCAGCCCAGTACTGTACTAGGCATAGATCTTCTCCGGCCGCCAACCCATGGCCCCTGAGTCGCCCGACGGGCACGCTCCCGCGTGACTTCTCATTCCATGCGACCATCAAACCGTTGCTCCCGAAAGCCGATTTGTGCCGCGCTTTCAAGCCGATCACCCCTGTCCAGTCCTCCCGCGAAAAATATTCCACTTTCGTTTTATCAGAATCCATGATTGACTATCGTCGTCCCGTCTCGATCAGAGGGGCGCTTCGCGGTCGTCACGGACGTTGAGGCGGGATGCGGTGGGCGTGTCGGGTCGCAGCGTGATCACTCATGCGGACGAACGAGCCTGATGCGCCGGCGAAATCGTATGGTCCTGGCCTCCCGACGCTGAGGCTACGCTGGTGGTGATGATCCGCCGGTCACGGGGGCAAGACAGCCCGGTCCCCGGGGAGAGTACGTATAAGCCGCCCAACCATCGCGCGGGGAATGCCGGGATGTCTCGGCTGAACCTGTGGTTCCTGCCGCCAGCATTTTTTTCTGCTGGCGGGCCATGGGGGCGGCCAGCTCCCGGCATTCCCCGCGCCCTCTTCTCAGAAAGAGGGCATGTCCCAAGGCAAAGCTCGGACGCCGACGCGCCGCGAGATGGCGGCGGTGCGTCCCGCGGCCAACGAAAGCGCCGATATGTCTCAGCCGCGCATCTTCAGCATCGAGAGCGAGAAACGCCCTCGCCGCACTTTCCCAGGACCATCGCAGCTAACGATGGGCATTTTGCCCTCGCCCGTCTCCACGTCGTCATGGCCGGGCTTGTCCCGGGCATCCACGTCCTTCTCAGCGCGCCGAACGACGTGGATGGCCGGGACAAGCCCGGCCATGACGGAGCAACAAATTAGCAGGCGTTGCTGCCGCGACGGGACCATGTCTTCAGATGCAATGGGCCCGCGCCCGTGTCCGACATGGCCGTCAGCTGACCGCCGCATCTGCCGGCGGCCGCTGCCGCAGCAGCGCGGCGCAGGCGAAGCCGAGCGCGACCATCATGATGGCGGCGATCAGCAACGTCGGCTGCTTGCCGCCATGGACCAGGCCGAAGCCATAGGCGATCGGGCCGACCGTCTGGCCCATGAAGAAGAAGAACGAGTGCAGCGACATCGCGGTCGCGCGCGCCCCGATCGACAGCTCGCTGGCGAACACCTGCAGGCAGCCATGGATCATGTAGAAGCCCCAGCCCATCAGCAGCATGCAGCCGAACTGCAGCTTCCAGCCCGGACCGAAGGCGAGCGCGGCAAGCTGCAGCCCGACCAGGGCAGCGCCCGTGATCATCATGCCCTTGACGCCGAGCCGCGGCAGGAAGTTCGAGACCGTGAACGTGTAGAACAGGCCGCCGACCGCGAAGCCCGCGATGACGATGCCCGCGATCGACAGCGAGGTCTCGCCGAGATCGAACAGGAACGAGGCGATGAACGGAAACAGCCCGAACACGCAGCAGCCTTCGACGAACACGGCCGAGAAGCAGAAGCGCGAATTGGGGTTGGTGAAGATGGTGCGGTAGCCCTTCCTCAGCGCGGCGAGATCGGTGGTCGGCGCATGCGTGACCTTGGCGCCGCGAAAGCCTGCCGCCACCGCGAAGGAGGCGATCAGCCCGAGCGCGCCGAGGATCGCGAGCACGCCACGCCAGCCGATGAAATCGCCGATGATGCCGGATGCCGTCGCGCCGAGCAGGTTGCCCGCCATCGAGCCCGCGAGCGTGCGGCCGATCGCGACCTGCCGCTTGTCGGGCGCGACGAGATCGCTGGTCAGCCCAAGCGCCACCGGAAACACGCCGCCCGAGGCGATGCCCGCGAGGATGCGCGTCGCGAACAACAGCGGAAACGAGGCGGCGAGCGCACCGAGGATGCTGGCGACACCGAGCAGCGCCAGGCACAGCGTCATCAGCCGCGCCTTGCCGAACAGATCGGCGGCGGCGCCGATCGCCGGCTGGATCAGCGCGTAGATCAGCGCATAGCCCGCGGCGATGCTCGCCGCCGTGGTGATGCTGATCGCGAAATCCTCGGCGACATGCGGCAGCACCGGATCGAGCGCCCGCGTCGACAGCGCCGCCGAGAAGCCTGCGAGGGCGATGATGTTCACCGCCGGCGGAAACTTCTGCCCCGCGGGCTTGGCGGCGGTCTGGTGCATCAGCGCCCGGCGTCCGCCGCCGGCGCCTTGGCGAGTGCGTCGAACGCCATCAGCGTTCGCAGCAGCCCCTCGAACTGCGCGAGCGGGACCATGTTCGGCCCGTCGGAAGGCGCATGATCGGGATCGGGATGGGTCTCGATGAAGACGCCGGCGACGCCCACGGCCACCGCCGCCCGCGCCAGCACCGGCACGAATTCGCGCTCGCCGCCCGAGGACGTGCCCTTGCCGCCCGGCTGCTGCACGGAGTGGGTCGCATCGAAGATGACCGGTGCGCCGGTCGTGCGCGCCATGATCGGCAGCGACCGCATGTCGGAGACCAGCGTGTTGTAGCCGAACGAGACGCCGCGCTCGGTGACCAGCACGTTGCGATTGCCGGAGCTCGTGATCTTGGCGACCACGTTGGCCATGTCCCAGGGCGCCAGGAACTGGCCCTTCTTGACGTTGACGACCCGGCCGGTCGCCGCCGCCGCCAGCAGCAGGTCGGTCTGCCGGCACAGGAACGCCGGGATCTGCAGCACGTCGACCGCCTGCGCCACCTCGGCGCATTGGCCGGCGTCGTGCACGTCGGTCAGCACGGGCAGGCCGAGCGAGGAGCGGATCTCGGCGAAGATCGGCAGCGATTGCGAAAGCCCCAGCCCGCGGGCCGCCGAGGCGGAGGTGCGGTTGGCCTTGTCGAACGAGGTCTTGTAGACGAGGCCGATGCCAAGCCGCGCCGCGATCGCCTTCAGCGCCGAGGCGACCTCGAGCGCATGCGCGCGGCTCTCGAGCTGGCATGGGCCGGCGATCACGGCGAGCGGCAGGTGGTTGCCAAACTTGACGGAGCCGAGGCTGACGACCGGCGCGGCAGAGATCGAAGCGTTCACGACATCATCCTCATGTGGGCGCGCGACCATGGCCCAGCGCTGGCGTCCCGATCAACCCGGCGTGTGCCCGCGAATAGCAGGGTTGCGGGATCGGTCATCCCCGCCCCTCCCCGGCCTCTATTTCAGCGCCGAGAACGCCGTCGGCACCAGGAACTGGCTGGTGATGTTGGCGACGATCTGGCCGTCCTCCTCGCTCTTGGCGCGCGCCGCCATCCAATCGGGATCGGTCATGAACTTGGTCCACTTGGTCTCGCGCTCGGCGAGCGATTCCCAGGCCAGGAAATAGGTCAGGTCCTGGTTGGATTCGCCGATCAGGGTCGTGAAGAAACCGACCGGGCGGATGCCATGCTTCTCCCACAGCTTCAGCGTCGTGGTCTCGAAGCGCTTCAGCAGCGCCGGCAGCCGGCCTGGAATGCAGCGATAGATGCGGCTCTCGTAGATCATCTGATCCTCCCTGATCTTTTCTGGCTTCGCGCGATCGGGGAGCGTTGTCGCAACAATCGTCGCGGCCGTCAAAGGTCGCGTTGCGCGCCTCGGCCGTCATTGCGAGGAGCGTCAGCGACGAAGCAATCCAGAGTCCCGCCCGCGACTCTGGATTGCTTCGCTCCGCTCGCAATGACGGGACTTGGCACCACGAGCCCGTTACACCAGTCGCGACTGCACCACTGCGGCCTGAATGAACGACGCGAACAGCGGGTGCGGCTCGAACGGGCGCGACTTCAGCTCGGGGTGGAACTGGACGCCGATGAACCACGGATGGTCCTCGTATTCCACGATCTCCGGCAGCACGCCGTCCGGCGACAGGCCGGAGAACTTCAGACCGTGCTGCTCGAGCCGGTCCTTGTAGGCGGTGTTGACCTCGTAGCGGTGGCGATGGCGCTCGGAGATCTCGGTGGCGCCGCCATACACCTCGGAGACGCGGCTGCCGCGCTTGAGCGCAGCAGGATAGGCGCCGAGCCGCATCGTGCCGCCCAGATCGCCGCTCTTGGAGCGCTTCTCCAGCTCGTTGCCGCGCAGCCATTCCGTCATCAGACCGACCAGCGGCTCCGGCGTCGGACCGAACTCGGTCGAATTGGCCTCGGCGATCCCGACGAGATTGCGCGCCGCCTCGATGACCGCCATCTGCATGCCGAAGCAGATGCCGAAATACGGCACGTCGCGCTCCCGCGCGAATTGCGCCGCGCGGATCTTGCCCTCGGCGCCGCGCTGGCCGAAGCCGCCGGGCACCAGGATGCCGTTGACGTGCTCGAGGAATGGCGCGGGGTCCTCGTTCTCGAACACCTCGCTCTCGATCCAGTCGAGCTTGACGCGGACCTTGTTGGCGATGCCGCCATGCGACAGCGCCTCGATCAGCGACTTGTAGGCATCCTTCATGCCGGTGTACTTGCCGACGATCGCGATCGTGACGTCGCCTTCCGGATTGCGAACGCGCTCGTTGATCGTGTGCCAGCTCGACAGCGCCGGCGGCACCCGCGGCTCGATGCCGAACGCGGCCAGCACCTCGTCGTCGAGGCCGGCGGCATGATAGGCCTCCGGCACGGCATAGATGTTGTCGACGTCACGCGCCTCGATGACGGCGCTTTCGCGCACGTTGCAGAACAGGCCGAGCTTGCGCCGCTCCTCCTTCGGGATCGGGCGGTCGGTACGGCACAGCAGGATGTCAGGCTGGATGCCGATCGAGCGCAGCTCCTTGACCGAATGCTGCGTCGGCTTGGTCTTCAACTCGCCGGCGCTCGGGATGTAGGGCAGCAGCGTGAGGTGGATGTAGATCGCGTGATGGCGCGGCAGCTCATTGCCGAGCTGCCGGATCGCCTCGAAGAACGGCAGGCCCTCGATGTCGCCGACAGTGCCGCCGATCTCGACCAGCACGAAGTCGTACTCGTCATTCCCGGACAGGACGAAATCCTTGATCGCATTCGTCACGTGCGGGACGACCTGGATGGTCGCGCCGAGATAGTCGCCGCGCCGCTCCTTGGTCAGGATGTCCTGGTAGATCCGGCCCGTGGTGATGTTGTCGGCCTTGGTCGCCGGTCGGCCGGTGAAGCGTTCGTAATGTCCGAGATCGAGATCGGTCTCGGCGCCATCATCGGTCACGAACACTTCGCCGTGCTGATACGGCGACATCGTGCCTGGATCGAGGTTGAGATAGGGGTCGAGCTTGCGAAGCCGGACCTTGTAGCCGCGGGCCTGCAGCAGCGCGCCTAACGCGGCTGAAGCCAGACCCTTTCCGAGCGAGGAAACCACGCCGCCGGTGATGAAGATGTACCGCGCCATGGGACCCTACCTTTAATGCCGCGCGCTCGATTCGCCAAAACGAATCGCTTGCAGCCCGCAACGCTGTCGCGGGCCTGTGGGTTACTTCAAAATCTGAATGGTCTCAGGTACTTGAGACCGCCTCATGACGCAGGACGCCAATTGCGTTCCTGCATGGCTTATCCGCGTTATTGCGATTGCGGTGCCTGCGGCGCAGCCGGAGCCGCGGGAGCCTGCTGCTCGTCGGCCTTCTTGAGCTGGTCGAGCACGCCGCCCGCGGTCGGCGCCACCGGCGTCGCGCCGCCTGACTGGGTCTGCCCAGGCAAGGTGCCGAGAATCGAGGTCGGTTTGCGATCGTAGCCAGCCAGCCAGGTCAACAGCAGGCTCGTCAGGAAGAAGCCGACCGCCAAAATCGCCGTGGTCCGCGTCAGCAGGTTTGCGGTACCGCGGCTCGACATGAAGCCGGCGCCGCCGCCCATGCCGAGGCCGCCGCCTTCGGACTTCTGCAACAGCACGGCGCCGATCAGGACGGCGACGATCATGAGGTGGATGACGATCAAGACAGTCTGCATGGTGACCTTCCGTCACAAGCCCTCGCAGGCCCCGGCCGGAGGCCGGGATCGCGAGAGCTTCGCGGGCTATTCGGAAATTTGCGCGGTGTTACACGATCATGTCGGGCAACGCCACCCCGCAGATAATCGCAGCCGCGCTTCTCACAAGCGCTGCCGCGCCGCCCGTCGTCGAGGCTTGCCCGACCATCCATTTTCTACTATTAGAGACATATGGATCAAATAATAGACGACTTCAGCCAGCGGCTGGCGCGCCGCCTGCTGCTGGAACGGGACAGCCGCGGCTGGTCGCTGGCCGACCTTGCCGAGCGCTCGGGAGTGTCAAAGGCCACCATCAGTAAGATCGAGCGCGCCGAGGTCAGCCCGACGGCGGTCATCCTGGTCAAGCTGGCAAGCGCGTTCGATCTCACGCTGGCCGGCTTGATGCTCCGAGCCGAGGCCCAGTCGGAGCGCCTGTCCAAGGCGGCCGAGCAGCCGGTCTGGCGCGATCCGGACACGGGCTATGTCCGGCGCCAGGTCTTTCTCAGGCCGGATCATCCGATCGAGTTGGTGACCGTCGAGATGCCGGCGCACCGCAGCGTGACCTTGCCGGCCTCCTCATACATCCACATCCGCCAGCTTCTCTGGGTGCAGAGCGGGCAATTGACCATCACGGAAGGCGCGGAACGCCACGTCCTCGGCCCCGGCGACTGCCTCGGCTTCGGCCCACCGATCGACACCACCTTTGCCAACGAGTCGGACGCACCCTGCGTCTATGTCGTGGCGCTTGCCCGGAGTTGAGAATGTCCGCGATTCGAATTGCATCCCTATCGGACACACCGGTCGTGCGAAGCGCGCTTCGCGCAATGCTGATCGAGACGGTCGCCGATGGTGGTTCGGTCAGTTTCATGCACCCGCTTCGCGAGGAGGATGCCGACGCCTTTTGGCGGGAATCGCTTTCGGCCGCGGCGCGCGGCGAACGAGCCGTTCTTGGCGCCTTCGACGGCGAGGATGTGATTGCGACCGTCACGTTGCAGCTGAAGCTGCCGCCGAACCAGCCGCACCGCGCCGAGATCGCAAAGATGATGACGCGCATCAGCCACCGCAAACGCGGAATCGCGACCGCGCTGCTGCGCGCGGCCGAAAACCTCGCCCGCGCGCACGGTCGGACGATGCTGGTCCTCGATACCGCCGAGGATGGGGGCGCCTCACGGCTTTATGAAAGCGTCGGCTTCCAGCTGAGCGGAACCATTCCGGACTATGCCTTGAAGCCGCATGGCGGCCTTACCGGCACGAAGATCTATTGGAAGCGAATCGAACAGGCGGACTAAGGCGTGCGCTTTCGCTCACGTTGCTTCTCAACAGCCCTTCGCAATGGCGAGAAAGTCTGAGGCTTTCAGGCTGGCGCCGCCGACCAACGCGCCGTTGACATTCGCGACCGCCATCAGCTCGGCCGCATTGGAGGGCTTCACCGAGCCGCCATAGAGGATGCGCGTCCGCGCTCCCTCCTGCTTGAAGCGATCGATCAGCAGCTCTCTGATAAAGGCATGAATCTGCTCGACATCCTTGGCAGTCGGGGTCAGGCCGGTGCCGATCGCCCAAACCGGCTCATAGGCCACGACCAGGTTGCCGGCCCGTGATTCCTGCGGCAGGCTGAGGTTGAGCTGGCCGCGCAGGATGTCGAGCGTCTGCCCTGCATCGCGCTGCTGCTGGGTTTCGCCGACGCAAACGATCGCGACCAGCCCGGCGCGCCACACCGCCTCGGTCTTCTGGTGCACCACAACATCGCTTTCGCCATGATCGGCGCGCCGCTCGGAATGGCCGACGATGATGGCGGTGGCGCCAGCATCGGCCAGCATCTCCGCCGAAACGTCCCCTGTATGGGCTCCCGACGCCTTGGGGTGGCAATCCTGAGCGCCGACCGCGATCGCGCGGGAGCCGCGCGCCCTCTCGGCGAAGCCTGCCACCAGGGTGGCGGGAGGACAGACCAGCAGGTCGGCCTTTCCGGTGACCTCGGCGGCTCCGGCCAGCATGGCGTCGAACTCGGCGGTCGAGGCCTTCAGGCCGTTCATTTTCCAATTGCCGGCGATCAGCGGCCGGATGCGGTCGGTCATGGCGGGATTCCAGCAAATGTTGTGACGGACATCGGCTAGCAGAGCCCTTCGACGAGCACCAGAGCGGGAGCCGTCTTCCCACCGCTTCAATCGGCCTCAGGGCCGAGGTTGCGACCGGGCGGCCGCCTCTTTATAAGCCGTTTCAACTCGGTGACGGCCTTTTGCGGAATCTGCTTTAAGGCGCGGCCTCTTCATCCTTTTTCCTGCAGACAGACTGGACCCATGCTTCGAGGATTACGCAAGGCCTCATCAAACTGGCTCGGCAAGACCATCATGGCGGTGGTCATGGGCGTTTTGATCGTCAGTTTCGGCATCTGGGGCATCGCCGACATCTTCCGCGGCTTCGGGCAGTCGACGGCTGCAACCGTGGGACGCACGGAGATCTCGGTCAACGAGTTCCGGCAGATCTATACCGACCGGCTGCAGCAGATCGGCCGCCAGCTCGGTCGTCCGCTGACCACCGAGCAGGCCCGCATGTTCGGGCTCGACCGCTCCGTGCTGCAGCAGACGATTGCGGAAGCCGCCCTCGATGAGCAGGCTCGCCGTCTCGGTCTCGCCCAGTCCGATGCGGAGACCATGCGGGTGATCCTCAGCGATCCCAACTTCAAGGGCCCGAACGGGGCGTTCGACCCGCAGCGCTTCCAGGCCATCATCCGCAATTTCGGCTTCACCGAGCAGCGCTACCTGGCTGACCAGCGCCGACAGTCGCTGCGGCGGCAGATCACCGGCACGATCGCGGCCGGGCTGGAGCCGTCCAACACGATGCTCGAGGCGCTCGGCCGCTTCCAGAACGAGCAGCGCTCGATCGATTACGTCAAGCTCGACGCGGCGCAGGCCGGCACCATCGATGCGCCCTCGCCCGAGGTTCTCGCGTCCTATTTCGAAGAGCACAAAGCCCAGTTCAAGGCGCCGGAATATCGCAAGATCTCCTTCGTCGTGGTGACGCCCGAAGAGATCGGCAAGTCGACCGACGTTTCTGACGAGGACGCCAGGAAGCTGTTCGACCAGCGCAAGGCGCTGATGGGCACGCCGGAGAAGCGCCAGGTCCAGCAGATGACCTTCCCCACCATGGAGGAGGCACAGGCGGCGCGCGCCCGGATCGCCGCGGGTGAAGTCACGTTCGACGAGCTCGCCAAGGAGCGCAACCTCAACCCGGCCGATCTCGATCTCGGTCTGGTGACGAAATCGGCGATTCTCGACCCTGTCGTTGCCGATACCGCCTTCTCGCTGCCGACCGGCGAGGTCAGCCAGCCGGTCAAGGGCGCATTCAACGTGGCGCTGGTCAAGGTCAGCGCGATTCAGCCGGGCCAGCAGCCCGAATATGAGAGCGTCGCTGCCGACATCAAGAAGGAGATCGCAGCCGACCGCGCCAAGTCGCAAGTCGCCAATCTTCGTGACAAGATGGAAGACGAGCGCGGCGGTGGCGCCAGCGTCGCCGAGGCAGCCAAGAAGCTCGGTCTCAATGCCATCACGCTCGAAGCCGTCGACAGGTCCGGCAAGCAACCCAACGGCCAGCCCGTTTCGAACATCCCGCTTGGCCTCGATGTCGTTGCGCAGGCCTTCACCAGCGATGTCGGTGTCGACAACGAGCCGATCTCGTTCCGCGGCGGCTATGTCTGGTTCGAGGTTCTCGGCATCACCCCGCCGCGCGATCGCCCCCTCGACGAGGTCAAGGATCAGGTCGCCGCGCGCTGGCGCGATGACGAGGTCGCCACCAAGCTGCGCGCGAAGGCCACCGAGCTGGTCAAGAAGCTCAGCGAGGGCGGCAAGCTCGCCGACGAGGCGGCATCGCTCGGCGTGAAGGTCGGGGCGGCCAGTGCGTTCAAGCGCGACGCCTCGGTGCCCGGCGTCCCCACCGGCGCGATCACCGCCGCATTCCGCACGGCAAAGGACGGCGTCGGCCAGACCGAGGCTGATGGCGGCCGGCGGTGGATTGTGTTCCGTGTCACCGACATCATCGAGCCTAAGGTCGACCTCGCGTCCGAAGATACCAAGAAGCTGAAGGACCAGTTGCAGCGCGCGCTCGCCGACGAGCAAGGCACGGCCTATGTCATGAAGCTCGAGAAGGACATCGGGACGACGATCAACGAGGCTGCGGTGGCCCAGGTGGTCGGCGGCAACAATCAGTGACGGTTTGCTAGGGGCACGCGTGATGGACGATCTCAAGTCGATCATTGGCAAGGTGGCGACCGGCGCGCCGCTGTCCCGCGAGGAGGCGGCGTCCGCCTTCGACAGCATGATGTCGGGCGAGGCGACGCCGTCGCAGATGGGCGCGCTGCTGATGGCGCTGCGCGTGCGCGGCGAGACGGTCGAGGAGATCACCGGCGCCGTCAGCGTGATGCGGGCGAAGATGCTGCGCGTCGATGCGCCGGCGAGCGCGGTCGACATCGTCGGCACCGGCGGTGACGGCTCCGGCTCGGTCAACGTCTCGACCTGCGCCTCCTTCATCGTGGCCGGCGCCGGCGTGCCGGTCGCCAAACACGGCAACCGCGCACTGTCGTCCCGCTCCGGCGCCGCCGACGTGCTCGCCGCGCTCGGCGTCAAGATCGACCTGAAGCCGGACCAGGTCGGGCGCTGCGTGCGCGAGGCCGGCATCGGCTTCATGTTCGCGCCCGCGCATCATCCGGCGATGAAGAACGTCGGGCCGACCCGGGTCGAGCTCGCCACCCGCACGATCTTCAATCTGCTCGGTCCCCTGTCCAATCCGGCCGGCGTCAGGCGCCAGATGGTCGGCGTGTTCTCGCGGCAATGGGTCGAGCCGTTGGCCCACGTGTTGAAGAATCTCGGCTCGGAGGCCGCCTGGGTCGTGCACGGCTCCGACGGGCTCGACGAGATCACCTTGACCGGCCCGACCTTTGTCGCCGCGCTGGAGAACGGTCATATCCGCACCTTCGAGGTCACGCCCGAAGAGGCCGGGCTTGGCCTGTGCGGCAGCGACGGTCTGAAGGGCGGCGACGCCGAAGCCAACGCGGTGGCCCTGCAGAGCGTCCTGGACGGCCTGCCGAGCCCCTATCGCGACGTGGCGCTGCTGAACGCCGCGGCGGCGCTGGTCGTTTCCGGCCGCGCCAAGACGCTGAAGGAAGGCGTCGCAATCGGCCGGGATTCGCTCGACAGCGGCGCCGCAGCGGCGCGGCTGAAGCAGCTGATCGAGGTCTCCAACAGCTGATCCACCGGAGCGTGCCATGTCGGACATCCTGACCAAGATCGAAGCGTATAAGCGCGGGGAGATCGCGGCAGCCAAGCGGGCATGCCCGTTGCCGGAGCTCGAGGCCCGCGCGCGTGACGCTTCGCCGCCGCGCGGCTTCGTTGCCTCGATCCGAGCCAAGCATGCGAACGGCGACTACGCCTTGATCGCCGAGGTGAAGAAGGCCTCGCCGTCCAAGGGACTGATCCGCGCCGATTTCGATCCGCCGGTGCTTGCCAAGGCCTACGAGGCCGGCGGCGCGGCCTGCCTGTCGGTGCTGACAGACACGCCGTCGTTCCAGGGCCATCTCGACTTCATGGTCGCCGCGCGGGCCGCAACCGCCCTGCCCGTGCTGCGCAAGGACTTCATGTTCGACACCTACCAGGTGATCGAGGCGCGTGCTCACGGCGCCGACTGTATCCTCATCATCATGGCCGCGCTGGACGATGCCGCCGCTGCGGACATCGAGGCTGCCGCGCTCGCCCACGGCATGGATGTCCTGATCGAAATCCATGATCGCGCCGAGCTCGATCGCGCGCTGAAGCTGCGCTCGCCGATGATCGGCATCAACAACCGCAACCTGCGAACCTTCGAGACCACGCTGGCGACCTCCGAAGCGCTGGCGCCGCTGGTCCCGGTCGAGCGTCTTCTGGTCGGCGAGAGCGGCATCTTCACTTCGGCCGATCTCGCGCGCCTGGCGCGCGTCGGCATCCAGACCTTCCTGGTCGGCGAGAGCCTGATGCGGCAGGCGGACGTCACGGCGGCGACGCGCGAGCTGCTTGCGCGCAATGCCGCCTCCGCCAGCGCGGCTGAGTGACCATGTCCGACAAGTCGCCCGACGCTCCCGCCCTCACCCACATCGACGCCCGCGGCGAAGCCCGCATGGTCGACGTGTCGGACAAGGCCGCGACCGAGCGAACCGCGACCGCCGAGGGCCGCGTCGTCATGAGCCCGGCGACGCTCGAGCTCATCCTGTCCGGCAACGCCAAAAAAGGTGACGTGCTCGGAACTGCCCGCATCGCAGGCATCATGGCCGCCAAGCGGACCTCCGAGCTGATTCCTCTGTGCCACCCGCTGGCGCTGTCCAAGGTCTCCGTCGACATCACGCCCGATGCCGCGCTACCCGGCTGCCTCGTCAGCGCCACCGTCAAGGTGACCGGGCCGACCGGCGTGGAGATGGAAGCCCTGACGGCCGTGTCCGTCGCCTGCCTGACCATTTACGACATGATCAAGGCGGCCGAGCGCGGCGTACGCATCGAAGGTATCCGCTTGACCGAAAAGATCGGCGGCAAGTCCGGGCACTATCGCGCCTGAAGAGATTACCAAGCCAAATACAACTTCGAATTAATTGTTCGCTAACTCAACTTCCTAACCTCACTTCCATCGCGGACCGATAGCAATGGTTGTGGGAGGGACATCGTAGCGGTCCATCCCGAAGCGCCGATCGCAAGCGTATTCAGGACCGATGACGACCGATACCACCAGTCCAGGGAATGCCCTCAGAGCTTCGACCGACCGCGGTGGACCGATCCGCTGGCTGGTCGGCGGAGGCCTCGTGCTGATTGCAGCCATCGCGATCGGTACGACCATCATGGCCGACAGTTTCCGGGAACGCGCGCTGAACAGCGCGACGCGCGAGCTGGAGAACACCGTCCTCCTGCTGGCGCGCCATTTCGATCAGCAGATGGAGGATCTCGGCGCGATCCAGCGCGATCTCGCCAACTACGTCCGACAGAACCACATCGACAGCGGCGCCCGCTTCAAGGAGCAGATGGGAAGCGCCGCCGTCAATGCCATGCTGAAGGACAAGCTGAGCGCGGTGACCTATGTCGGCGGTTTGAACATCTTCGACTCCGACGGCAACCTGATCAACTCCGGAGCGGCCTGGCCGGTGCCGCCCGTCAACATTGCCGATCGCACCTTCTTCAAGCGGCTGAAATCCGATCCGACCGCGCCGCAACTGCTGATCGAACCGGTGGTGGGCCGGATCACCGGCACATATGTCGCAGTCATTGCCCTGAAACTGACCAGTCCCAACGGCGAGTTCCTGGGCATCATCAGCCGCAGTCTCGAACCCATCAATGTCGAGCGGTTCTTCGCCTCGGTCGCGCTCGGTCCCGACGCGGCGATCTCGATGATGCATCGCGACGGAACCCTTCTGGCCCGCCATCCACGCCATGAGGGCATGCAGAACCAGAACTACAAGAACGCGCCGATCTTCCGCCAGATCCTGGCCGGCGATGGCAACACCACGGGCATTTTCAGCAGCCCCGTCGACGGCGAGCACCGCATCGGCGCATCGCACCGGCTGACGAGCTATCCCTTGATCGTGACTGCGACGACGACGGTCTCGGCGGCGCTCGCCGACTGGCGCGAGCAGATGCGCTTCCTGATCGCCGTCGGCGTGACGTCGGTGCTGCTGATCGCCGGCATGCTTTACGTCGTGGTGCGCCGGCTGATCAGCGACCACGACGCCTCCAGCCGCCGCTTGACGCTGGAGAAGGAACGGCTCGACAAGGCCGTCAACAACATGACCCAGGGCCTCTTGCTGTTCGATGCATCGGAGCGCCTGGTCATCAGCAACCAGCGCTACGTCGACATGTACGGCCTGTCTGCCGACGTCGTGAAACCAGGCTGCACGTTTCGCGCGCTGATCGCGCACCGCAAGGCCACCGGCTCGCTGGCGGGCGACGACGTCGAATATGCCGATGCGGTGCTGCGCGACATCGGCCGCAAGACCTCGCAGATCATCGAGACCACGGACGGTCGCTGGATCCAGATCGTCAACGAGCCGATCGCGGGCGGCGGCTGGCTCGCCACCCACGAGGACATTACCGAGCGCAAACGGTCCGAGGAGCAGATCACGCATCTGGCGCACTACGACGCCCTGACGGATCTGCCGAACCGCACCCTGTTCCACGAACGCCTCAAGGAGGAGCTGATCGGCGTCCCCCAAGGCCGGCGCCTCGCGCTGCACTACATCGACATCGACGAGTTCAAAGGCGTCAACGATTCGCTCGGCCACCTCATCGGCGACGAGCTGTTGAAATCCGTCGCGGCGAGCCTGAGCGCCTGTGTCGGCACCGCGGGGTTCGTCGCCCGCCTTGGCGGCGACGAGTTCGCCGTGGTCCAGACGGCGATCCGCAACCGGGAGGATGTCGAACAGCTGATCGAGGATATTCTCGGCGCGATCCGCGCTCCGCGTGACTGCCTCGGCCATCAGCTCACCGCCGACGCCTCGATCGGCGTGGCGTTGATCCCCGAGCACGGCACCGATCTCGACCAGATCATGAAGAACGCCGATCTGGCGATGTACGCCGCCAAGGCCGCGGGACGCCGCACCTGGCGCTTCTTCGAGCCCGAGATGGACGCCCAGATCAAGGCGCGCCACCAGCTCGAGGTCGACCTGCGCCAGGCCATGGCCGACGATCGACTCGAGGTCTACTACCAGCCTTGTCTGAGCCTGCAGGACGACCGCATCGTCGGTTGCGAGGCGCTGGTGCGCTGGAGGCATCCGACCCGCGGCGCCGTCTCGCCGGCCGAGTTCATTCCGATCGCCGAGGACACCGGCCTCATCAACCTGCTCGGCGAACGCGTCCTCCAGGTCGCCTGCACCGAGGCGGTGAGCTGGCCGGACGACATCCGGCTCGCCGTCAACGTCTCGCCGGTGCAGTTCAAGAGCGGCACCCTGGCGCTCAAGGTCGCCAATGCACTTGCGACCTCCGGCCTGCCGCCGCATCGGCTGGAGCTCGAGATCACCGAAGCGGTGCTGATCCGCGACGACGACGCGCTCGACACCCTGCACCAGTTGCGCGCGCTCGGCGTCCGCATCGCGCTCGACGATTTCGGCACCGGCTATTCGAGCCTCAGCTATCTCCAGCGCATTCCGTTCGACAAGATCAAGATCGACCGCTGTTTCGTCAAGGACATCACGGAGAGCGAGGGTTCCGCGGCGATCGTCCAGGCCGTGGTCAACATCGCCGCCATCCGCAAGATGTCGACGACCGCCGAGGGCGTCGAGACCGAGGCGCAGCGGCAGCTGCTGAAGCGGCTCGGCTGCTCGGAGATGCAGGGCTATCTGTTCAGCCCTCCGAAGCCCGCAGCCGACGTGCGGCAATTGTTCGCCGCGCAGCGCGCCAATCCCTCATCCGGCCGCCGTTCGCGCTCGGACGCCGCCTGAGCCGGTTCCGAACCGATAAATACCGTTGCAATTTGAGGCTTTTCCGCAAGCCAGATTCAAACCCTGCCGACCGGTCGTGCCTTGAAGTCCACGGCTCCGCCATGATCTACGGGACACAGACGGACATACTCCGTGTTCGCCTGTACACGCTGGTCGAAAACCACGGCGGGACGGCCTCAGGGCCGCCCCGTCGGGTGTGAGCATCGCGCGTCGCAAGCCGCACACCCGCCCCGCTTCGCAGATCAGTTCGGCACGGCCGCCTTGGCGCGGACGTCGGCGTTCACCGTGACGCCCCGCAGCACGTTGAATGCGGCGTGCAGCGCCTTGTCGTCCTTCTCGTCCGGCGGAACGTAGGACTGCGAGCCGGTCTGCTCGGTGCCGTCGGGCGCCGAGAGATGGCCGCGCATGCCGGCCTCACCCTTGAGATCGCCGCGATCCTTCAGTTCGTCCGGCACGTCCTGCTTCACCTCGATGTCCGGTGCGATGCCCTGCGCCTGGATCGAGCGGCCCGACGGCGTGTAGTAGCGCGCCGTGGTCAGCGCCAGCGCGCCGTTGCCGGCGCCGAGCGGAATGATGGTCTGCACCGAGCCCTTGCCGAACGAGCGCGTGCCGACCAGGGTCGCACGCTTGTGATCGTGCAGCGCGCCGGCCACGATCTCCGACGCCGAGGCCGAGCCGCCATTGATCAGCACCACCAGCGGCTTGCCCTTGGTGAGGTCGCCGCCGCGCGCAGTGAAGCGCTGCGTCTCCTCCGGATTGCGGCCGCGGGTGGAGACCACCTCGCCCCGCGGCAGGAATGTGCTGGAGACCGACACGGCCTGATCGAGCAGCCCGCCCGGATTGTTGCGCAGGTCGACCACGTAGCCGGCGAGCTTCTCCTGCGGGATCTCCTTGGAGATGCTGGCGACCGCCTTGCGCAGACTCTCGGTGGTCTGCTCGTTGAACGATGTGATGCGGATATAGCCGATGTCGCCGCCTTCGGTGTGATAGCGCACCGGGCGCACCTTGATGATCTCGCGCGTCAGCGTGACGTCGAGCGGTGATTCCTTGCCCTTGCGCATGATGGTGAGCTTGGTCTTGGTGTTGACGCCGCCCTTCATCTTGGCGACGGCCTGCTCGAGCGTCAGTCCCTGCACGGCTTCGCCGTCGATCTTGGCGATGAGATCGCCGGAGAGAATGCCGGCCTTGGACGCGGGCGTGTCATCGATCGGCGCGACGACCTTGACCAGGCCCTCCTCCATGGTGACCTCGAGGCCGAGTCCGCCGAACTCACCGGACGTCGTCTCCTGCATGTCGCGCCAGGACTTGTCGTTCATGTAGCGCGAGTGCGGATCGAGCGACGACACCATGCCGTTGATGGCGCCTTCGATCAGCGCGGGATCGCTGGGCTTCTCGACATAGTCGGCGCGGACACGCTCGAACACCGCACCGAACAGATTGAGCTGCGAATAGGTGTCGGCCATGCCGGCCGCGGCCTTGGCCTTGGCCACGAGTTGCGCGCCGTCGGGACCCGTCACCATCAGGGTCAGACCGACGCCGGTCATCGTGCCCGCCAAGAACAGCCAGTTTTTCCGCATTGTTTGCTTCCCGAGCGTTTGTTGGATGGCCGGCCGATCTAAAGGGTCCGCACGCATCGCCGGCGCGATTTGTGTTGCGAACTCACACCACATTTCCGGTTTCTTCAAGGCCGATATTGCGCCGCCGTACCGGAGCCCGACCGCCGGCGCCGTATCCGAAATGGACGTTCGCAGGCTGAAATCAAGATCAGGGCTGCGCCTGTCGTCCTCCAGGGCCCGGCTGCACATATCCGGTCTTTCACGGCACCTGTCATCACAATTCGACGAGCCGTGTGCAGCGACGCGATTGATGGCCTGCGCCTGCGGCGGCGCCCCCGCGCGCGGCGGCGAACTCCAGTTCGGAATGCCTTGCACCCGGACCGCTCGATGGGCAATGCTCCGCGGCAAAACCGCAAACAGGACAGTCGCTGGGAGGCAACCATGAACCAACGGACCCCGATCGAGGCCGGGTGGAGGAACGTCGAGCTCGGTTCGAGCGACGAGAAGTTCCAGAACCTTCACGAGTTCATCCGCAAGGCGCGAGCCCAGCTCAACCAGAATGCCTGGGACTACATCATCGGCGGGGCCGAGACCGAGACGACGCTGCGCCGGAACCGGATGGCGCTCGACGAGATCGCATTCCGTCCGCGCGTGCTGCGCGACGTCTCCAGGGTCGATGCCTCGGTCGAAACTTTCGGCCGCAGGCTCCGCCTGCCGGTGGTCATGGCCCCGGTCGGTGCGCTCGAAATCTTCGATCCGGCAGGCGCCGCCAGCGTGGCCCGTGGAGCGGGCCGGTTCGGGGTCGCGCACATGCTGAGCTCGGTGTCCGAGCCCGGGCTGGAGAAAACCGCCCAGGCCGCTCCCGACGCGCTGCGCATCTTCCAGCTCTATGTCCGCGGTGACGACGCCTTCGTCGAGGACTATGTGAGCCGCGCCATCGCCAACACATACACGGCGTTCTGCCTCACCGTCGACACCGCCCATTACAGCCGGCGCGAGCGCGACATCGCCAAGCGCTACGTGCGCGAAAGCCGGCTGCGCGCGACCGGCGGCGATCATCAGAAGGCGCTGAGCTGGCATACCGTCAAGCTGATCAAGGACAAGTTCAAGCTGCCGCTGATCATCAAGGGCATCGCGACCGCCGAGGACGCACAGATCGCCGTCGATCACGGCGTCGACTGGATCTACGTCTCGAACCATGGCGGCCGCCAGCTCGATCATGGCCGCGGCGCGATGCACGTGCTGCCGGAGATCGTCGCGGCGGTGAAGGGCCGGGCCAGGATCATGGTCGACGGCGGCTTCTGCCGCGGCACCGACATCGTCAAGGCGATTGCGGCCGGCGCCGATCTCGTCGGCATTGGCCGGCTGCAATGCTGGGCGCTGGCGGCCGCAGGCGAGGACGGCATCCTGCGCATGCTCGAGCTGCTGGAGGACGAGGTGATCCGCACGCTCGGCCTGCTCGGCGTCACCTCGTTCGCGGAGCTGAACGCGTCCTATCTGCATCCGGCGGCCGCCACCAACCTGCCCAGCGTGGTCAGCGCGTTTCCGCTGGTCGACATCGAGCCCTACCGTTATTGAGGAGGCGCCGCTTCCGTCCCACGCAAGGCATCGTCGACCCGCCCCATGCCCGCCTCCGCTCTCCGCCCCGGCGTCGCCGACGCGCTGCTGTTCGACCTCGGCCGCGTCGTCATCGACATCGATTTCGTCCAGGTGGTCTCGCGCTGGGCAGCGCATGCCGGCTGTCCGCCGGAGCGCATCGCCGCGCGCTTCGTGCGCGACGAGATCTATCACGGGCACGAGCGCGGCACCGTCTCCGATGCCGCGTTCTTCGCCAACCTGCGCCGGCAGCTCGGCATCGACATCACCGACGCGCAGTTTCTCGAGGGCTGGAACGCGATCTTCGTCGGCCCGATGCCGGGCATCGCCCCGCTGCTCGCACGCGCGGCTTCGAGACTGCCGCTCTATGCCTTCTCCAACACCAACCAGCCGCACATCGATCACTTCTCGCCGCGCTATGCCGACTTGCTCGGTCACTTTCGCGAGATCTTCCTGTCGTCGTCGATCGGCCTGCGAAAGCCGGATGCCGAGGCGTATGATCACGTCGTGCAGGCGATCGGCGTGCCGGCCGAGCGGATCGTTTTCTTCGACGATCTCGCTGAAAACATCGACGGCGCGCGGACGAGCGGGCTGCAGGCGGTGCTGGTGCGCTCGACGGCCGACATCGCCGCGGCGCTGGAGGCGCTCGGGATCTGATCGCGTCGCGCAAGGGTGCGTCATGGCCAGCGGCGTGACGTTCTGAAGGGCTGCGCTCGCAATGACGGTGCCCACTCGTGCAAAATTGTTCTCGCGGCACGATGTGCCCGAGCTTTGCTGCTCTCATTTCACCCTCCTCCAATCGGAGGGCGCAGGGAATGCCGGGCTGCAGGCCGCAACCCATGGCCCGCCTGCAGAAAAAAAGCAGGCGGCAGTCACCACAGGTCCAGCCGACATCCGGCATTCCCTGCGCGATGGTCTTCACGCTTATACGCGATCTCCCCGGTGCTCGGCTTGTTGGCCACCGTCGCCGACGGGATCATCAGCACCCGCCGGCTTGGCATCAGCGTCGGGATGCCAGGACCACGCGACTTCACGTCCGCGCCATGCCGTTCGTCCGCGCGCCATCAGAGCACGCTGCGACACGTCGCGGCCACCGCATCCCGCGCTCCACGTCCGTGACGATCGCGAAGCGCCCCTCCTGTCGAGCACGGGACCAAATCAGCATAGCAGCTTTTTCCGAAAAAGCGAATCCTAAATGCGACGGCCGGCAACGGCACCATCCGGCCCGTCTCCCGCCACATCCGCTGGTCGCAGACGAGCCGGCGCCTAAGCACATCGGCATCGGCGGCGAGATCGTCAAGATCGCGCCGTGCTCGATGACCATCGTCGGCTCGCTCGCCGAGTGGTCGCAATGGACCGGCGTGACCTTCGATAGCTCGGGTGAGATCGAGGTGCCCCGCTGCTCTCGTCCCCGTGCTGGCGTCGGTCGAGCACGACCATGCCGCCTATGTCGAGCCGAATGTCTGGATTCGGCATCCGCTCTGACGCGGTGCAGGCCGTCCGCGCGACGATCAACGCGCCGGCACGACGCGCTCGTCCAGAAATCCGATCACCGCGTCGAACGCCTGCCGTCGATTCCGCTCCATCAGGACCATGTGCGTGCCCTGCCCGATCTCGACCAGGCGCTTGTACGGCGCGCTCCCGAGGCGAACGAACAGGTCGTGCGCCATCCCGAAGCGGACATCCACGTCCCATTCCGCCGCGAGCACGAGAACCGGGCAGTCGATCGTGCTGGGATCGTAGATCGGCTGGTCCACGGTCCAATGCTCGTCCATGTGGCGCGCGCAGATCGAGGGCGTCGCGGCAACGCATATGACGATCGCCTATGACCGGCGCGGATTTGGTGAGACGGTCGCCTATGAGGAAGCTCATTCTCCGGTCGAGGACCTGCTCGCCGTCGTCGACGCGCTCGCGCCGGGGCGGCCGGCGGCGCTGATTGCCTGCTCGCAAGGAGGCCGCACAGGATTGGGATCGGGTCAGCGCTATCAAGGCGCATCTGTGGGTCGACGGTCCCTTGCAGCGCGAGGGACGCATCTCCGGCGAGCCACGCGAGACGTTCCTGAAGAAGAACGCCGCCGCACTCCGCGCGCCGCCAACCGGCGCGACTCTCGATATGGCACCAGCCTTCCCGCGCCTCGCGGAGATCGTCGCGCCATCGCTCGTCATCTGGGGGGACTTGGACTTTCCTCACATCCAGCAGCGAAGCAGGCTGCTCGCCGCAACAATGCCGAACGGGTCAGGACATGAGCTGGCCGGAACGGCGCACCTGCCGAGCCTGGAACGTCCGCAGGAGGTCACGCGGTTGATTGCAGACTTTCTCGCGCGATCGTGAGGCAGCGGCCGGAAACGGCCCACCGCAGACGGTCAGAACGCGGGGAGCGGCCTAGGCCCTTGGCCGCGCCGTGCGCGTTCGGTTAGAAGGCGATTCATTCGATCTGCCGTCCCCGTCCGAAGGAACTCTCATGGCCCTGATGCCGGTCTCCGATGCGTTGTCCGCGGTGCTCGCCGGCGCCGAGCCGCTGGCCGAGGAGCAGGTCGGGCTGGACGAGGCGTTTCACCGCATCCTGGCGCGGGACCTCGCGGCGCTGCGGACGCAGCCGCCCGAGGCGATGTCGGCGATGGACGGCTATGCCGTGCGCGCGGTGGACGCCGCCCAGGCCAAGGCGCGGCTGAAGGTCATCGGCGAGGTCGCGGCAGGGCGGCCGTTCGATCGCGTGGTTGGACCCGGCGAGGCGGCACGGATCTTCACCGGTGGCGTTGTTCCGGAGGGCGCGGACGCGGTGGTGATCCAGGAGGACACGATCGCCGAAGACGGCCACGTCGTGATCACCGAGGCCGCGATCAAGGGCCGGCATATCCGGCCGGCGGGCGTCGACTTTCACCAGGGCATGGTGCTGCTGAAGTCCGGGCGCCGGCTCAGCGACCGCGACCTGTCGCTGGCGGCCAGCATGAATCATCCGGCGCTGCCGGTGCGGCGCCGGCCGAAGGTGGCGCTGCTCGCCACCGGCGACGAGCTGGTGATGCCGGGCTCGACGCCCGGCCCGGGCCAGATCGTCTATTCCAACGGCTACGCCTTGCGGGCGCTGGTGCGCAACGAGGGCGGGACACCGATCGATCTGGGCATCGCCGCGGATACGATGCAGGCGACTATCGCCGGCATCCGCCGGGCCCGCGAGGCCAAGGCCGACATCCTGATCACGACCGGCGGCGCCTCGGTCGGCGATCACGACCTGGTCAAGCAGGCGCTCGAAGCCGAGGGCGTCGAGATGGCGTTCTGGAAGATCGCGATGCGGCCGGGCAAGCCGATGATGCACGGACGGCTCGGCGACATCAGGGTGATCGGACTGCCCGGCAATCCGGTGTCGTCCTATGTCTGCGCCATCCTGTTCCTGGTGCCGCTGATTCGGCGGCTGCTCGGCCGCGACGAGGCCGTGATGCCGCGCGAGACCGCCCTGCTCGGCCGCGAGCTCGGGCCGAACGATTCGCGCGAGGACTATCTGCGGGCGCGGCTCGAAGAGCGCGCCGACGGCACGCTGGTCGCCACCCCGGTGAGCCAGCAGGATTCGTCGCTGCTCGGCAATCTCGCGCTCTCGCAGGCGGTGGTGATCCGGCCGGCGTTTGCGCCGAAGGCGCCTGCGGGCAGCCCGTGCGAGATCCTGCGCCTGCCGAACTGAGCCGCTTCCCCGGTAAAGCCCGGTCTGTTCATCATATTTTTAGGATTGCGGAACACACATCGAACATATAGTGTCCGTTCATGATTTGTTTTTAGTATGTTGCGGGCGACGCGATGACGGTCCGACTCCAGGGCGCTCTCAGCCGGTTTGTGCGCGAGGCGCAGCTCCTGGACTCGGACGACAACAAACCGGGGACCAGGTCGAGATGCTGACGCGCAAACAGTACGAACTTCTGCGGTTCATCAACGAGCGGCTCAAGGAAGCCGGCGTGCCGCCGTCCTTCGACGAGATGAAGGATGCGCTCGATCTGCGCTCGAAGTCCGGCATTCATCGCTTGATCACGGCGCTCGAGGAGCGCGGCTTCATCCGCCGGCTGCCCAACCGCGCCCGCGCGATCGAGGTGATCAAGCTGCCCGAGCTGTCACAGGCCGCCAACAACCGCCGCGGCTTCACCCCATCGGTGATCGAGGGCAATCTCGGCAAGGTGCGCACCAGCACTCCCGCGCTGGACGATGGCGAGCGCCCCGTCGCAGTGCCGGTGATGGGCCGCATCGCCGCCGGTACTCCGATCGAGGCGCTGCAGACGCGCAGCCACACCATCAGCGTGCCTGCCGACATGCTCGGCAACGGCGATCACTATGCGCTTGAGGTGCGCGGCGACTCCATGGTCGATGCCGGCATCCTCGACGGCGACATGGCGCTGATCCAACGCAACGAGACCGCCGACACCGGCGACATCGTGGTGGCGCTGATCGACGATGAGGAAGCGACGTTGAAGCGCTTCCGCCGCCGCGGCGCATCGATCGCGCTGGAGCCGGCCAACACCGCCTACGAGGTACGCATCCTGCCGCCGAACCGGGTGAAGATCCAAGGCAAGCTGGTCGGGCTGTACCGCAAGTACTGATCGCGAATGGGATCGGTCGATGGGCGGCGGGCGCACGCGCTTTCGCCGCCGATCGGAGGCTGCCCAGCAAAATACGTCACGCGCGAATGCACCTCATGATGTGCAGCGCGGCATGCTCAAACGCTTGTGATCGGCCGCGGGCACACGCGATGCAGATCAGCGCAGAATTGCCGCGAAGCGCGCGCTAACATCACCATCGATGTCCACTCTGATAGAGGCCTGCGCCTGTCCGGGGGGAGCGTGGGTCGGCTATCTCTCAACGAGGAGCGATCCGATGTGTGACTACAGCCTCCATGCGGTTGCGTCCCGTCCCGCCAAGGTCGGCGAGACGTTGATCTCGATGACCTTCCGTGGCACCGCCACCCGCGGCTTCGCGCTGGAGAGCGAGCCGACCGTCGCAGTCTGCATGCTGCCCGGCACCGAGTTGGCCTTCGCCGAGGACGTCCGCTACGACAGCCGCTGGCTCTGGACCCGGACGATCCGCGAGCGCGTCGCAAAGTTCAACAGCATCGAGACTCACATTCCCGATCGCCATCACGACGCGATCGAATTCGCCGATGGCCGCCACGTGCTGGTGACCCAGCTCTGCGAGGGTCAGCGCGTCACCGTGCTGCAATTGCCGGTCAGCAAGCAGCCGGCGGAGCGACGCCCGGACATCGCCGAGGACGTGCCGACTTCGCAGGCCACACCGATTCGCCGCATCAGCATCACCTGAGGGGTCTCCGCATCGGCATTTCTCTCGGTCGTGAGCGAGCTTTCGACCGTGGGAGATTTGGGTTCTGCAAGCGCAAAGTCCTCTCGGGCGAACCTCACGCCCCGGCATCGCATCGGATAGGAACGACATCCCTCGGCCGGAATTGATGTGCCGGGGGAGCCTGCCGCCGTGGTCAACAAGATCGATTGGAACAAGGCCGCCGGGATCACCGAGCCCGGCTGCGATATGCTTGTGTTCGGATGGCTGACAGTCACGGCTGACGACATCGCCATCTGGCAACGCTATCCGCGCGCTGCGTTCACGCTGGCCGAAAGCCCCTCGCTGTTTGATGGACTTGGCAACATGGACCTGGCGACACCGAGTATCATCTCGGCACGCTCGAGCTGCCCGGCACTCAGTCTTCCTCGCCCTGCTCCGTCTCCGGCGGCGTCGCATCCTGAGGCCGCGCGGCCGGCGCGCGCGGCGTCAGCGTCGTGTCGAACTCGCCGGCCTCGGCGGGCGCCGGCCACCATGGGCGGTCGGTGCCGCCGGCGCGCGCCGGCGTGACGGCGAAGCTCCTGCCCCGCTGCACCAGCATCAAGGCGCCCTGCTGCCGCAGCCGCTCGCGATCGATGACGGCCGCCGCGCAGGATGACGGCGCGGCGCGCGCGGTGACGATGAGCGCGGCACGGGCGCAATCATCCGCGAGCGCCTCGGCGCGCAGGGTCAGGGCGGCGAATCGGCCGTCGGCCATTGCGACCACGCAGCCCGCCTCGTCGCAGGAGACACCATCGGCGAGCGATGAATCCGCCGGCAGCCGGGCATCGGCGTCGGCCGCGAGCCACTCCTTGGTGGCGAACACGTCCTTGCCGGTGCGCATCACATGCAGGCGCCCGTCACGGCCGCGCACCGCCACCGCGCGCCCATCGCTGGCGATCAGCACGTCGGGCAGCGGCGTCGCGGCGGCCCACGCGGTGGCCACCACGAGCCCCACGGCGCCCGACCAGCGCAGCGGTGTGCGCAGCAGGCCGATCAGGATGACACCGAGGCTGGCCAGGATCAGTGGACCGATGCCGAAGGCCGGGATGCGCCCGACCGCGCCGGGCAGCGCCGCCACCCAGCGCGTCACCGCGATCATCCAGTCGATGCCGAGGCCCATCAGCGTCCACCAGGGACCGTCGAGCCCGAACGGCGCCGCCAAGAGGCCCATCAGGCCGGCCGGCATCACCAGCGCCGAGACGACCGGCATCGCCGCGAGATTCGCGAGCACGCCATAGGGCGTGACGCGATGGAAATGGAAGGCGGCATAGGGCGTGGTCGCGAGCCCCGCGATCAGCGAGGCCAGCAACAGCATCGCAAGCTCGCGGCCGCCCCACAGCGCGATGCGCTGCGTCGTGGAGCTGTCCGGCGTCGCAAACAGTCTGGGCAGCCCGAACTGCACCAGCGCGACCAGGCCGAGCGTCGCCGCGAACGACATCTGGAAGCTCGGATGCACCAGCGCTTCGGGAGCTGCGACCAGCACGATCATCGCGGCGACCGCGAGCGTACGGAAGGTGACGGCGCGGCGGTCGACCATGACCGCGATCAGCACCACGGCCGTCATGAAGAACGACCTTTGGGTCGCGACCTCCGCGCCTGAGAGCAACAGATAGAACGCCGCCGCGACCAGCGCTGCGGCCGCCGCCCATTTCTTGATCGGGTGGCTGATGGTGAGGCCGGGGATCAGCGCCAGCAGCGCGCGCACGGCGAAGAACACGACACCGGCGACGACCGCCATGTGATAGCCGGAGATCGACAGCACGTGGCCGAGACCGGAGACGAACATCGCGTCGTTGACATCGGGCGTGATGGCGTCGCGCCGGCCGGTCAGCAGCGCGGTGGCGATGGCGCGTTCGTCGCCCGACAGGCGGCCGCGGATGCGTGCGTCGATCGCGTCGCGCAGACCCTGCATGGCCGCCGCATAGCCCAGGCCGAAGCCGGCGGCCTGCGGCGGCGTCGCCGTCGTGATCGCGCCCATCACGAAGCCGGATGCGCCGATGCTCTGGAAGAACATGTCGCGCGCGAAGTCGTAGGATCCGGGCCGCACCGGGGCCATCGGCGGCAGCAGCCGCGCCTTGAGCTGCACGAAGCTGCCGACCTCGGGCGCCGCGCCCTTGCGCACCGCGAGCCTGACACGCGCGATGGTGACGGCGTTGCGCGGGCTCTCCATCGACGTCACCCGCAGCACGATGCGGTCGCTGCGCTCGCGGATGTCGCGCGCCTCGACGAAGCCGGACAGCGCCACCGAATACAACGGCCGCGCCAGCACCGGATGCGCGACGCGCGCGGTCTTGACGGTCGCCGCGGCGAAGCCGCACGCCGCCGCCGCGATCATCACGGCAACCGGAAACAGCCGATGCCGCCGCATCATGATGGCGACGATGCCGAGCAGCGCCGCGGTGGTGGCGGCAATCCAGAGCACCGGCTCGTGATCGGCGGTGAAGTACAGCGCGATGCCGGCCCCGAACGCCACCGGCACCCAGGGCAGCAGCCGGCCCGCCCCCGCCTCCTCGGCCGCCCAGCTCTTCAGGCGAGCGGCGAACGCCGACGACGCGCCGGACCCGATCGCGGACCAGCCGCCGGCCAATGCACCGCGCGGCGGCCAGACATCGGCCATCACGCCCGCGATCCCGCGACGCCCTCCTGGCGGCCTGACCGGCTCCGCCATTCCCTGCACCACCCGTTACCCGACGGGCGGAAAGGCTACCGAAAGCTGCGCGAGCGCGCCTAGCAGAACGGAACGGGAATCCTGAAAATCTGCAAGGCCGCTGTGCGGGAACTTTTTGCACCGCACGTGCTTTTTAGGGGATGGACGCCCACGACCCTGAAGACCCCTTCGCCGACCTCGCGCTCGAGAAGGCGATCCACCTGCGCTGGACTCTCCGGGACATCAAGGCCCACCGGCTGACGCTGTCCCCTGTCGCCGACGAAGATCTTTCGCTGCTCACCGAGCGCGGCCTCGTCGAACTCACCGACGGCGTGCCGACGCTGACCGAGGCCGGGCAGGACGCGATCAGCTGAGCCACACGCGTCCCGCGGTCTCCGCTTGCCTCACCCCTTCGCGACTTCCTTGGCGAAGGTGTCGCGCAGGCCGATGGTGCGGTTGAACACGAGCTTGTCGGGCGTCGAATCCGGGTCGCGCACGAAGTAGCCCTGGCGCTCGAACTGCATCGGCGCGTCGGAATTGCTCGCGGCGATCGCCGGCTCGATGCGCGCGTCGGTCAGGACCTCGAGCGAGTTGGGATTGAGATCGGCGGTGAAGTCGGCCGCATTGGGGCTCGGATTGGCGAACAGCTGATTGTAGAGGCGGATCTCGGCTGTCAGCGACTGCGCAGCGGAGAGCCAGTGCATCGTTGCCTTGACCTTGCGTCCGTCCGGCGCGTTGCCGCCCTTGGTCGCCGGATCATAGGTACAGCGCAGCTCGACGATCTCGCCGGCGTCGTTCTTGATGACGTCGCGGCACTTGATGAAATAGGCGTAGCGTAGCCGCACCTCGTTGCCCGGCGACAGACGGAAGAACTTCTTCGGCGGATTCTCCATGAAGTCGTCCTGCTCGATATAGAGCTCTCGGCCGAACGCAATCCTGCGCGTGCCGGCTGCGGGATCGTCGGGATGGTTGATCGCCTCGAGCTCCTCGACCTGGCCTTCCGGATAGTTCTCGATCACCACCTTCAGCGGCCGCAGCACCGCCATCCGGCGCAGCGCCGTGCGATTCAGCTCCTCGCGGATGCAGAATTCGAGCATGCCGACATCGACGATGCTGTTCGCCTTGGCGATGCCGATGCGCTTGATGAACTCGCGCACCGCCGCCGGCGGCACGCCGCGCCGCTTCAGGCCGGCGATGGTCGGCATGCGGGGATCGTTCCAGCCGGCGACATGGCCGTCCTGCACCAGCCGCGTCAGCACGCGCTTGGATAGCAGAGTATAGGTGAGATTGAGGCGCGCGAACTCGTACTGGTGCGGATGCGACGGCACCGGCAGCTTGTCCAGGAACCAGTCGTAGAGGGGACGGTGATCCTCGAACTCGAGCGTGCAGATCGAGTGCGTCACGCCCTCGATCGCGTCGGACTGCCCGTGCGCGTAGTCATAGCTCGGATAGATCTTCCAGGCGTCGCCGGTGCGCGGGTGGTGGGCGTGCAGGATCCGGTACAGCACGGGGTCGCGCAGGTTGATGTTGCCGGCGGCCATGTCGATCTTGGCGCGCAGCACGCGCGCGCCGTTCGGGAATTCGCCGGCCTTCATGCGCCGGAACAGGTCGAGATTCTCCTCGACCGAACGGTCGCGGAACGGGCTGTTCCTGCCGGGCTCGGTGAGCGTGCCGCGCGACAGGCGGATTTCCTCCTGCGACTGGTCGTCGACATAGGCGAGCCCGGCCTTGATCAGCCCTTCCGCCCAATCGTAGAGCCGCTCGAAATAATCCGAAGCGAAGAACAGGTTGTCGCCCCAGTCATAGCCGAGCCAGCGCACGTCGGCCTGGATGGAATCGATATATTCCTGCTCTTCCTTGGTCGGATTGGTGTCGTCGAAGCGCAGATTGCAGCGACCGCCGAATTCCTGGGCAATGCCGAAGTTGAGGCCGATCGACTTGGCATGGCCGATATGCAGGTAGCCGTTCGGCTCCGGCGGGAACCGGGTGACGACCGTCTTGTGCCTGCCGCTGTCGAGATCGGCCTGGACGATGTCGCGGATGAAGTCGCGCCCTGCCTCTGCCGTCGCCGCCGTGTCTGTCGTCGTGGTCATCAAGAATATCCTGCTCCGGAATTTGGCAGCCTATCTGCCAAATCCGCTTCCCCCAAGGAAGGCTTTAGTTATGCGATAGGCCTGCTATACACCCCCCGCCCTCTTGAGCCCCTGCCTGGATTTCGTGCTGCCGCCCATGACCATCCCGATCGTCACGCGCTTTGCCCCCTCCCCGACCGGCTTTCTCCACATCGGAGGCGCCCGGACGGCCCTGTTCAACTGGCTGTATGCGCGCGGCCGCGGCGGCAAGATGCTGCTCAGGATCGAGGACACCGACCGCGAGCGCTCGACCAGTGCAGCGATCGACGCCATCCTCGACGGCCTGAAATGGCTCGAGCTCGATTGGGACGGCGAGGTCATCTACCAATATAGCCGCGCCGCGCGCCATCGCGAGGTCGCCGAGCAACTGCTGGCCAGCGGCATGGCGTATCGCTGCTATGCCACCGCCGAGGAGCTGGCCGCGATGCGCGAGAAGGCGCGCGCGGAAGGCCGCACCCGGCTCTACGACGGCATGTGGCGCGACCGCGATCCCAAGGAGGCGCCCGAAGGCGTCAAGCCGACGATCCGGCTGCGCGCGCCGCTGACCGGCGAGACCGTGATCGAGGATCAGGTTCAGGGCCGCGTGGTCTGGCAGAACGAGAACCTCGACGACCTCGTGCTGCTGCGAGGCGATGGCAATCCGACCTACATGCTGGCGGTCGTCGTCGACGACCACGACATGGGCGTCACCCACGTCATCCGCGGCGACGACCATCTGATCAACGCCGCGCGCCAGAAGCAGATCTACGATGCGCTCGGCTGGATGGTGCCGTCGATGTCGCACATCCCGCTGATTCACGGGCCCGACGGCTCGAAGCTGTCGAAGCGCCACGGCGCGCTCGGCGTCGACGCCTACCGTGCGATGGGATATCTGCCGTCGGCACTGCGCAATTACCTGGTGCGGCTCGGCTGGAGCCATGGCGACCAGGAGATCTTCTCCACCGAGGAGATGATCAAGGCGTTCGACCTGCCGGCGATCGGCCGCTCGGCGGCGCGGTTCGACTTTGCCAAGCTGGAAAATCTCAACGGCCACTACATCCGCCACAGCGACGACGCGGCGCTGGTGCGCCAGTTCGAGGACGTGCTGAATTACGTGCCGAACGGCGCGGCTCTCAAGGCCAAGCTCAACGACGCCACGCGCGCGCAGCTCACTTTGGCGATGCCGAGCCTGAAGGAGCGCGCCAAGACGCTCTTGGAGCTGATCGACGGCGCCGCCTTCATCTTTGCCGACCGGCCGCTTCCGGTCGACGCCAAGGCCGCCGCCCTGCTGACGCCGGACAGCCGCGCCTTGATCGGCCGGCTGCGTGACGCGCTGGCCGCTGTCGAGTCCTGGAGCGGACCGGCCACGGAAGCCGCGCTGCGTGCGTTTGCTGAAGCCAACAATCTCAAGCTGGGCGCGGTGGCGCAGCCGCTGCGCGCGGCGCTCACCGGCCGAACCACCTCACCCGGTATTTTCGACGTTCTGGCGATCCTGGGGCGTGATGAATCCTTGGGCCGTCTGGAGGACCAGACCACCTCATAAGGTCTCATGGCCCCCCATCTTGCAGCGCACAGGGCAATACGATACGCATTTGCGCGGCACCCACTGGTTTTCCCGGCTCGAACATCCTTCACACGTTGCGGCGGGCTCGTTGACGGATGTTAGGGCCGAAGGACACTAGTAAGTATAAGATTCCAGTACGGTTTCGGATTTGACCTTCGCTTAAGCTGTTGGCAGCGACAGTGACGCGAATGTCAAAGCCACCGCACTGGATAAAGTCCACCTGCCCTGCCATCTCTCAAAAAGAACAAGGGCCAAGCCTAACGATCTCATCGGGGACAAACGATGGACGCAAAATCCGCAAGCAAGACCGCGACCCTCACCGTCGGCAACAAGAATTTCGATCTTCCGATCCTGAGCGGCACCGTGGGTCCCGACGTCATCGACATCGGCAAGCTCTACGCCCAGACCGGGATGTTCACCTATGACCCCGGCTTCACCTCGACCGGCAGCTGCCAGTCCAAGATCACCTATATCGACGGCGATGCCGGCGTCCTGGAATACCGCGGATATCCGATCGAGCAGCTCGCCGAGAAGGGCGACTTCCTGGAGACCTGCTATCTGCTGCTGTACGGGGAGCTTCCCACCAAGGCCCAGAAGCAGGATTTCGACTATCGCGTGACCCACCACACGATGGTGCACGAGCAGATGTCGCGCTTCTTCCACGGCTTCCGCCGCGACGCGCATCCGATGGCGGTCATGGTCGCTTCGGTCGGCGCGCTCGCCGCGTTCTACCACGACTCCACCGACATCAACGATCCGAAGCAGCGCATGATCGCGTCGATGCGGATGATCGCGAAGATTCCGACCCTGGCGGCGATGGCCTACAAATACACCATCGGCCAGCCTTTCGTTTATCCGAAGAACTCGCTCTCGTTCGCCGAGAACTTCCTGCACATGTGCTTCGCCGTGCCGTGCGAGGAGTACAAGCCGAACCCGGTTCTCGCCGACGCGCTCGACAAGATCTTCATCCTGCACGCCGATCACGAGCAGAACGCCTCGACCTCGACGGTGCGCATCGCCGGCTCGTCGGGCGCCAACCCGTTCGCGTGCATCGCCGCCGGCATCGCCTGCCTGTGGGGTCCGGCGCATGGCGGCGCCAACGAGGCGGCACTGAACATGCTGGCCGAGATCGGCACCGTCGACAAGATTCCGGACTTCATCGCCAAGGTGAAGGACAAGAACAGCGACGTGCGCCTGATGGGCTTCGGCCATCGCGTCTACAAGAACTACGACCCGCGCGCCAAGATCATGCAGAAGATGTGTCACGCGGTGCTCAAGGAGACGGGCCACGCCGACGATCAGATGCTCAAGGTCGCGATGGAGCTCGAGAAGATCGCGCTCAGCGATCAGTACTTCATCGAGCGCAAGCTCTATCCGAACGTCGACTTCTACTCGGGCATCACCCTGAAGGCGATGGGCTTCCCGGTGTCGATGTTCACCGTGCTGTTCGCTGTCGCCCGCACCGTCGGCTGGATCAGCCAGTGGAGCGAGATGATCGAGGATCCGCAACAGAAGATCGGCCGTCCGCGCCAGCTCTACACCGGCGTCGCGACGCGCGACTATGTCGAGATGGACAAGCGCGGCTGAGCGCAGCGCAACTCCGCTTTCGAACGGCGCCGTCGATCCCGACGGCGCCGTTTCGTTTGTGAGGTCGCACCTTTCTGACTCGCGGCATCGGCCGGGAGTGCATCAGGCCAGCGCCTCGAGATGAGACCTGAGCTGCTCGGCCCCGTATGGCTTGGCAAGGAAGCGCGCGCCGGACGGCAGTTCCGAAGGGGTCACCTGACCTGACGTCACCAGGAGCGCGACCGGAGGCCAGCGGTCCCTGATGACGGCGACCAGCCGCAGGCCATCCATCGACCCCGGCATTTGGACGTCCGTGAAGACCACCGATATGCGGTCACATCGTTCGAGAAGCGAAATGGCCTGATCGGCGTCAGCTGCCTCGATGACTTCGAAACCGAGGTCTCTGATCATGTCGACAGCGTTGGCGCGGATCAGCCCCTCGTCCTCAACGACCAGAACTGTTTTTCTTGTGAGCCGAACGCGGGACACTCTGTCTCCTGTCCAATCTCATTCAATCGCACGACGATCATTTTGTTCCGGCGAACGTTCCGGGGCTGAATGCGTTGAACGGTGCAAATCGAAGACACGACTTGCATCCTGGATCGGGGACCAGCTCGAGCATACGATGACGACCAATCCCAACCCGGACGTCGACGCTGTCCAGCAGCTCGACGCCGTTCCCAAAATTCTGGACTCGGTGAGCAGGATCACCGGGATGGGATTCGTTGCGGTCGCGCGCGTGACCTCGGATCGATGGGTCTGTTGTGCGGTTCGCGACGACATCAATTTCGGCCTGAAAGAGGGCGGCGAGCTGCGCGTCAAGACGACGATCTGCAGCGAGGTCCGGGAGCGAGGCAAAGCTGTCGTCATCTGTGACGTCGAGACGGATCGCATGTTTCGCGATCACCCGACGCCAAAGCTCTACGGCTTTCGCAGCTATATCTCCGCTCCGATCACCCTGTCCGACGGGACCATCTGGGGCACCCTGTGTGCGATCGATCCAGCGCCGCGCGAGCTGGACCGGCCCGAGATCGTCAGCACCTTTCAGCTGTTCGGGGAGTTGATCGCGGCCCAGCTGGAGCTTCATCAGCGCTTCGCGCTCAGCCAGGCCAGCCTCGGCCTCAGCGAGAAGCGCAGGTTTTCGACCGAGGAACGGCTGAAGATCACCCAGGCTGACCTGCTCGACGAGCGCCGGACCGCCGAGCTGAGAGAGCAATTCATCGGCGTTCTCGGCCATGACCTCCGCAATCCGCTGGCCTCGATCGACGCCGGAATGCGCGTGCTGCTGCGCAACCAGGACGGCGCCAGAGCGCCTGAGATCATTTCCATGATTCAGAAATCAGTCATGCGCATGGCCGGACTGGTCGACAACATCATGGATTTCGCCCGGGGGCGCCTCGGCGGCGGCCTGACGATCAAGCCCGACGCGCGGCAACCGCTGGCGCCGGTGATCGAGCAGGTCATCTCCGAGATCCGTCTGGCCTGGCCCGATCACGAGATCGAGTCCCGGATCAACATCGCGGAGCCGGTCAAATGCGACCGCAGCAAGATCGGACAATTGTTCTCGAACCTGCTCGGCAACGCCATCTCCTACGGCGACAAGGACAAGCCGATCCAGGTCTCCGCAACAACGAGCGAAGGCTGTTTCGTGCTCGCCGTCACCAATCAGGGACCGCCGATCTCGGACAAGGCGATGCAGAATCTGTTCAAGCCCTACATGCGTGGCGAGCGTCCGAGCCAGCATGGTCTCGGGCTCGGACTCTACATCGCCTCCGAGATTGCGCGAGCGCATGGCGGCACGCTCCAGGCCACGTCGACCGGCGACAGAGCGACCTTCGAATTCAAGATGCCGCTTCAGGCCTGATCAGCGCCGTCCGCTGCGCATCGTTGCCAGCACGATGTCGGCCGCGCGCACGCTCGGCGAGGCCGCGCCCGTGGACATGATCGCGTCGAGGCGATCGAACGCTTCGACCTGGCGCGCACGTATCGGACCGTCGCCCAGGAGATCGGCGAGAACGGGCGCGAGATTGTCGGCGGTGCAGGCTTCCTGAAGGAATTCCGGAATGACGTTCTCGCCGATCACGAGATTGGCGAGAATGACCGATTGCACGTTGACGACTCGCCGGAGAATGAACGCCTCGATCTCGCCGACGCGATACGCCGTCACCATCGGCACGCCGGACAGCGCGAGCTCCAGGGTCACCGTGCCGGACTTGGCGAGCGCGGCGCGCGCGCGCCTGAAGGCTGCCCGCTTCTCGGCCTCGCCCGTGATGATCTCCGGAACGAGCGGCCAGTTTGCGACTCCAGCCCGCACCGCGGCTTCGAGATGCGGCGTGGTGGGCAGCACGGCTTCGAAGGCCAGGTTTTGGGCGCGCAGCCGCGCCAATGTCTCGCCGAACACGGCGATGTGGCGAGCGACCTCGCTGCGCCGGCTGCCAGGAAGCACCAGCAGAACGGGAGGGTCGGCATCTCGGCGCGCCTGCTCTGCCGCATTGGGGCGCAGGTTGGCGAGCTGTTCGATCAGGGGATGGCCGACATAGGTGCAGGGCGGACCATTGAGCCTTCGGAACGCCTCCGGCTCGAACGGCAGCAAGCCCAGCACGTGATCGACGTAGCCGCGCATCGCGCGCGCCCGGCCCGGGCGCCACGCCCATACGGTCGGTGCCACGTAGTTCACGATCGGAATCTCGGGATCGCGCGCGTGAACCCGCTTCGCCACGCGCTGGGTGAAATCGGGACTGTCGATGATGACGAGCACGTCGGGCTGGTCCGCAACGATCGCATCGACGGTGCCGCGGATCAGGCGGAGGATCTTGGGCAGCTGCTTCAGCACCGCCGCGAAGCCGACGATCGAGAGCTCCTCGATCGGAAACAGCGAGGCGAGCCCCTCGCGTGTCATGCCGCGGCCGCCGACGCCGGAGAATTCGACGCCGTCGCCGAGCCGCTGGCGCAGCACCTTCATCAGGCTGGCGCCGAGGCGATCACCGGACTCTTCGGTCGCGACCAGGCAGATCCTGCGCATGGCCGGGCCTGCCGGAGGCCGGGGCGTCACGCCGTGACACCCGTGATGAACACGCCTGCCCGATCGGCGGCAGCCACTGTCTCCTGGGGATCGGCGAGCAGAGTATAGGCGGCAGCGACGGCGACTCCGGCGAGACCCGCGGCCGAAAGTCCCTCGATGGTTCGCGGACCGATGGTCGGCAGGTCGTAGCGGAGGTCCTGGCCGGCCTTGGGCGCCTTCACCAGCACGCCGCGCCCGGCAGCAGCACGAATGCGGCGATCGGCGCGCAGCCGCGCCACGCGGGCCAGCAGCCCGTCGGTGCCCTCGATGTCCTCGAGCGCAACGACGTGGCCGTCGATCACGACCACGGCCTGCCCGACATCGAACGGCGCCATGGCGCGGAGCACGGACATTCCTTTGGCGATGTCGCCAGTCACCAGATCGTTGGGCCCGCTCCGCGTCAGCCGCCCTTCGGGCACGAGCAGATTGGGGGCGACGTCCTTGACGCCGATCATGTGAAAGCCGTGACGCTCGAAGATGCGGCCGACGCCGGACAGCAGATGATCGTCACCGCCGCGAAAGGCCGACCAGATGTAGGGCAGCTCGCGCAGCGTGCCCCAGTCGAAGCGGATCTCCGACACGGCCGGACGAACGAGATTGCCGATGAACATGAGATCGCGAACGCCCTCGGCCTTCAGGAGCTTCAGGGCATTGCCGAGTTGGCCGAGGCCGATCCAGTGATGACGGAAGCGCGCCAGCGGCTTTGGATCGCAGATGCCCTTCAAGGCGAACAGCACCGGCGTCTGGCCGCGCGCGACGATGGCATCGGCGACCGCGAAAGGCAGCACCCCGCCCGCGGCGATCATGCCGATCGGCGGAGAGGTCACGGCGGCCGGCGTCGCCATGGCGCTACGGCTCGATGGCCGGCCTGCCGATCTCGGGCAGGCACAAGGCGCGATGTCGGCCGCCATCGATGAAGGCGAGGATCTCGGCAATGGCGGGATCCTCGCCGGCCAGCGGCCGCACCGCCGCGAGGCGATCGGCGAACACGCCGGGGCCATGGAAAAGCTTTTGATAGAAGGCACGCACCGTGGCGAGGCGCTCGCGTGTGAACTTGCGGCGCTTCATGCCAATGACGTTGAGACCTTCGAGCGCGGCATACTGGCCGTTGGCGAGGCCATACGGAATGATATCGCCGCGTACGCCGCAGACGCCGCCGACCATCACGCCATGGCCGATGCGGGTGAACTGATGCACCGCGGACAGGCCGCCGATGTAGACGGAATCACCGACCTCGACATGGCCGCCAAGTGTCGCCGAGGTCGCGAAGATCACGTTGTCGCCGACAACGCAATCGTGGGCGACATGGGCATTGTTCATGAAGAACCCGGCATTGCCGACCTTGGTCAGGCCGCCGCCTTTCGTGGTGCCGATGTTCATCGTCACGCCTTCACGGAAGGTGCAGCCGGAGCCGATCTCGAGCCGATGCGGCTCGCCGCGATAGCTGAGATCCTGCGGCGCGCCGCCGAGCACGACGAAGGGCGAGATCACGTTGTCATCGCCGAGCGTGGTGTGGCCCATGATCTGGACGTGGCTGATCAGCTTGCAGTTGGCCCCGATCACGACGTTGGGGCCGACGATGCAGTAAGGACCGATCACGGTCCCCTCACCGATGACGGCGCCATCCTCGACGCGTGCGGTGGGATCAATCTTGCTCATTTCGACGCAATCAACTTTCTACCAGCCCGTCAGTCGGTCAGCATCGCGCCGACATCGGCCTCGGCGACGACGACGCCGTCGACCTTGGCATCGCCGTGGAACCACCACATCGTCTTGCGCCGGCCGATCGAGCGCATGTGATACTCGATGGTCTGGCCGGGCAGCACCGGCTTGCGGAACTTGCACTTGTCGATGGTGAGGAAATACACCGCGCGCGGCTTTTCCGTGCCCTCGACCGACTTGATGCCGATCACGCCGGCGGTCTGGGCCATGCCCTCGATCATCAGCACGCCCGGATAGACCGGCCGCTCCGGAAAGTGCCCCTGGAAGCAGGGCTCGCCGATCGAGACGTTCTTGACGCCGATGCCGCTGTAGTCGGCCCGGATGTTCTTCACGCGGTCGATCAGGAGAAATGGATAACGGTGCGGCAGCGTCTTGAGAATCTCGTTGATGTCGACGTCCGCAAACCTGATGGGTGACTCCTCCATCACTCCCGTCCCTCGTCCCTGTTCGTCGCGGTCGAATCTCGCACCAGCCGTTCCACCGCAACGATCTCGCGGAACCACTGCTTGGTCGGCTTGGCGAAGAAACCGCCCCACCGGCCGTTCGGCGGAATGTCGTCCTTGACGCCGCTCATCGCCGTCACCTGCGCACCATCGCCGATCGTCAGGTGATTGTTGATACCAACCTTCGCCCCGAGCGCGACGTTGTCGCCGATCGTGAGACTTCCTGCCAGCCCGATCTGGGCCGCCAGCAGGCAATGCCGTCCGATTGTGACATTGTGGCCAATCTGCACCTGGTTGTCGATCTTGGTGCCCTCGCCGATCACCGTGTCGCGCAGGCTGCCACGGTCGATCGTCGTGCCGGCGCCGACCTCGACATGGTTCTGGATCAGCACCCGCCCGGTCTGCGGCACCTTGGTGTGCCCATCCGCGCCGAAGAAGATGAAGCCGTAGCCATCCTGGCCGATGCTGCAGCCAGGATGGATCAGGACGTCGTTGCCGATCAGCGCGCACTGGATGACGGTGCGGGCGCCGACATTGCAGTCGCGACCGATCTTGACGTGGGGACCGATCACGGCACCCGCACCAACGATCGTCCCCGAGCCGATCTCGACATGGGCGCCGATCACCGCCAGCGGCTCGACGATGACGCCGTCCTCCAGCCGCGCGGTGGGATCGATGATGGCTTGAGGCGAGATTCCATCGTCGCCGAACCAGGGCTGCGGCCGCAGTGCGTCGGCATGGAACTCGCGCGCGAGCTGCACGAAGGCGCGGAACGGCTGATTGGCGCGAAGCACTGCGACGTGGGACGGCACGCGCGCCTCGAATCGCGGACTGACCAGGCAGGCGCCCGCTTTGGTCCCGGCGAGCTGGCCTGCGTATCTGAGGTTGTCGAAGAACGCCAGATGCATCGGGCCGGCCTCGTCGAGCGACGCCAGTCCCTTGACGACCTGCTCGCCGCGGGATGGGTCGACCAGGGTGGCCTTGGCGGCGGCGGCGATCGCTGCCAGGGTCGTGGGCGGCGGCGATTGGAAGAAGGTCGGCTGGGCCATTCCGTCGTACTCTCAAGACAAAAAGTCAGAGCCCGGCTCCGGTGTCCCGGAACCGAGCTCCCATTTCTTACACCGGCGAGGTTGGTCGATGCCAACCCGGATTCGATCGGCCCAGGCTCAGAACGATGTACCGCCGCCGAACCGGAATTCCTGCGTCCGGTCGAACTGACCCTTGGTGAGCGGGATCGCGTAGTCGAAGCGCAGCGGACCGAACGGCGACGCCCACACCAGACCCACGCCGACCGAGGTCCGGACCTTGTTCTGGTCATCGAACTGCAGACCAAGGCAGGTGCCGGCGTTGTTCGGGTTGCGCGTCGGCTTGATACAGCCGGGGGTATTAACCTCGCCCGTCGCAGCCCAGGACGTCGGACCCTGATAGCCCCACAGGCCGCCAGCGTCGGCGTAAACGGCACCCTTCAGGCCCGTCTCCTTGGGCAGGAACCAGAACGGCATCTGCAGTTCGAGCGAAGCGCCCCAGTACTTGGTGCCGCCCAGCGCGTCCTGCGTGCCGAACGGATTGATATCGCGCGGACCAATGCCGTTCGGAGCGAAGCCGCGAACCAGGTTCGGACCCATCTGGAAGTGATCGAGCATGCGCAGCTGCGTATTGCCGATCTTGTTCAGGATGCCGCCCTGGAGGTGGACGATGCTGACGATGTCCGACACCAGCGGGGTGAAGTACTTCGCATCGAACGCGGTCTTCAGGTACGACACATCGCCGCCGACACCCGCGAAGTCCTGCTTGAAGTCGACCAGCAGGCCGTCGGTCGGGTTCTTGTTGTTGTCGAGCGTGTTGTAGTTCAGCGTGTAGCCGAGTGCCGAGGTCAGCGTCGCGCCGTTCGCCAGCTCCTGGCGGACCGGCAGCGAGGCCTCGCCATTGGCAAAGCAGCCGAGACCGCCGTTCGGATCGGCGAGACCATTCGCATTGATGAACGCCGGCGTCGGATTGAACGGCACGAAGCGGTTGCCGATCAGGGTGCCGGCCGCGACGTTGTTACAGTCCGACAGCGTCGCCGGCAGCGAGATCTCCTGGCGATAGATCGAGTAGCGCAGCTGCAGCGACAGGTCTTCCCGCAACTGGAAGCCGAGGCGCGGGCTGAAGCCGAGCGTCTTGGTGCCGTAGGAGATGAAGTTGTTGGCGAGCTGCTGGCGCTGGTAGAGGTCGAGGCCCAGCGCGACCCGGTAGTCGAGCAGATAGGGCTCGACGAACGACAGCGAGTAGCCGCGGGCGAACTGGCCGTAGGTCACCGACGCCTTGGCGAACAGGCCGCGGCCGAGGAAGTTGCGCTCGGAGATCGAGACCTCGGCGAGCGCACCGTCCGTGGTCGAATAACCGCCGGAGATCGAGAAGTCGCCGGTCGACTTCTCTTCCAGGTTGACGTTCAGAACCACGCGGTCGCTCGAAGAGCCCGGCTCGGTGACGATCTTCACGTCCTTGAAGAAGTCGAGGTTCTTCAGGCGGCGCTCGGCACGGTCCACCAGGGCGCGGTTGTAGGCGTCGCCCTCGGAGATGTCGAACTCGCGGCGAATGACGTAGTCACGGGTGCGGGTGTTGCCGCGGATGTTGATGCGCTCGATATAGGTGCGCGGGCCCTCGTCGATGGCGAACACGACCGACACCGTATGAGCCTCGAAGTTGCGATCGCCGCGCGGACGGACCACCGCGAACGCGTAGCCGCGCCGCGAGGCCTCGATCTGCATCTCCTCGACCGACTTCTCGATGTTCTCGACGTTGTAGAGCGAGCCGACGCTGACGCGCGAATATCCGCGCAGCGTGGTGGCGTCGAGCGTCGCGATCGACGACTGGAAGTCGACCGAACCGACCCGGTACTGCTGGCCTTCCTCGATCTTGAAGGTCACGAGGAAGCCCTTGCGCTCCGGATCGTACTCGCTGAGCGCAGCCACGACCTGCACGTCGGCATAGCCGTTCTTCAGGTAGAAGCGGCGAATCAGGTCGCGGTCGGCCTCGACACGGTCCGGATCGTAGACGTCGCCCGAGCCGAGGAAGCTCAGGAGGTTGGTCTCGCGGGTCTTGATGACGTCCTTGAGGCGATAGGACGAGAAGGCGTTGTTGCCGACGAACTCGATCGACTTCACGCCGGTCTTCGCGCCTTCCTCGATCGTGAAGATCAGGTCGACGCGGTTGTTCGGCTGCTCGATCATTTCCGGCGTGACGCGCACGTCGTAACGGCCCGAGCGGCGATAGATCTCCGCGATGCGCTGGGCGTCGGACTGCACCATCGGGCGCGACAGCGTGCCGCGCGGCTTCGACTGCACTTCCGCCTGGAGCTGCTCGTCCTTGACCTTCTTGTTGCCCTCGAACGCGACGCGGCCGATCACCGGGTTCTCGACGACCGTGACGATCAGGCGCCCGCCCTGGCGGTTGATCTTCACGTCGGAGAACAGGCCGGTCTCGATCAGCGCCTTGAGGCCGTCATCGACCCGGCCGGCGTCGAGCGTCCCGCCGGGGCCCGGCTTGAAGTACGAGCGGATGGTCTCCAGCTCGACGCGGCGGTTACCGACCACTTCGATCGAGTTGACCGTCTGAGCCGCAGCTGGCGACGAAAGAACCACGCTCGCCAGCGGCAAAGCCACCGGGCCGGCGAACATGATAAAGGCGGCCGCCAAGCCCCCCCGCACCCGCAATCCGAACTTCATGCGCTACGCGCCCTTATATTCCGTTGCCGGTTCCGTACCCCTACGAACCCGACAGATTCCCATTTGTCGTTCGCTTGTAGCCAATTTGGACCCGGCGGCAAACGCCGGATCTCTCTGAATTTTCAAATTCGTTTCAAAACGTTGCCCAACGGCCACGTCGTAAAAAAGCCGCGCTCAGGACCCGGCGAGGTGAAGGATATCGTTATAGGTTGCAAAGACCATGAGCATGAGGACCAGCCCGAGGCCGATTCGGAACCCCATCTCCTGCGCCCGCTCTGACAGCGGCCGGCCGCGGACGGCCTCGACCCCATAGAACAACAGGTGTCCGCCATCGAGCAGCGGAACCGGGAACAGGTTCAGGAGCCCGATCGAGACCGACAGCGTCGCGCACAGTTGCACAACGAACTGGAAGCCGAGGCTGGCTGCCTGTCCCGAGAGTTGTGCGATTCGGATCGGACCGCCGACGTCGCCGGCGCTCCCGGCGCCCGCGAACAGCGAGGCGATGAACTTGAAGGTCGTGGAGATGATGAACCAGACCTGCTCGAAACCGATCTTGATCGACTCGAGGAACCCGACGGGGATCGACCGCGATTCGTCCGGCTTGGCGTTGTACTGGATGCCGAGCACGCCGATCCGGTGGCTGTTGCCGAACAGGTCCTTGACCTCCTTGAGCGCCGGCGTCGCCTTCAGGGTGAGTTCCGTGCCGTCCCGCTTGATCAGGAAGGACAATTCGGTGCCGGCGCTGACCGAGACGACGCGCTGCATGTCGGCGAAGGTCTCGATCGCCCGGCCGTCGATGGCGGCGACGACGTCACCGTCCTTGAAGCCGGCCTGGGCCGCGACGCTGTCCGGCTGGACGGCATCGACCCGCGGGGTCGTGTTCGGCTTGCCGAAATACAGCGCCATGCCGGCGAAGATGATGACCGCGAGGATGAAATTGGCGATCGGGCCGGCCGCGACGATCGCAGCGCGCTGACCGACGGTCTTGTGGTGGAAGCTGTCGGCCCGCTCCTCGGCCGTCATCTTGGCGAGCGCCTCGGCCGACGGCGTCGAGGCCTCGGATTCGTCGCCGAAGAACTTCACGTAGCCGCCGAGCGGGATCGCCGAGATCTTCCAGCGGGTGTTGTGGCGGTCGTTGAAACCGATCAGTTCTGGGCCAAATCCGAGCGAAAACGTCAACACCTTCACGCCGGCCCAGCGCGCGATCAGGAAATGGCCGAGTTCGTGGAAGAACACCACGATCGTCAGCACGAACAGGAACGGGACGATGTAGCCGAGAAGGCCGTGGCTCAACGTATTGAAGATATGGTGGAAAAATTCCGACATCGATGACCTTCCCGATGGGCCGGTGGCCCGTCCAACCCTTTAAGATGCTTTTGCGGCGATTTGAGGCAAGAGGCCGGAGGCCCTTTTTCGCGCGTCATGGTCAATGGCGATGGCGTCGTCCGCCGAGGTCAACGGTGCCAGATTACCCGAACGCGTCCAGTCCTCGAGGGTCGCCTCGACCAGCCGGGCGATCGCACCGAACCGGATGTGACCAGCGATGAAGGCCGCGACGGCGACCTCGTTGGCCGCGTTGAACACCGTCGTCGCGCCGCGCCCAGTGCGCAGCGAATCGTACGCCAGCCGCAGACCGGGGAACCGCTCGAAGTCCGGGGCCTCGAAGGTCAGCGTGCCGATCTTGGCGAGATCGAGCCGGGCCGACGGCCCCTTGATGCGCTCCGGCCAGCCCAGGCAGTGGGCGATCGGAATCCTCATGTCCGGCGCGCCGAGCTGCGCCACCACCGAACGGTCGGAGAACTCGACCATGCCGTGGACGATCGACTGCGGGTGGACCAGGACGTCGATCTCGTCGGGCGACAGCGCGAACAGGTAGGACGCCTCGATCACCTCGAGGCCCTTGTTCATCATCGAGGCCGAATCGATCGTGATCTTCTGACCCATGCTCCAGTTCGGATGTTTCAGCGCCTGGGCCAAGGTCGCCTGCTCGATATCGGCCGGCGCCCAGGTGCGGAACGGGCCGCCGGAGGCGGTGATGATCACCCGCACCAGTTCCTCGCGATTGCCCGAGGACAGCGCCTGGAACAGCGCGTTGTGCTCCGAATCGGCCGGCAGGATGCAGGCGCCAGCCCGCGCGGCCCGCTCCATGAAGAAATCGCCGGCACAGACCAGGCATTCCTTGTTGGCGAGCGCCACGGTCGCGCCGCGGTCCACCGCGGCGAGCGCCGGCTTGAGGCCGGCGGCACCGGAGACGGCGGCCATGACCCAGTCGGCGGGACGGGCTGCCGCCTCGATGATGGCGCTCTCCCCTGCCCCGCATTCGATCCCGGTGCCCGCCAGCGCGTCGCGCAGCTCGTCGAGGCCGGCCGGATCGGCCACCGCCACGAAGCGCGGGTTGAACTCCCGGGCCAGCTTCACCAGGCCCTGGACGTTGCTGTTGCCGGTCAGCGCCTCGACGCGGTAGCGCTCCGGCGCGCCGCGCACGAGGTCCATGGTCGAATCGCCGATCGAGCCGGTGGCGCCGAGCACGGTGACGCTGCGCACCTCCGCGAGACCGGCCTTGTTGTTCCGCAATGGCACTGCGCTCATGTTCTCACCAAACAATCTCGACCGGCCAGCCGCGCTGCCGGTCACCAAACCAGAAGACCGCGGCCGACGCCATCGAGGCCGCCGCGCAGCAAACCGAGCAACGCAGCGACGACGATCGCCGCGACATAGCCGTCCAGGCGATCCAACAGGCCGCCATGGCCGGGAATGATGTGACTGGAGTCCTTGACCCCGAACTGCCGCTTCACCGCAGATTCGAGCAGGTCGCCGAGCTGCGAGACCACCGACAGCGCCGCGGCGAGCATGAGCATCGCCATCAGGCCGCCGGCGCCGGCCATCGACCAGGCGGCCGCGGCGACGAGGCTGGCGGCGAAGCCGCCGACGGCGCCGGCCCAGGTCTTGTTCGGGCTGATCCGCGGCGCGAGCTTCGGCCCGCCGATGCTGCGGCCCGCCACGTAGCCGCCGATGTCGCTGGCCCATACGACCAGAAACACCAGCACCAGCGCATGCCATCCCTCGGCCGCATCGAAGCGCACCAGCACCGAGCCGAGCTCGGCGGCCGACGCGTAGGCGAAGCCGGCGGCCACCCAGGCGCGACGTCCCGCAGCGAGCGCCGTGACCGCGACCAGGCCGAGCCCAAGCACGACGACGGCGAAGTCGATCAGGCCATAGGCGCAGCAAAGGCCGGCAACGCCGATGGCCAGTGCGCCGGCCGTGCCGACGCTGGCCGTGCGAACCTCGCCCACCACCATCAGCCATTCGAGATACAGGCCGACCGCGACCACCGTGACCAGTGCGGTCCAGAATACGCCGCCGGCATAGGCGGCGCCGAGCGCCAGCGGCACCAGCACCAGCGCCGCCGCCACCCGCATCACCAGATTGCTGGTTGCAGCCTTTTTCGGCGGCGCGGGATCATTGCGCTGCGCGGCGTTGGCGGCGTCTCTCACGGCTGCGGTATCCGGTTTGGTCACGAGGCGGTTTTCGCCACGAGACCGCCGAAGCGGCGTTCACGCCGGCCGAACTCGGCGATCGCGCCCTCCAGCGCGGCCTTGTCGAAGTCGGGCCAATGGATCGGCACGAACACCAGCTCGCTATAGGCCGCCTGCCACATCAGGAAGTTGGACAGCCGCTGCTCGCCGCTGGTGCGGATGATGAGATCGGGATCTGGAATATCGGGCGCATCGAGATGAGCGCCGATCGCATCGGCATCGATCGAAGCCGGATCGCGCCGGCCCTCGGCGACCTCGCGGGCCAGACGCTGCGCCGCGCGCGCGATCTCCTGGCGCGAGCCGTAGTTGAAGGCGACCACGAGCGTGAGCTTGGTGTTGCCCCGGGTCAGTTCCTCGGCCTCGCTGAGGAGCGCGCAGATGTCGGGCTCGAGCCCGTCGCGCTCGCCGATCACCCTGACACGCACGCCGTCGCGATGCAGGGTCGCGAGATCGTTGCGGATGAAGCGGCGGAGCAGCCCAAACAGGTCGCCGATCTCGCTGGCCGGACGCGACCAGTTCTCGGACGAGAACGAGAAGATGGTGAGATAGCGAATGCCGAGCTCATGCGAGGCGCGCACCACGCGGCGCAACGCCTCGACGCCACGGCGATGCCCTTCCGCGCGCGGCAGCCCGCGGGCCGCAGCCCAGCGGCCGTTGCCATCCATGATGATGGCAACATGGGCCGGTCCGTCGGACCGGTCCGGCGCCTCCGTCATCGGGGCCGCGGCATTGGACATCAAGCGCATCCTTCAGACGGTGAGGATTTCCTTTTCCTTCGCCGCCAGCAGCTGGTCGATCTCCGAGATCACGCTGTCGGTCGCCTTCTGCACGTCGGCAGCGAGGCGCTCCTGATCGTCCTCGGACATCTCGTGATTCTTCTCGAGCTTCTTGAGGGTATCGAGACCGTCGCGGCGGACATGGCGGACGGCGACACGGGCAGCTTCCGCATATTTATGCGCGACCTTGACCAGCTCCTTGCGCCGCTCCTGGTTGAGCTCGGGAATGCGCAGCCGGATCACCTGGCCTTCGGTCGCCGGCGACAGGCCGAGGTTGGAATCGACGATCGCCTTCTCGACGGCCTTGACCATGGAGCGGTCCCAGACCTGCACCGAGAGCAGGCGCGGCTCGGGAACGGAGACGGTCGCGAGCTGGTTGAGCGGCATGTGCGAGCCATAGGCTTCGACCTGGACCGGCTCCACCATCGACGCCGAGGCGCGGCCGGTGCGCAGGCCGCCGAGCTCGTGCTTCAGCGCCTGGGTCGCGCCCTGCATGCGGCGCTTCAGTTCGTTGAGGTCGAAATTGCCCGTGCTCATCACGCTTTCCTTTCTGCAATCCGGGGCGTTGCGGCCGGCTCTGCCAGGCCTTGAAATGCCTGCGGCCGGACTCGGGCGACTCCCGGATGAAATCCTGTCTCGCTTACGCTTCTACCGCAGGCTCGGGATCGGTCCAACACCGGCGGCCGACGGTGCCGCGGCTCACCCCGCGACGATGGTGCCGCGCCCTTCGCCCTGCAGCATCGCGCCGATCGAGCCCGGTTCGGCAATGGAGAACACAATGATAGGCAGCGACGTTTCCCGGGCAAGGGCGAATGCGGTCGCGTCCATGACCTTGTAGCCGCCTTCGATGGCCTGCGAATGGGTCAGCCGGTCGAAGCGCTTGGCGGCCGGATCCTTCTTGGGATCGGCGCTATAGACGCCATCGACATTGGTGGCCTTGAGCACGGCCTGGGCACCGATCTCGGCCGCCCGCAAGACCGCTGTGGTATCGGTCGTGAAATAGGGATTGCCGGTGCCGCCCCCGAGCACGACGATGCGTCCTTCGGCCAGCGACTTGTGCGCCGCAGCGCGGGTGAACAGCTCGCACACCTCCGGCATGACGAAAGCGGAGAGCGCCTGCGCCGGGGTGCCCTTGCGCTGGATGGCGGCTTCCAGCGCCAGGCAGTTCATGACGGTGGCGAGCATGCCCATGGTGTCGCCGGTCGGACGCGACACGCCCTGCGACGACACCTCGACGCCGCGCACCATGTTGCCGCCGCCGACCACGACGGCGATCTCGACGCCGAGCTTCTGGGCCGCGATGAGGTCATCGGCGATGCGGTCGACGGTCGGCTGGTCGATGCCGAAGGAATGAGGGCCCGCGAGATATTCGCCGGACAGCTTGACCACGACGCGACGATAGACCGGCTCAGCCATGTGCCAATGCTCTCCTATCCCGCGCGTTGAGATCCGGCGCGAACGCCGCGCCGGATCGTGACTGTGCTCAGTCGTTACTTCTTGCCGCTGGCGGCGGCGACTTCGGCAGCGAAGTCGGTCTCTTCCTTCTCGATACCCTCACCGAGGGCATAGCGGACGAAACCGGCAACCTTGATCGGACCGCCGACCTTGCCTTCGGCTTCCTTCAGCGCCTGCGCGACCGACTTGCCGCTGTCATGGATGAAGGCCTGCTCGAGCAGGGTGACTTCCTTGTAGTAGGTCTTCAGGCCGGACTCGACGATCTTCTCGATCACGTTTTCCGGCTTGCCCTGCTGACGATACTTGTCGGCGAGCACGTCCTTCTCGCGCTTGACGAGCTCCGGATCGAGACCCGCCGCATCGATCGCCTGCGGATTGGCAGCGGCGACGTGCATCGCGAGCTGACGGCCGAGCACGGCGAGCTCGTCGGTCTTGCCGGGCGACTCCAGCGCCACGATCACGCCGAGCTTGCCGGCACCCTCGATGACGGCGCCATGGACGTAGCTCGACACGACGCCTTGGCTCACTTCGAGCGAAGCCGCACGCCGCAGCGTCTGGTTCTCACCGATGGTGGCGATCGAATCGGCAATCGCGGCCTCGACCGTGATGCTGCCCACCTTGGCGGCCTTGATCTTCTCCACGTCGGCCCCGACGTCGAGCGCGACCTGGGCAATCATCTTGACCAGACCCTGGAAGTGCTCGTTGCGGGCGACGAAGTCGGTCTCGGAATTGACCTCGACGACCACGCCCTTCTTGCCGGAGGTCAGCGCGCCGATCAGGCCCTCGGCCGCAACGCGACCGGCCTTCTTGGCGGCCTTCGACAGGCCCTTCTTGCGCAGCCAATCCTGCGCGGCCTGCATGTCGCCGCCGTTCTCGGTGAGCGCGGCCTTGCAGTCCATCATGCCCGCGCCGGTCGACTCGCGCAGGTCCTTCACCATCGCTGCGGTGATATTAGCCATCGTTGAACGTCCTTTTGCCTGTCCAAAGCGCGACGCAGCGGATGGCTCGTCGCCGCCCGCTGCCAGGAAAAACCTATCTCAGTCGCGATGGCCGGCGTGAGACGCCGGCCAGAATGGTGTTGTGTCGTCTTACGCGTCGGCGAGCGACTTGGCCTGCGCGACCCAGGCATCGGCCCGGCTCGGGAGACCGACTTCTTCGCCGATCTGGTGCGCGGTGTCGTGGTTGAGCTCGGCGAGCTGCCAGTAGTGGAAGATGCCGAGGTCGTTGAGCTTCTTCTCGATCGCACCGGACACGCCGGTGAGCTTCTTGAGATCATCGGCGGTTCCGCGCGGACCAGGCAGACCCTGGAACGTCGAAGTGGACGCAGCCGGAAGATCTTCCTCGAGCGGAGCCGCCGAGGCGCCGACGTCGATCCCGAGCTCGCCCTGCGCGCGCGAGATGCCGTCGATGGCGGCTCGCGCGATCAGGTCGCAGTACAGCGAAATGGCGCGGCCGGCGTCGTCATTGCCGGGCACGACGTAGGTGATGCCCTTCGGATCGCAATTGGTGTCGACGATCGCGGCCACCGGGATCTTGAGGCGCTGGGCCTCCTGGATCGCGATGTCTTCCTTGTTGGTGTCGATCACGAAGATCATGTCGGGCAGACCGCCCATGTCCTTGATGCCGCCGAGCGAGCGGTCGAGCTTGTCGCGCTCGCGCTGCAGGGTCAGCCGCTCCTTCTTGGTGTAGGAGTTGGCTTCGCCCGAGGACAGCACCTCGTCGAGATGACGCAGGCGCTTGATCGAGGCCGAGATCGTCTTCCAGTTGGTCAGCGTGCCGCCGAGCCAGCGCGAATTGACGAAATACTGCGCGCAGCGCTTGGCTGCATCGGCCACGTTGTCCTGCGCCTGGCGCTTGGTGCCGACGAACAGGATGCGGCCGCCCTTGGCGACGGTGTCGCTGACGGCCTGCAGCGCCGTGTGCAGCAGCGGCACGGTCTGGGCGAGATCGATGATGTGGATGTTGTTGCGGGCTCCGAAAATGAAATCGGCCATTTTCGGATTCCAGCGGTGAGACTGGTGACCAAAGTGCACGCCAGCTTCGAGCAGCTGACGCATCGTGAATTCAGGCAGCGCCATTGGATATTCTCCGGTTGATTCCTCCGGAAACGCGTGAGCAAAAACGGGCCGTCAAGGCCCGGCTTGCCACCGGACGCCCTCTAGGAGAGCCAAGTTTCCGTGTGAGATGGCGCGCTATATAGCCGGATTTTGGCGCAACGCAAGGAAAATGGGCTCATTCGGCCTGCAGAAGCTCGACCATCGCCGTCCGGGCCTGCCCCTCCTGCAGCGGAACGAAGTCGACCGGACCCTTGTTGTCGGCGCCCGACGAGGCCGCGGCCATGACGCCCATGCCGAGCAGGCCGAACGCCATGCCGCCGCCCTGCATGGCCCTGGACCGATCACTGGGCCTGATCGAGAAGAAATAGGTCCGCCCCGGCTCTGTGTTGAAATCGAGCACCGAGTCGCCTGGGAACAGGGTCTGGGTGGCGACGAGGTGGTGCGGACCGGCCGGCCGGTCGACGTAGACATAGGTCCCGGGGATCAGGCGGCTCAGCGCGACGCCGTCGACCTTGGCGTCGCACGTGGTCCGGTCCAGCCAGGCATCCTTCAAGCTCATGATGATGATGCGGGACTGCCCGGCACGCGGTGCCCCGATCTTCTGTGACACCACAGCGTATTCGGTGCCTTCCTTGCCTGTCAGGCATCCTGATACCAGAAATGCCGCTCCCAATCCCAGCAGCGCTCGCCTGTTCATTGCCCCCTCCCCGTAGAAATCCGGGGTTCGAGGCTATGACGGGAACCAGGGAACTTTCAACCTCCGGGAGCAAAGACAGTGGAACTGTGATCAGCGCTCCACACCGGCCGGGGCCAGCGCGGCGCGGTCGGCATCGAGCTTCGCCCTCAGCCGCGCGGCGTCTTCGAAGAAGGTCTGCTCGTCCTGCACCGGGACCAGGCGCAGGGACGGCGGCATCAGCACGTGGCTGACATTGGGACGGCCGGAATTCGCCAACGCCTCCGACCGCTGCACGGTCTGGATCGCGATCGCGACCACCAGCAAAAGGCCGACCACCAGGCCCTTGGCGAGCATATGGGTGCGTCCGACCTCACGCAGATGCAGCAAGCAGGTCGCGGCGAGAACGATCCACGAAACGACGTAGCCGTAGGTGAAGACAGCGCTCCAGGTCAGGGCGAACGAGGCAATCTGGGCGAACTCGCTGTAGACCCAGAACGCAATCAGACCCGCCTGCGCGATCAGGAGGTGGCGCAGAAAATGCGAGCGGCCGGAAAACAGCCGCGCCAGCAGCGCCCAGACGCCAACCCATGCGACGACCACCCCGATCATCGTGACGGTCGGCACAAGATAATCGGACAGATGCGCCTCGGAGGTCTGCGCAAACCAGGTCATCACCGCGTTGATCGCGAGCAGGACGACACCGAGGGCGATCGCGGCGATGATCGGCAGCGCCCCGCGTTCGGAGCCCGCGAGCCGCTCCGGCTCGACGGCATGGCCGGCGTCGCGGATCCGAAGCAGCGTCTGGCCGATCCGGATCGGCTTGGCGCCGTCGAGGACGAGCTGCGGCTTCCGGCTCTTGCCGCGATCGAGAAAGAGGCCATTGGCACTGCCGAGATCCTCGGCGACCAGGCGCCCCTCGCCGTCGCGGAAAATTCGCACATGGCGCGCGGCGACATAGGGATCGTCGAGGATGACGTGATTGTCGTAGCCGCGGCCGATGCTGATCTCGGCGGCATCGACGCGGAAGCGGCCGGCGACGTCGCGATGCTTGGAGAGGATCTCGATCCAGATCATCGTGCGACCTGCAGGCGTTCGAGGAAGCTCTTGCCGAGGCGCAAGGCGTCGTCATAGGCGATCGCCTGCAGGTTCAGCCGCGACACCAGCGCCTCGTCGGCATGGTCCTGCGTCACCGCGACCAGCACGACGTCATAGAGGCCGTCGAACTCGCGATAGCCCTGCGCGCACCACAGCACGCGTAGCGGCGGATGAGCGGCCGCCGGCGTCACGCCGACGAAATCGGCATGGCAATGCTGCGGCGTGTACCATTTGCGGAACGAGCCGCCCTGGGTGAGTCGCGGCTGCGCCAGCTGCGTCAGCACGGTCGCGAACTGGAATTGATTGAGGTCGATCGATTTCGCGTAGGAGTGGCTGACCTCGACCACGCCGGTGTTGAGGTCGGACGCGACATAGACGCTGGCCTCGGCCTTGCAACTGGTCGAATTGATGCTGGCGCGCGGCTTCGGCGACGCGCTGGCATTGGTGCTCGCCCAGCATTCGAACCAGCCCGCGCGCGTCTCCGGCGCCTGATAGGAGCCGAACACCCGATCGCGGAAGCCCTCCTCGCCCAGCGACTTGTAGAGCGCTCCACGCCAGCTCGTAAGCTGCGCGATCACGTCCTTGTGCAGATCGGCCGCCGCCGGCCTGGCATCCTGGCCGCGCGCCAGGAGCGCGGCCGCGAAGCGGGCGGGCACCAGGAAGCTGATGAGCTGGCCGCCGCGGCGCGTGGCGACGTTGATGCCGACCACCTGGCCTTGCGCATTCACCGCGGGCCCGCCGCTCATGCCGGGATTGAGCGCGCCGGTGAAATGGATGTGATCGTTGTAGCTGTGCTCGACGAGACCGTTATACGTTCCCTCGATGATGGTGAAGCCGAGGTCGAGCGGGTTGCCGAGCGAATAGAGCCGCTCGCCTTTCGGCAGGCTGCCGTCGAGCGCGGCCTTGTCGAACGAAAAGAACGGCGCGTTCTGCTTGTCGACGCGAACGAGCGCGAGATCGTTGGGCAGGTCGACAGCGAGCAACGTGACGCCGCCCTGCGTGCCATCGGCTCCCGTATATTCGAGCCGGTATGTCTTCGGCTCGAGTGCTGCATCCGACACAACGTGATAGTTCGTGACCGCGAGCCCGTCGGCGGAGACCAGAAAGCCGGATCCGGTCGAGGTCTGGCGGCCGGCATCGGCCACGAGCGTGCGGATCTGGAGCAGGCGCGGCGGCGCCGAGGCATAGACGGCTTCGGCGCCCGGCAGCGCTTGAGCATCGCTTGGCGATGGCAGGCCGGCGATACCGACGCCGCAAAGCGCGGCCATGATTGAGCTTCGCAAAGACAGCGTGCGCAAGGTCCCGACAAACGCTGATATCACTGATGCCCCCGCAACACGTCGTCGGCCGCCGACGTCCTGCGCCCACGATCGATCAGTCCGGCGGTCCGGCCATATCGAAAACAGGCCGATGTTGCAACCGCGCCGACCTCAGGCCAACGCGCCGCGGCTCAGCAATGCGGGACGTTCGGCGGACATCTCTTGCCCGGCGGCGGGGCCGCCGGACGTGGCGGCGGCGGCGCGGGCCGCGCCATCGGCGGCGGCGCCGGCCGGGCCACGGCGGCCATCGGCGGCGGACTGGGACGCGCCATCTGCGGTGGAGGCGCAGGACGCGCCATCGGTGGCGGAGCGGACGGACGCATGACTTGCGGCGGCGGTGGCGCCGGCCGAGGTGGCGGAGCCGCCCGAACCATCGGTGCAACCGGCGGTCGTGGCGGCGCCGGTGGCGGGCTCAGACGCGCCGTCGCCGGTGGTGGCGGCGGGCGGCGCTGGATCTGCGGTGGCGTCGCCTGCTGAATGCGCGGGCTCACCTCAGGCCCGCGCGGAACGGCTGACGGCATGACCGGACGGGACGGCGTCACCGATGGCCTTGCGGGCTGCGGCACGACTGCGCCCGGCGGCGTGCGGTTCGCGCGCAGATCCTGGCGCGCGGGCGGTGGCAGCGCGGCAGAGGGCGATGCCGGTGCCGGCTGGCGCAGACTAGGAGCCTGAACCGATGGTGGCACCGGCGGACCACCGCGACCGGGCACCGGCAGCGGATTGACATTGGCATGCCCCTGCCCGGGTCCCGTCATGGCCGGCGAGGGTCCGCCCGGCGGAGCGTTGGCCTGAATGGCCGGTGCTGCACCGGGCCGGACCGTGGGATTGGTGAGCGGTCCTCCCGGCGGCGGGACCTTGCCCTGCTGGATCAGCGTGGCGCGCTGCGCGACGGCCGGCGGCAGGGCCGGTGCCACCGCCACGGCCGGCGTCGTCACGGCCGCGGGGCCGGCAGTGATCGGCGCGGCCGGCGGCGCCGGACGATTGATCACGGTGTTGATGACGGTCGGGTTGTGGATGTTCTGGTAGATGATGTTGTTCGGCGGCGGGGCAACGAAAGCCGGCGGCCGGACATAGACCGGGATCGGCACGAACACCGGCCGCGGCAGGATGAACAGGCCGACCGGAGCGAACGGCGGCGGCAGCTCCACGAACTCCGGCAGAGGCGGCGGCAGGATGTAGACCGGCGGCGGGGGCGGCGGCACGAAATCGAATTCGGGATCCGAGAACAGCAGCACCGGACGTTCGACATAGATCACCTCGTCGAGCGGCGGCGGCGGCACGTCATATTCGATCATCGCGAAGGTCGGCGGCGGCGCCGGCTGTGCCGACAACATCGCCAGCCGCCGCCGGGCGTCCTCGGCATGCGCGCCATAGGGATAGCGCTTCAGGTAGGACCAATAGGCCTCCGGGCTGTCGGTGCGAAACGTCCGTCGCCAGGTCAGCGCCTCGCGGCGAGCGGCGACGAGGGCGCGCACGCGCCGCGCCAGCGGGTCGCTCGGATAGGCGGCGATGAAATCCTCATAGCCCTGCAGCGTGTCGCGCTCCAGCGCCGCGGCATAGGCCTCCTGCACCGGCAGCTCGCGGATCGGGCGCGAGCGCAGCGCCGCGGTCTGCTCCGGCGAATCCGGCGTGGCGGGCGCGTCCGGCGCCCGCTCGAAGAAGGTGAAGGCGGCCTGGATCTTCTGCGCATCCCACGGCACCTGCGCGCCCTTGGTCTCCTCGTTGACGCGCAGCCGCAGCCGGTCGAACACCTCCGGCAGCGACAGGCCGCCGGTGCGGATCATCTCCGCGAGCGAGCGCGCGTAGACGCCGTAGGCGCCGGTCTCGTTCGGCGCGATCGTGCCCGGCGCCGCATTGAAGGCGATCAGCATGTTGGCATCGGGCTCAACCAGCGCCAGGCCGCCGGCGATCGCCGGACCGCTGGCGATGAAGGGCTGCTGGCGGGCGGCATCGAGCACCACGACGCTGGCCTTCACCGGCGTCGCCGCAAGCTGGCGGATGTAGTCGCTGAGGCGCAGGCCTTCGGTCGGAATGTCGACGTCGCTGCCGATGTTGGCGTCGACGGGAAGAAAATAGTTCTCGCCGGCGAGCTGCATGCCGTAGCCGGCCAGATAGACCATCGCGACGGTGTTGGTGTCGGCTGACTGGGCCTTGTGAATGAAATCGCGAAAGCTCTTGCGCAGCGTGTCGGCATCGAGATCGCGCGCGCCGACCACATCGAAGCCCGCGGCCTGCAGCGTCTGCGCGATCAGGCCGGCGTCGTTGGCCGCCGTCGCCAGCGGGCCCTTGGCATAGGCCCCGTTGCCGATCACCAGAGCGATACGCTTTTCGGCGCCGGGCTGCTGCGCTGCGGCAAGCCGCGGCAAGGCCGCCAAGGCGAGCAGGCAGAGCGAGACACTCAGGACGATCTTCGCGGTGATCTTGGTCAAGCGCATGGTTCAAGCCCCTTCGAGGCACCCGCCGCGGATTCAGCGGGAGAATGGCTGAACCGCGGTTGAACGGAGGCATGTCCGTACAGCCCACGCGCAGCTTTTTTGTTCCTCGTCCCCCCGTTCGACCAGCAAGATCGCCGAACGCAGCCGCTCCAGCGGAACGATCGCCTCGATTACAGCTGCTGCACGTCGACCACGCCGGTCACCGCCTTGATGGCACCTGCGATTTGTGGCGAAACCTTGAAGCGCCCCGGCAGTTTCATCTCGACCTCGGTTTCGAGGTCCAGCATCATGACCAGCGACACCTCGCCTTCGCCTGCTGCGGTGCGGGGCGCCAAGGGCGGCGCGGCGCTCTTGGCGATCGCCCCGTTGCCATTGACCGCGGCACCTTCCGGCCCCTGCAGGCGCTTGACGATGGAATCGAGCGGCTTGGTGTCGCGCAGGAAGATGCGCAATCCGCGCTGCGTCTTGGCGGCGGCATCATCGAGCGGCTCGGCATGCAGCACCCGCGCGCGGACATCCTCGCCCTGCAGCTCGGCGCCGAGCTGCAGCAGCACCGCCGCGCCCGGCTCGAGCACGTCGCGATATTGTGCGAGGCCCTCAGAGAACAGCACGGCCTCGAAATGGCCGGTCGGATCCGACAGACCCATGATGCCCATCTTGTTGCCGGTCTTGGTGCGCCGCTCCATGCGCGACACCACGGTGGCGGCAACCTTGCCCGCAGTCGCGCCGGTCTTCACCGCACGCGAAAACTCGGCCCAGCTCTGCACGCGCAGGCGCTTCAGCGCCGCCGCGTAGTCGTCGAGCGGATGGCCCGACAGGAAGAAGCCGATCGCATCATATTCGCGCCGCAGACGCTCGGCCGGCAGCCAGTTCTCGATGTTCGGCAGGATGATCGCGGGCGCATCGGCGGCGTTGCCGAACATGTCGTTCTGGCCGGAGGTGGCGGCCTCGTGCGCGCGCTGGCAGGCGGCGACGATCGCGTCCGCGCCGGCGAACACCCGCGCGCGGTTCTTGTCGAGCACGTCGAACGCACCGGCCGCCGCCAACGTCTCGATGATGCGCTTGTTGATCGCGCGCGGATTGACGCGAGAGGCGAAGTCGGCGAGCGAGGTGAACGGGCCGCCCTTGTTGCGGGCCTCGACGATCATCTCGATCGCCTGCGGGCCGACGCCCTTCAACGCCGCGAGCGCGTAGAAGATGGTGTTGCCGCTGACCTCGAAGGTCGGCCCCGAGCGGTTGATCGACGGCGGCTCGACCTTGATGCCGAGGCGCTGCGCCTCGGCACGAAATTCCGAGAGCTTGTCGGTGTTGTTGAGATCGAGCGTCATCGACGCCGCGATGAACTCCACCGGATAATGCGCCTTCATGTAGGCGGTGTGGTAGGACACCAGCGCATAGGCGGCCGCGTGCGACTTGTTGAAGCCGTAGTCGGCGAATTTGGCGAGCAGGTCGAAGATCGTGTCGGCCTGGTCCTTCGGCACGCCGTTCTTGACGGCGCCTTCGACGAAGCGGACGCGCTGCTTGTCCATCTCGGCGCGGATCTTCTTGCCCATGGCGCGCCGCAGGAGGTCGGCTTCGCCGAGCGAATAGCCGGACATCTGCTGCGCGACCTGCATCACCTGCTCCTGGTAGATGATGACGCCGAAGGTCTCCTTCAGGATCGGCTCCAGGATCGGGTGCAGATATTCCGGCTCCTCCTCGCCGTGCTTGCGGGCGCAGTAGGTCGGGATGTTGGCCATCGGACCGGGACGATACAGCGCCACCAGCGCGATGATGTCCTCGAAGCGGTCCGGGCGCATGTCGATCAGCGCACGCCGCATGCCCTGGCTTTCAACCTGGAACACGCCGACCACGTCGCCCCGCGCCAGCATCTGATAGCTCGGCGCGTCGTCGATCGGCAGGGTCGCGAGATCGACGTGGACGTCGCGCTGCTTCAGCAGCTTCACGGCGACGTCGAGCACGGTCAGCGTCTTCAGGCCGAGGAAGTCGAACTTGACGAGGCCGGCGGGCTCGACCCACTTCATGTTGAACTGGGTGACCGGCATGTCCGATTTTGGATCGCGATACATCGGCACCAGCTCGCTCAGCGGCCGGTCGCCGATGACGATGCCGGCGGCGTGGGTCGAGGCATGCCGCGTCAGGCCTTCGAGGCGCATCGCGATGTCGAAGGCGCGCGCCACCACTGGGTCCTCGTCGCGGAAGGCCTGCAGCTTCGGCTCGCCCTCGATCGCGGCGGCGAGCGTCACCGGCGCGGCCGGATTCTGCGGCACCAGCTTGGTGAGCTTGTCGACCTGCCCGTAGGGCATCTGCAGCACGCGGCCGACGTCGCGCAGCACACCGCGCGCCTGCAGCGTGCCGAAGGTGATGATCTGCGCCACCTGGTCGCGGCCGTAGCGCTGCTGCACGTAGGAGATCACCTCGCCGCGGCGGTCCTGGCAGAAGTCGATGTCGAAGTCCGGCATCGAGACGCGCTCTGGATTGAGGAAGCGCTCGAACAGCAGCGCGAACCGCATCGGGTCGAGGTCGGTGATGGTCAAGACCCAGGCGACCAGCGAGCCTGCACCGGAGCCGCGGCCCGGTCCCACCGGGATGCCGTGCGCCTTGGCCCATTTGATGAAGTCCGACACGATCAGGAAGTAGCCCGCGTACTTCATGCGCATGATGACGTCGAGCTCGAAGGCGAGCCGCTTCTGATAGTCCTCCTCGGTCATGCCCGGCGCCATGCCGTGCACCTTGAGGCGCCGCTCCAGACCCTCCTCCGCCTGTCGCTTCAGCTCGGCGGCCTCGGCGCTGGCGGCGTCCACGGCATCGCTGCCGGTGCCGGCGCCGACCGTGAAGAACGGCAGGATCGGCTTGCGCGTCCGCGGCCGGTACGAACAGCGCTCGGCGATCTCGACCGTCGAGGCCAAGGCCTCCGGAAGGTCGGCGAACAGCACCGCCATCTCGGCACGGGTCTTGAAGCGGTGATCCGGCGTCAGCTGCACGCGCTCGGTGTCGGCGATCAGATGGCCGCCGGCGATGCACAGCAGCGCATCATGCGCCTCGTAGTCGTCGGCGGTCGCGAAATACGGCTCGTTGGTCGCGACCAGCGGCAGGCCCTTGCCATAGGCGATATCGATCAGGCCGCCTTCGACGCGGCGCTCGCGGTCGACGCCGTGGCGCTGCAGCTCGATGTAGAGGCGGTCGCCGAACAGGCTTGCCAGCCGCTCGCAGCGCTGCGTCGCAAGTGCCGCCATGTCGTGCTGGATCGCGAGCGAGATCGGCCCATCGGGCCCGCCCGTGAGCGCGATCAGACCATCGACACCCTCGTTCAGCCACTCGAACTTGATGTGCGGCGCCTGGTGCGTCGGCGTCTCCAGGAAGGCGCGCGAGTTCAGCCGCATCAGGTGGCGGTAGCCCTCCTCGCGTGCGGCAAGCAGGACGATTCGCGAGGGCTGCGCGACCGCGCCGGCATTGCGGGCATTCGGGTCCATGTCGCCGAAATCGATGGCGAGCTCGCAGCCGGCAATCGGCTGGATGCCATAGCTCGCCATCTTGTCGGAGAATTCGAGCGCACCGAACATGTTGTCGGTGTCGGTCAGCGCCAGCGCCGGCTGGCGGTCGGCCTTGGCGAGTTCGCCGAGCTTGCCGATCTTGATCGAGCCCTTCAGCAGCGAATAGGCGGAATGGACGTGGAGATGGACGAATCCGGCGCTGGACATGCTCGCCTTGCAGCTTCCCTGGGGCTTGTTCCGAGATCACGGTGCGGGGCCAAGCCTTGGGCTTGGCTCGAAGTCATGAACCGCCATGACCCTAGACCCCGACCGACTCGCTCCGCATCATATCGGACGACCTCCGGCGAGTCCGGCGCCCTCGCCTGCCTTGTCCCCAGCCGCCGCGCTCGGAAAACTAAAGCTGTGGAATGATTTGCGCCCAGAGCGCGATCATGCCGACGAACAGCGTGATCGACGCCAGCGCGGCGGCTTCTTGAACGAAAACCTTCAGCATCGGGACCTCCCTGAGTCAGAACATATGGAGAACAATGTTCCTTTTCTGTTCTCAGGTCAAGCGCGCTGATCGGCTCATCGCCGCGCCGGCACAGCAAATGGTTAACCCGCCTCCGCAGACAAAAAGCCCCGGCGCGACCGCCGGGGCTTTCCAATCCGCCGATCGAGCGAGGATCGACTCAGTACCGCGTCGCGACCGGGCCGCCGAAGCGGTAGTTCAGGCGGGCGGTGAACAGATCGACGTCCTGCTTGATGCTGTCGGAGCCGAGCGCGCCGAAGCTGACGGTCTGGCGGTCCATGAACAGATGGTCGTACTCGACGCCCAGCGACCAGTTCGGCGCAAAGCCGTATTCGACGCCGGCACCGACCACGCCGCCCCAGCGCGTGTCGTCGTTGGAGGCGAGGAACGCGCCGGTCGCCGCATTGGTGATCGTGTACTTGTTGCTGGTCACGGCCGCGCCGCCCTTGGCGTAGAGCAGCACGTTGTTGATGGCGTAGCCGACCTGGCCGGTGAACAGGCCGAACGCATCGGTCTTGGTGCGGTTACGCGTTCCGAACAGCGCGCTCTGATTGTCGCCGGTGAGGTCGGCCCAGTTGCCCTGCGCCTCGACGCCGAACACGATCTGGCCCATCTGCCAGCGATAGCCGACCTGGCCACCGACGGTGCCGCCGGATGCATCATGCGAACCCTCGCGGCCGCCGCCGACCAGATCCCAGGTGTTCTCGCTCCAGCCGCCGCCACCGTTCACGCCGATGTAGAAGCCGCTCCAGTCATAGATCGCAGCCATCACAGGCGGCGGTGCCTTCGTGTAGGGACGCGCAGCGAGATCCGCGGCAAGCGCCGGCGAGGCCAGCACCACGAGCGCCGTCGTCGTCAACAGAAGTTTCTTCATCACAGGTCCAGTCTCGTCTCATTTGGCCCCCAGGCCAGCCGCACCTCTTACCGATCTGCGCCACAATTGCTGTAGCCGCTCGGTCACAGCTCGCTGCTGAAAGGCCAAGAGACATGTTAGGAAATTAATCTTTAATCACAGTGTGTTGATGGAACTTTCCAGCTTGCAATCGAGGGCCGACCGACTACACACGCGTGAGGGCCGTCGCGCCGGTGCTTCGCCATGAAGCGCGCGCGTTCTGGTCATCAAGGGATGAAGGGAGATCGTTGATGCGTGAGGTTTTATTTGCGGCCCTGGCTGCAGCCGGCCTCGTGGTCGCAACCCATGCGCCGGCTCACGCCGTCGGTGTCAGGCATGCGTTCTGTCTGCAGGGTGATGAGTTTCCGGGCTTGAGCCACTGCACCTTCGACACTTACGCGCAATGCCAGGCGACGGCGTCGGGACGCCTGCTGAACTGCATCGCGAACCCCTATTTCGCCGGTGTGAGCAATGACCCGCGCGCGACACCCTATCCGTATCCGCACAGGCAGCGGATCAGGCCGCGTCCGCCGGCGCCGAATCCCTACGCGCCGTTCCCCAACCCGTTCGTGTTCGAAGAGGACTGACCCGTCCCCGCCTTCGACGCAGCGAGCTGCCGTCTCAGGCCATACCATCGAAGGTTCGTCGAAGCCGCGGCTTCGACGAACCGGAGCAATCGAGGGTGACGTTGCGTCAGCGCATCATCCCGAAACCCGGACCGAACTTGTAGTTCAGCTTCACGAGCCCGATGTCGACATCCTGCTTGATGCGATGAGTCATCGCGGGCGCGCCGGCCGCGGCGACGAAGTTCAGGTTCTTGTTGCCCAGGAAGATGTGGTCGTACTCGACGCCGACCGACCAGTTCGGCGCAAAGCCATATTCGAGGCCGGCACCGATCGTACCGCCCCAACGCGTCGTGTTGGCGCGATCGAGCATCACGTTGGTGCCCGTGGTGAAGGTGTCGTAGCGATCGCCGACGACCGCGGCACCGCCTTTGATATAGCCGAGAATGTTGTCGAAGGCATAGCCGACCTGGCCGGTGAACAGGCCGAAGCCGTTGGTGCGTGAACGGTCGCTGACATTGGGAAGAATCAGGTTGCGATTCGTGCCTTTGAAGTTCGCCCAGTCGCCCTGCGCCTCGACGCCGAACACCCAGTTGGCCATCTGATAGCGGTAGCCGACCTGGCCGCCGACGGCCGCGCCGCCGCCGCCCGAGCAGCCTTCGCGGTTGGCTGCCGGGTTCACCGCCACACCGGCGTTCGAAACCAGATTCCAGCAATCCCGGCTGGAACCTCCGCCGGCGTTGAAGCCGACATAGAAGCCGCTCCAGTCATACACCGTCGCCACGACGGCGGGCGGCGCCTTGGTGTACGGCCCCTTCTTCATTGGAAGATCAGCTGCGAATGCAGACGTCGCCGCGGCGATTGCGCCGAGCCCCACCGTTGCGCCGAAAAGCGTCTTCATCATCGAACTCCGTAGCTTCTGTCCCAAAGTCCCCAGGCCCCCTGGTTCCGTGCGAAAAACATGCAGCGCGACGAAGCGACTATGCCACCCGCATTCGCTCCGCCGACATCAACCGATGTGCAGATCAGAACCATTCTTTCCGGCTTTTATGGGATTGGGCGCAAAGGCCTGTTTTTCAAGGCTTTGCCCGCAACATGAACAAACAACTAATAAGATGTAAGGAGGAGTCGTGGCCGGCGTCCATCCATGGCCACAATGCGAGCGACGGCAAAATCGTGATCGGGAAACTCTCGGTCACGGAACGACCCCTGTCACGTCTCAGTCGTGAATTCTTCAGGGCAGCACGACGAGTCTTGCGAATGCGTAGCATCATCATGCGCAAAGCGGACGAATGTGTGGTGCTTCCCGGCCGACGCGGAATGCACGCTCGTCCGGGGCGGCATCGTCATGACGTGTAGTAGATCGCCAACTTCAGCGCGGGATCGTCGTTGGACTGGAAGGTCGCGTATCGCAGCCTCACGCGGCCCTTCTTCGGATGCTCGAGCAGCTTCTCGCCCGCAGCAAGCGCATTGACGTCGTGCGCCGCCCACAAGCCATCGAACTCGCGGCTGCCACGCCGCAGCCGCGCGATCAGATCGACGAAGGCGGGATCGCCCGCCCACAGATCATAGGTCGCGCGAAACTGCGCGACCATGCGCTGTGCCAGCTCCTTCCATTGCGCGCCGAACAGCCGGCGCACGCCGGGCTTGCACAGCATCAGCACCAACGTGTTGCGCTCATCGTCGGCGAGTTGCGAGAAGCCGAAGATCTCGTCCGCCGCCGCATTCCAGGTCAGCACATCCCATCGCCGTCCGGAGATGTAGGCCGGCTGGTTCAGACTCTGCACGAGCTCGCGCAGCCGGACCGGCACCTGCTCGCGCACGAACGGCTTGCGCGCAGGATCGCGCACCAGCGCCTTGAGATGAGCATGCTCGGTTCGGCTCAGGCGCAGGGCGCGCGCCAGCGCATCGATGGTGGATGAGGACGGCTTCACCGCACGGCCCTGCTCGATTCGGATGTACCAGTCGACGCCGATGCCAGCGAGCTCGGCCACTTCCTCCCGCCGCAGCCCGGCGGTCCGTCGCCGCCGCCCGGCCGCGAGGCCGACCGCTTGCGGCGTCAGCTTCTCGCGCCGCGAGCGCAGGAAGTTTCCGAGTTCGGCATGTCTTGGATCACTCATCTCCGAGATCACTCATGGTTCGCCCCCGATGGCGGTGCGCCCAGCCTGGGCTTCTTCAATCCTAGGATAATACCAGGCCTTCTTGCGCGTAGGATAGACCGGCAGACTGGTGCCTCGCCATCGCGAAAATGGAGAAGATCATGAAGGCCGCAGTGCTCAAACGATTTGGATCGCCGCTCGAGATCGAGCATGTCGAAGACCCCGTGCTCGGCACCGGCGAGGTGATCGTCGACATCGCCGCAGCCGGCGTGCTGTCCTATGCGAATGAAGTGTTCAGCGGAGAACGCAAATATCTGCTGGAACTGCCGGTCATCCCGGGAACGAGCGGCATCGGCAGGGTCAGCGCGCTCGGCCCCGATGCCACGCATCTTGCGATTGGCGACTGGGTGTTCTGCGATCCGACGGTGCGCTCACGTGACAATGCGCTCGCCCCCGACATAACCCTGCAAGGCCTGAGCGCGCGCGGACCGGGCGGGCTCAAGCTACAACGGCATTTCCGGCACGGCTCGTTCGCCGAGCGCATGCGGCTGCCAACGGAGAACGCCAAGCCGATCGGTGTCATCGATGCCCGCGACGCGGCGCGGTGGTGCGCGCTCGGCACCCTGCTCGTGCCCTATGGCGGCTTTCTTGCCGCCAATCTGCAGGCGGGCGAGACCGTGCTGGTCAGCGGCGCCACCGGCAGGTTCGGCAGCGCCGCAGTCGCGGTGGCGCTCGCCATGGGCGCCGCTGCGGTCGTGGCGCCCGGTCGCAACGAGGCCATGCTGGCCGAGCTCCAGCGCCGGTTCGGCGCACGCATCCATCCAGTCAGGCTGTCGGGCCATGAAAGCGAGGACACCGAGCGCATGAAGCGCGCCGCGCCCGGCCCGATCGACTGCGTGCTCGACATCATGCCGCCCTCCGTCACGACCAATGTCGTGCGGACCGCCGTGATGACCGTACGCCCCTATGGGCGCGTGGTGTTGATGGGCGGAGTCGGCATGCTCGGCGGCCCCGGGCTCGAGCTGCCCTATCCCTGGATCATGCGCGACTGCATCACCATCCGCGGCGTTTGGATGTGCCCGCCGACAGCGACAGTGAAGATGGTGGGACTGATCAGGGCCGGACTGCTCGACCTCGCGCAGTTCGAGCCGACCTGTTTCGACCTCGACCATGCCAACGACGCGGTCGCCCATGCCGCCGTCCATCGCGAGCCGTTCAAGATGACGGTGATCAGGCCCTGACTGCGGCCGGACTCAGTCGAGCTCGACGACCTTGCCGCCGACGATGGAGACGCGCCGGTCCATGCGGCCGGCCAGCTCCATGTTGTGGGTCGCGATCAGCATCGCGACCCGCGTGGCCTTCACGAGCTGCATCAGCGCGTGAAAGACGTGATCGGCGGTGCCAGGATCGAGATTGCCGGTCGGCTCGTCCGCCAGCAGCGCACGCGGCGCATTGGCGACCGCACGCGCGATCGCGACGCGTTGCTGCTCGCCGCCGGAGAGCTCGGCCGGGCGGTGCTTGATGCGCTCGCCGAGCCCGAGATAAGCCAGGATCTCGGTCGCCCGCTTCACCGTCTCGGACCGTTTCAAGCCGCGGATCATTTGCGGCAGCATCACGTTCTCCAGCGCCGTGAACTCCGGCAGCAGCCGGTGCGACTGGTAGACGAAACCGATGTCGGTCCTGCGCATCTGGGTGCGCTCGATGTCGGTCAACTGCGACGTCGGCACGCCCCCGACATAGACCTCGCCCTCGTCGGGACTCTCCAGGAGACCCGCGATGTGCAGCAATGTCGACTTGCCCGAGCCCGACGGCGCCACCAACGCCACCGACTGACCGGCCCACAGCGCCAGCTTGGCGCCGTCCAGAATGGTCAGCTGCTGCTCACCCTGCATGTACCGCCGCTTGATCTCGTGGAGATAAACGACCGGCACATCCTCGGCCCCCTGCTCGTCCATCAGCGCCTCACTCGTAGCGAAGCGCTTCGACCGGGTCTAATCGGGCCGCGCGCCAGGATGGATACAGCGTAGCCAGGAAAGACAGGGTCAAGGCCATGATCAGAACGGCCGCAGTCTCGCCGGCATCGATCTCAGCCGGCAGCTTCGACAGGAAATAGAGTTCATTGGGAAACAGATCGGTGCTCGTCAGCCAGGACAAAAACTTCCTGATCGAATCGATGTTCATCGAGATCAGGAGGCCGACGACGAATCCGGTGAGCGTGCCGACCACCCCGATCGAGGCGCCGGTGATCAGGAATATCCGCATGATCGCCCCCTGCGAAGCCCCCATGGTCCGCAGCACGGCGATGTCCTGGCCCTTGTCCTTGACCAGCATGATCAGTCCCGAAACGATGTTGAGCGCGGCGACCAGCACGATCAAGGTCAGGATCAGGAACATCACGTTACGCTCGACCTGCAGCGCATTGAAGAAGGTCGAGTTACGCTGGCGCCAGTCGACGAGAAAGATCGGGCGGCCGGCCGCCTCGGTGACCGTCTTGCGAAACTCCTCCACCTTGTCGGGATTGCTGGTGAAGATCTCGATCGCGGTGACGTCGTTGTTGCGGTTGAAATAGGCCTGCGCCTCGGCCAGCGGCATGAAGACGAAGCTGGCGTCGTATTCCGACATGCCGATCTCGAACACCGCCGCGATCTTGTAGGGCTTGATGCGCGGCGTGGTGCCCATCGGCGTCACGGCGCCCTTCGGGGCGACCAGGGTGATGCTGTCACCGGCATGCAGCGACAATTGGTCCGCGAGCCGGCGGCCGATCGCGACGCCCTGGCCTTCGTCGAAACCTTCCAGCGAACCCTGCTTGATGTTCTTGGCGATCGACGTCAGGTTCGTGAGGTCCTGCGCGCGAATGCCGCGGATGAACACGCCTGACGCATTGAATGGCGACGAGCCCAGACCCTGTCCGTCAACCACCGGCGCGGCAAGTCGGATGCCCTGCACCTGCGCGATCCGCTCGGAGACGTCCTTCCAGTCGGTGAGCGGCGACTCCAGCGGCTGCACCAGCAGATGCCCGTTCAGACCGAGGATCTTGTCGAGCAGCTCCTTGCGGAAGCCGTTCATCACCGCCATCACGATGATCAGGGTGGCGACGCCCAGCATGATGCCGAGGAAGGAGAACCCCGCGATGACGGAGATGAACCCTTCCCTGCGGCGCGCGCGCAGATAGCGCCCCGACAGCATCCACTCGAAGGGAGCGAAGGGGGTGGTGGTCTGCACCGGTTCGGTCATGGCGTCATCCATTGTGCGATCATCCCATGATTCGGGCCGAATGTGGCCGGATTGGCCTGAAGGGGACGGGCAGCCCCGGTGGATAATCCGATGATCGAACGCGCGTCTCAGCCAGCCAATGTCCCGCCGCCGAGCCGTGCCACGACGTCCGCGGGGGACATCATCTGGCGGGCGCCGTCGCTGCGGGTCTTCACCTCGACCTTGCCCTCGGCGAGGCTCTTGGGGCCAACCATGATCTGCCAGGGGATGCCGATGAGGTCCGCCGTGGCGAACTTGCCGCCGGCACGCTGCTCGGTGTCGTCGTAGAGCACGTCGACCCCCTTGGCCAGGAGATCGCGATAGAGCTGCTCGCAGGCAGCATCGGTGTCGGAGCCGCCCTGCTTCAGGTTGAGGATCACGGCGCGGAACGGAGCGACCTCCTCCGGCCATCTGATGCCGGCGTCGTCGTGACAGGCCTCGATGATCGCACCAGCCAGCCGTGACACGCCGACGCCATAGGAGCCGCCGTGGATGGCCACCTCCGCCCCATCGGGGCCCGCGACCAGCGCCTTCATCGGCTCGGAATATTTGGTGCCGAAATAGAAGATCTGGCCGACCTCGATGCCGCGGGTATGGACCCGCCGCTCAGCCGGCACCTCGGCTTCGAAGCGGGCGGCGTCATGGACGTCCTCGGTCGCCGCATAGAGCGACGTCCATTGCTTGATGATCGGCGTCAGGTCGCCGTCATAATCGACGGACGCCGGCGGGATCGGCAGGTCGAGCACGTCGCGGTCGCAGTAGACGCCGGATTCACCGGTCTCCGCGAGCACGATGAATTCGTGGCTGAGATCGCCGCCGATCGGACCGGTCTCGGCGCGCATCGGGATGCCCTTCAGGCCCATCCGCGCGAAGGTGCGCAAGTACGCGACGAACATCCTGTTGTAGGCGCGCCGCGCGCCGGCCTCGTCGAGGTCGAACGAATAGGCGTCCTTCATCAGGAACTCGCGGCCGCGCATCACGCCGAAGCGGGGACGCTGCTCGTCGCGGAATTTCCATTGGATATGATAGAGATTGAGCGGCAGGTTGCGGTAGGACTTCACATAGGCACGGAAGATTTCCGTGATCATTTCCTCGTTGGTCGGCCCGTACAGCAACTCACGCTTGTGGCGGTCGCTGATACGCAGCATCTCCGGGCCATAGGCATCGTAGCGGCCGCTCTCGCGCCAGAGGTCGGCGAGCTGCAATGTCGGCATCAGCAGTTCCAGCGCTCCGGCGCGGTTCTGCTCCTCGCGCACGATCTGCTCGATCTTCTTCAGCACCTTGAAGCCCAGCGGCAGCCAGGCATAGATGCCGGCCGCCTCCTGCCGCAGCATGCCGGCGCGCAGCATCAACCGGTGCGAGACGATCTCGGCTTCCTTCGGATTTTCTTTCAGAATGGGCAGGAAAAACCGCGACAGACGCATGGGCGAGGCCTTCGAGATTCGGTTCGGGCTGGCGCAGTCAAACCGGATCAGGCGGCAAAACACAAGGCTGGGTTTGAAAAAAGGCGGCTAAGCCGCCGGATTCCCAATCAATTTACCGGTTCCGCTGAAGTGGAGGATGAACGGCGCACGTCGCCGTGATGAGGCTCGCGCAGGGCGACCGGGCAAGATCCCCGCGCCCCGGCCGTCTTAGTGCCCCCGCCCCTGTTCCGAGGACCATTTGTCGAGATCGCCGATCTCGGCGCTGCCTTCGATGGTCGAGACCGCGCCCTCGCGGGTCACGAGTATCGTGCGCGGGATATCACCCTGCCAGGACGGATCGATCTCGAACCGGAGACGCTCGACATATCCGTCGTTGAAGATGAAGTTCTCCGCCGTGGTGAGTCCGGCCTTGTCCAGCATGGCCTGGGTCGCAGCGTTCAGGTTCGGCACCAAATCGGCGCTGACGGTGACCACGTCGATCTCGGGATGATCGGACATGAACTTGCCGAGCTGCGGCAGCTCGAGCTTGCAGGGGCCGCAGGTGACGCCCCAGAAATGGATCAGCGTCGGACGACCCGCATGGGTCCGCAGCACCTCGCGCCAGGTGCCGCGCTCGAACGGCTTGAGCGATGGCGGTGCTGCGGTGCTCGACGCCGTCAAGGCGACGAAGCCAAAGATCGCAAGGGCGGCGAATGCGCGTTTCATGACTCATCTCCGATCGGCTGCAACCGATAGCCATCCGACTTGGTCATCCAGGACAGGAAGATCTGCCTGCCACGGGCGACCAGCAGCGGGTGATCCGACGCATTGTCCGTGCTGGCAAGGGCGCGCGGCTTCGACCACGTCTCGCCATCGTCCCGCGATTGCATTCCCATCACCGTGGTGCGCTCGCCGTCGAACTCCTTCCACACCAGCGTCGTGCTGTCCTGGGTCGCGAGCACATAGGGTCGCGTCGGATTGCGGTCGGTCTGGCCGATCGCCATGGGTTCCGAGAACGTCCGGCCACCGTCGCGCGAATGCGCGTAGAACAGCCCCTTGCGAACCTTGCCGCTTGTGAACCAGGCGACATGATAGGTGCCCGCCGGCGACACGGTCAGGCTCGGCCCCTGATGCGGGCAGGCCTTGATCTGCCAATCATCGGTGCTGACCCGGTGGACCTCGCCGGGGGTGCCGAGGTCGCTGAACGTGACCACCGCATGGTCGCGCACGCTGCCTTCGAAGATGTTGCGGAACATCACCACCGGACGTCCCGGCCCCGCGAAGGCAACGCCGAGCCGGCAACATTCGCAGGTGTTGTCCTGGGCCAGCGTCGCTTCGGCATAGGTGGCGCCGCCATCGCGCGATGATGAGAAGAACAATCCCGCGCCCTCGTAGGCGCGCCCGGCGGCCTTCGCCGGCACCCGGTTGCGCTTGTCGAGCCACGCCACGAAGACGGTGCCGTCCTGGTCCAGTGCCAGCGCCTCGAAGCGCTGGCTTTCGTTGTTCGACGTGATGGGACGAGGCGCCGCGAAGCTTTTGCCGCCATCCTCCGACCGGGAGTACAGCACCTGCCCGTTGAACGCCTGGTCGCGGAAGATCGAGAACGCCACCGCTATGACGCCTTTGCCGTCGACCACCAGCTTCGGACGGGCATCGGGCCCCCAGTCGAGATTGAGCTGCTGCTCGGTGACCGGTACGGCGGCGGAATACGTTTTCCCGCCGTCGGTCGAGCTCGCCACCGACACCCGGCCTCCGGCCATCCAGACGAGCCAGAGCTTGCCGTCTTCAGCGAAGAACGGCGTCACTTTGGTGGCGCATCGGAGCTCGGTGCCCTCGCATGCCGCGTCCGATCCGTGCTGATGTGCCATCTGGGCCTGTACGGACAGCGGCCACATCAGGGCCATGGCGAGTCCGACGACGCAGCCTCGAAGCGATGGCGTCCTTGTCATGCTGTGCCTCATCGGAATGCCACCTTCATGCCAGCGACGAAGGCGCGCGGTGAGCCGGCATAGATCGAGCCAGTGGTATTGGCCAGAACGCTGGCGGGATTTTGAACGCCTGCAGACGTGACCGAGTTCGCGATATTGTTGGCCGACGCAATATAGGTGCGGTCGAACACGTTCCTGACCTCGAAGAAGACGTTGAGCGACTTGAAGGCCTCGGACGCAAGCTCGGTCCTGTAATGGACGTTCAGGTTGACCAGCTCGTAGCCGGGCGCCCTGAGCAGGTTCGCGTTGTCCATATAGAAGGAATCCTTCCATTGGACCTCGACGAAGGCACCCAGCCCTGCAAGCCTTCCGCTGGCGTGATCATACCCCAGCCGGGCCGTCAGCTCGTTCGGGGAAATCCCTGGAATCTTGTTGCCGGCGCGGTTGAAGCGGAAGACCGTGCCGTTTGTCAGGTTCTCCGTATAGTCGGTGTAGATCTCGTCGAGATAGGTGTAGGCGGCCGTGAAGCGCCAGCCGGGCAGGAATTTCCAGTCGGCGGCCAGCTCGACGCCGCGATGCTCCGAGCGCGGGGCATTGAACGCATAGGTCACGCCGACAACCGGCGTTGCCTGGTTGACGATCTCGTTGCGGAAGAATTCGTAGAAGCCGGTTGCGCTCAGGGTGACCGACTTGTTGGGAGTCCAGTCAAAGCCCAAATCGTAGCCGAGATTGCTTTGCGAGGCGAGATTGGTGTTGTTTCCGGCTGTGCCGCTCGGGAGCACAAACAGGTTCGAGACCTGCGGCGTGCCATATCCCGATGCGACGCGCGCCCGCACCAGCCAGTCGCTGTTCACCTTGTAGAGCAGCGCAAACTCGGGCGCGAGATTGTCGAACTGCCGGTCCGCGGTCGTGAGCGTCGTCCCGGTCCCCCCTGCATAGGTGTATGCCGTGTTCACGCCGCGCAGATGGGTGCGCTCCCAGCCGAGACCGGCCACCGCGGTCAAGGCCGACGTCAGCTTGAGCTCCTCGCGCGCCCGCACGCCGAAATTCGTCGTCTCGCTCAGAAGGTTGGTCGACAAGCGGCCGAGCGTGCCGTTGCCGCCCGGCATGACGTTGAACGTGTCTCCGGACGCGGTGAGCGTATTGTAGAAGGCGCCGAAGAAGCTGGTCGATTCCAGGCCGAAGATCTCGCCCCGCCGGGTGATGTCGCTCATGTAGTTGTAGGACGGATAGTCGCCGACCGCGCTGGTCGACCCGGTCGGCTGGCTGATGTTGCGGTCATCGAACACGAACTGATTGCGCCAGGTCGTGTTGTTGTCGAAATCGTGCTCCCAGCGCCCGCCGACGATGGTGCGGCGGTCGTTGCGGCCGAGCCCGGCCTGCAGCGCCGTCTCTTTGTCCGTTCCAGCCGAGTTGTTGAACCCGTTGTTGAACAACGTGACGCTGCCGCAGCCCGCGGCAGCTGTCGTCCATGTCGCGCAGCCCTGCTGATAGGGATTCTGATAGTACTGATTCAGCGACGACCGGATCGGCAGCCGCGTGAACAGGTCGTTGTTGATGATCTTGACGGTGAAGCGGTCGTCGGGCGTCGCCTTGTAGGTGCCGAGGAAGTTGACGGTCTGGGTGTTGAACCAGCTGTTGCCGAGATAGCCGTCGCCGCGGACGTCGCTGGTGAACAACGAGCCCTCGAAGTTGCCGACCTTCTTGCCGAACGTCATGTAGTTGCTGAGATAGCCGAAGCTGCCGCCTTCGCTGCCGATCTCGGCACCGTCGATGCTGCCGCCCGGGCGGGTGCGGAAATTGATCGCGCCTCCGGTCGCATAGTTGCCGTAGAGCGCCGAGGAGGGTCCGCGGATCATGTCGACCGCGCCATAGGCGTGGGGATCGATCAGGTCGCTGCGCGACAGCCCGTCCGGCTGGGTGACTGGAAATCCGTCCTCGAACAGCACGATGTTGCGGATGCCGAAGCCGTTGCGGGCATTGGAGCCGCGGATCGAGATGCCAAGGTCGCGCGGTCCGTTGCCCTGCTTGAGCGAGACGCCGGGGCTCTCGCGCAGGATGTCGCCGACGGAAAACGCAGGCCGGTCATCGTAGCGGCTGCGGTCGATCGTGGTCGCGGTCTGGCCGGTCGGCGACTGGTTGAGCTGGCTGCGGGCGGCGCCGGCACCCGAGGCTGGATCGGACACCGCTCCTCCCTGTCCGGAGTTGCTGGCCACGGATGCGGCAGCCGGCTTTGGCGCGCGCGTGCGGACGAACGTTGCCTGCGTGACCGGCTTGCGCACGGCCCGTTGTGGTGCGGCACGCGGCGCGTCGACGGTGACGGACGGCAATTCCTTCTCGGTCTCGGCGCGCGCGATCGTGGACGATTGCAGCAGCAAGAGCTGCAGGGCGAGCACGCTCACACCACCCAGGGCATGACGACGGAACATGTTTGACTTCCCCGATGCCGGCTCTGCACGGCCGGTCTTCCTGATTCAAAACGGATCGGCGCGCGGCTGCGGCCGATGACGATTTCTGTCCTCAGGAGAGGGAGGGAGGTCCTCTTGGTTGCGCCTGTGCCCGGGCAAGCAGATGAACGAGGCGGAGCTCGCGCGCCGTCCAGACGATGGACGCCGTCAGACGCAGCGGAGCCGCATCGAACGGCGCGGGCGGCGCATCGAGCGCCGAGGCGGCGTGCAGCACGCAGCACATGACGCAGTCAAGGCCGCAGGCGGTGCGGTCGGTATCGCCACCAGGGGGCGCCGCATCCGTCTCGGCATGACAGATCGCCATTCCGCCGAACGGATCGGCCGTCGCGATCGTCGCGGCGCTCAGGGCGGACGCCGCCACTGGCGCCAGCACCTGCAACAGCATTGCTAGCAGCACGACCGGCAGATATCGGCCAAGCTTCTGACGGACATTGGCAGGACGTCGGGCACGGTCAGCCGCCACCAGCCGGCTCGCGCGCGAACCGGCTGTCATGGCGGCGTTCAACACCCGTTGCTTCATCCGGCCCTCCGTCGGAGTCGCGGGGCGCCCGGCCTACATCTTCATGCCGGAATGATCGTGCTGCTTCATCATGCTGCCGCCCTCTCCGCCCGGCCCCTTGGCGCCGACCGCCTGCACCTCGAGCGTCACGGACACCTTGCCGGCCTTCTCGAACTCCAGCGTGACCGGCAGCTTGTCGCCCTGCTTCAGCGGGCTCTTCAGATCCATCAGCATCAGGTGATAGCCGCCCGGCGCCAGCGCGACGGTCTTGCCCGGCTCAATCGTGACTCCCTTGTCGAGCGGACGCATGGTCATCACACCGTTGGTGACGGCCATCTCGTGAATCTCGACCCGCCCGGCGACAGCGCCGGTCACCGCGACGAGGCGGTCCGGCGCGCTGCCCTTGTTCTCGATGGTCAGATAGCCGGCGCCCGTCTTGGCGCCACCCGGCGTGGCGCGGCTCCATGGCTGGGTGATGACGAGGTCACCGGCCTTCACGTCCGCGGCGAAGGCGGCAGAAGATCCTCCCAACAGGAGAGCGAATGCGAGCAGAGAGCGTCCGGGGAAGGTCATGTCGTTATCCTTTTCTTGGCGGCGATGCGCCAGCTTGATCGATTGGCGCGTGTCCGCACGGCTAGGGCCGAGCAGACAACGCAGGTCGTAATCTTGCGATTTGGGAGATGAGGGCCGCACAGCGGCCAGCGCGTCACGCTGCGGGCGGAGCCCTTGCCTGCGCGTTTGAGAAGGCCTTGGTCATCCGGCCGGCCGGATCACCGGCCCGCCACACGACCTCGCCCGAATCCCGTTGCGGCGTGGCGATGACGTACAGCTCCGGCCCATCCAGGGTGACCGGCTGCGCCAGGCAGCACAGCGAACAGCCGTGGAGCGCGGGCTTGGCCGGCGACTCGTCGTCCACCGACTGGGAACCGGGCTGGCTGTGGCAGATTTCGAGGCCGTGCAAGGGATCAGCCACGGCTGACGCGGCCGCCCAGGCAACGCCGATCGGCGCCAGGATCTGCACCATCAGTGCGATCAGCATGATCGGGAGAAACGCCTGCAGCCGCTGCCGCATGAAAGCCTGCCAAATGAACTGAATTGTTGTGCCCGAGCGAACGCCCGGAGTCGAGGTCGCCCAGGGCACAGTCAGCACATTTCGCCAGCGGTCGTTGATTAAGAACAATCCGCTACGCCCGGATGGGCCTTCGCGGGACGCCAGCCTCCAAGGTAATCCAGCACCTATCGCGAGAAGACTCGAAAACAAAACTCGTCAATTGCAAGCACTTACCGATCATTTCAGGAAGTGCGCGAAATTTGAACAATCGTTGCCGAAAAGGATGACAAACGCAAAAAGATCGTCTACGAATTCGGGCCTCAGGCTATCGCTTGCGGAAGTCTGGTGGTCCAAGTCTCGGGAGGAGCCCTGGCGCGCAACAAGCAGCGTCACCCCGCTTAACAAGATCAAATCTGAACTTGCGGGATATCTAAAGGGTCGACACAATTTCCGAGCAGGGCCCGCTGCCCTGCTCTATTTTTTTGGCAGTCGTCGCAGCGCGCCACAATATTTCCCGCTGACGGTATCGCGGGCCGCATGAACGCTGTCTGAACACGCAATCACCTCAGGCCATCGCAGCCGTCGCAAAGCACGACAACGGAGCGCACCACCGCGCCTTGGTCCTCGGCCATGGCAGTGTCACCGACAGCGGTTCGCGGCCAGTCGCGGTCCAGCGCAACGAACCATCGCCGATCGTGAGGATGCCCGCCGCTTCGGCTGGATCGCCCGAGATGAACGTCTCTGTCAGCGACTGCAAGGTCAGATGCGGTGTGCCATCGACCGTTGTCAGCGTATTCCAATGAACATGGCCGGCGAGCCCGACGATCGGGCACGGCGCATCCGCGATCGCCGCGCGGATCGCGTCGGTCTCGGCATAGGCCGCGTGTCCCGGATTGGCTTCGAAGTAGTAGTTGCCGGTCTGAGCATGTCCTGACAACGGCACGTGGCTGACGAGCAAGGTCGGCCGGTCATCCTGAGCGAGCAGCTGGACCAGCGCGTCGAGATCGCCCGCGGACAGGCGAAAGCCGCGCGTCCGAGTCAGACTCACGTCGGGCTGCCAGAACACACATCTGACATCGCCGACGATCAGCGCGCGCGACCCGCTCGGACGATCGAGGATCGCTTCATTGTCGGCGAGGCTGAGCAATGCGACATCATGATTGCCACTGACGTGATGATGCGTCGATGCCAACTTCGCGAAGCACATCGCGACATCGCTTTGCAGCAGCCGATCGCGCTCGGGATCTTCGTCAGAAATCCGGTCGCCGAGATCGATGACCGCATCGATGTCTTCGGCGTTCACTTCCGTGACGAAGCGCTCGAGCAATTGCAGCGCCACCGATCCCCGCTTCGTGGGCGTATCCCGGCCGTGATGGATGTCGGCGATCACGGCGATGCGCGTCGTTGCCAAAGGCTCTCTCCCAAAACTGCGCTGCCGCGTACCACGGGCGCATCACGGTTTTCTGACATCGCGCGTGCAGCGCGAAGGTCGCTCGGTGCAACGCACAACATCCGGCTGTGGCGTGATCAATGGGGTTGTGAAACACTGCTGCTCTCGGCGGCGCGATCAATGACGCCGCCGGACAACGATGGGACAGGGAGCACGGGATGTCCGGCACTAAGAAAACGTCCACGACGAGGCGCGATCTTCTCCAGGCGGCGACTGCCGCGGGCTCTGCGGCGGCCCTTCTCGCCGGCTTTGGCATCACTCCGGCGATGGCCGCCGAGATGGGCCGCTCCGAAAAGCCGCTCAAGGCAGCCTTCTCCAATGCCGGCTTGCAGGCGACCTGGTGCGCCCAGGGCAAGCAGGCCGCGGAATGGTGGGGCAAGCTGCTCAATGTCGAGGTGACCTGGTTCGACGGCCAGCTCGATGCGGTGAAGCAGCGCGCCGCGATCGACAACATGGCGTCCCAGAAGTGGGACTTCGTCGCGATCCAGGCGTTCGGCATCGGAACCCTGACTCAGCCGGTGCAGAAGATGATCGATGCCGGCATTCCCGTGATCGACATGGACACGCTGATCGCGCCGCTCGATCAGATCAACGTCCACTCCTTCCTCGCACCCGACAACGAGTTCATGGGCGCATCGGTCACGCAGGCTCTGGCGACTGCGATGGGCGGCAAGGGCAAGATCATCATGACGCAGGGCGCGCTCGGCCACACCGGCGCGCAGGGCCGCGCCAAGGGCTTCAACTCGGTGATCAAGCAGTTCCCGAACATCGAGGTGCTGGACACGCAGCCGGCCGACTGGGACGTGTCGAAGGCGGCACGGCTGTGGGAGACCTATCTCACGAAATATCCGCAGATCGACGCGGCGTTCTTCCACAATGACGACATGGCCCTCGCCGCCTACAACATCATGAAGGCGCGCAACCGCACCAACATCCTGATCGGCGGTGTCGACGCCATGCCGCCGGCGATCCAGGCCGTCAGCGAGGGTCGCATGTTCGCGACCGTGCGCAATCCGTCCTGCCGCATTCATGGCGGCGCGATCGTCGCGGGCGTCGCCGCGGTCACCGCCGGCGAAAAGAGCGGCCAGGGCATTCCGAAGCACGTCATCACCGACGGGCCCGTCGTGACCAAGGCCAATGCCGCCGGCATGCAATGGATGGAGGATCACTTCCTGATCTGAAGTCCCTCCCCATGTCGAACAGCCGCCCGCCTCTTCTGGAATTGCAGGACATCACCAAGTCGTTCGGCGGCGTCACCGCGTTGCGCGGCGTCGACTTCACTCTTCGCCCCGGCGAGATCCATGGTCTCGTCGGGGAGAACGGCGCCGGCAAGAGCACGCTGATGAAGATCATCGCCGGCGTGCACACCGGGTTCTCCGGCCGTTTCCTGCTCGACGGCCGCGAGGTTCATTTCAACTCCGTGCGGGACGCCCGCGCGGCCGGCATCGCGATGGTGCATCAGGAACTCAGCGTCGCGCCGGACCTCACCGTGGCCGAGAACGTGTTTCTCGGCAACCAGCCGACCAATGCGCTGGGCATCGTGCAGTGGCGTCGCATGGCACGCGAGGCCGCCGAGCAGCTCAAGCGGCTCGGCATCGACGCCGATCCGATGAGCCGGCTGGGAGATCTGCCGATCGGCGTTCAGCAGCTGATCGAGATCGCGCGGGTGCTGTTCTCCGGCGCGCGCATCATCATCCTGGACGAGCCGACCTCGGCGCTGTCGCCGCCCGAGGTCGAGCGGCTGTTCGCGGCGTTGCGCAAGCTGCGCGAGCAGGGCACCGGGATCGTCTTCATCTCACACTTCATCGAGGACATCCTGCTGATCTCCGACGAGGTCACGGTGTTCCGCAACGGCCGCAAGATCATGGAGACGCGGGCCGCCGACACCAGCAAGGCCGCGCTGATCGAGGCCATGATCGGCAAGGGACGCGATGCGCTGGAGGACAGCTACACCCACGACATCACCCTGCCCGCGCCGACCGCCGACAAGCCCGTGGTCGTCGAAGCCGATGGCCTGTCGCTGGCGCGCAATCTGAAGCGCGTCTCGTTCGCCGTGCGCGCCGGCGAGGTGCTCGGCATCTACGGCTTCATGGGCTGCGGCCAGCTCGAGCTGGCGCGCATCCTGTTCGGCAAGCTTGCGCCCGACGCCGGCGAGCTGCGCGTATCAGGCCAGCGCAACCGCTTCAAGAGCACGGCGGATGCGCGCCGCGCCGGCATCGCCTTCGTGCCGGAGAGCCGGCGCGACATGCTGTTCCTGCAGGAGCCCGTCTACAAGAACATCTCGATCAGCATCCTCGACCGCATCAACGCCGTGCTGCTGAAGCCGGTACACGAACGCGCGCTGGCGAAGCGCCAGGTCGAGCAGTTGCAGATCAGGCCCGCGGATGTCGAGATCGACCTCGGCCTGCTCTCCGGCGGCAACCAGCAGAAGGTCGCGCTGGCCAAATGGCTGAGCCATCCGCCGCGGCTGCTCGTGCTGTGCGAGCCGACCCGCGGTATGGATGTCGGCGCCAAGAGCGACGTCATCGGAATCGTGCGGAAGCTGCGCGACCAGGGCATCGCCGTGATCGTGCTCTCGACCGAGCCGGAGACGGTGCTGTCGCTGGCGGACCGCGTCATCGTGCTCAAGCGCGGCGAGGTCGTGCGCGAATTTGCCGGCGAAACCATCAGCAAAGACCGTCTGCTCGAGGCGGCGTAGGGAGATTGTCATGGCGCATGGCGAGACCGTTCCGATGCCGGAGGCGCCGTCGCGGCGCGCAGGCGGGGTCGCATCGCTGCTGCGCTCGCAGATGCGCAACATCGCGCCGTTCCTGACCTTGATCTTCCTCACGGCGTTCTTCGCGATCGCGAGTCCGTCCTTCGCCACGCTCGACAACGTCGGTAACATCCTGACCCAGGTGTCGGTCACCGGCATCATCGCGGTCGGCCTCACCTTCGTGATCCTGTGCGCCGAGATCGACCTGTCGATCGCCGCCATCGCCAACGTGACCGGCATCGCCGTTGCCTACTTCACGATGCAGGAGTCCTACGTCAACATCGCCAACGTGCCGATGCCCGGCTTTGTCGCCATCCTGCTCGCGCTGGCGCTGTGCGCGTTGCTCGGCCTGGTCAACGCCTTCGGCCTGACCGTGATCGGCATTCCCTCCTTCATCATGACGCTCGCGATGATGCAGATCGCCGCCGGCATCTCGGCGATGCTGGTGCGCGGCCAGATCGCCTACAAGGTTCCCCCCATCATCACGACGCTCGGCTCCAGCTCCGTAGCGGGGGTGCCCTGGATCGTGATCGTGGCCGCCCTGATGCTGTTGCTCGGTCACCTCGTGCTGACCTACACGCGGTTCGGCCGCTACGTCTACATGGTCGGCGGCAACCGCGAGGCGGCGGAGTATTCGGGGCTGAACGTCAAGCTGATCCTCGGCAGCGTGATGGTGATCTCAGCCGTCTGCTCGGGGATCGGCGGCATGCTCGGCGTGGCGCATTTCGGCAGCGCGCAGCAGAACGAGTTCGACACCTACCTGCTGGACTCGATCGCCGCTGTCGTGGTCGGCGGCACCAGCCTGTTCGGCGGCCGCGGCGGCATCGGCAACACCATCGTCGGCCTGTTTGTGCTCGGCGTGCTCAACAACGGCCTCGACCACGTCAACATCGACAGTTTCCTGAAGATCCTGATCCGCGGCCTGATCCTGCTCGCCGCCCTGGTGATCAACGTCTATGCCCAGCGGCTGCGGGCGAAGGCGGCGGATTGAGCGTGCTGCGACGCGCGCTGCCGTAGCCCGGAAGCGACATCCGGGATCACACGAGAGCCGTATCGGAAAACCCGGATGTCGCTTCGCTCATCCGGGCTACGAGCTCTTCCGCAACGTTGCGAGCGCAGCTCGCTCCTCATAACGACGTAGAAGGCCGAGGCGACGGAATTAAAGCCCCGGCTGCCAGTGGCGCAACTCGCGGGCAGCCCGCGTCACCGCCCCGATCGTCGTGAACGTCGTCGTCTCCACCATCAGCGTCCGTGCCAACCGCAGTGCCCGCACCTCGCAGGTCGCGCGCCGCTTGGCGTCCTCGATCAGTTCGAAATCGATGTTGTGCGCGAGGCCGAGGATGCGACGAATGATCTTGGCCGCAGTGAAACCGATGGCGTCCTGGAACAATCTCGCCACGTAGGCCTGACGCTCGGTCTCCAGGCGCGCGGCGCCCGCTTCACCCGGAAACAGTGACCGCGGATACGCATCGCCGGTCGCCTCGCTGCGCCACAGCGCCAGGAACTTGTCCGCGAAACCGGACCAGACCTCATCGACTGCCGCCAGCACCCATCCCTCGAAGTGGTCCCGCTCGCCCGCCCGCTGCTCGTGTCCCTCGGACGCAAAATAGGCCATCAGCAGATTGGCGAGGACCGCACCGACGTCGAATCCCATCGGACCGTAGAAGGCGAATTCGGGGTCGATCACCTTGGTCTCGGTGTCCGTCACCATGATCGACCCGGTGTGCAGGTCGCCATGGATCAGCGCCTCGGCACACGACAGGAATTTCAGCTTGAGCCTGGAGATCGCGACGTGCAGATCGAGATCGGCGCGAATGTCGGCCGCGGTCGCGTCGAGCCACGGTGACGTCCAGCGGTTTTGCTCGGCGATGCGATAGGGGTCGGTGAAGATCAAATCCTCGGTGATCTTGCACAGCGCATGATTGCCGGCAAAGCTTGCGATCGCCTCCTTCTTCTCGGCGGCAGACAGCGCGAGGTCGGACGAGAAGAACAGCGTCCGCGCCATGAAGGTCGTGATGTGATCGACGAAGGCCGGAGAGGTTGTGCCCGCGACCAACCCCTTGCGCATGATGATGTGCGGCTCCAGCAGCTCCATCGCCGTCAGCGCCAGCGCCGGATCATGATGAACGATGGCCGGCACGAGGCCGGGGGCAAGGCGGTTCTGATGCGTCAGCGCCAGATGCTCATAGTGGGCGCGTGACAGCGGCAGCGGCCAGCTCTCGCCGACCAGCCGCACGTAAGGCAGCGCCTGCTTCACCGCGAGACCGCCGGACGATCCCTTGACGATGAAGACCAGATTGAGGTTGCCATCGCCGACCTCGGTGATTGACCAGCGCTCGGCCGGTCCGCCGAGTTGCCCTGCAACTGAAGGGATCCCCGCGAGATAGTTTCGAAGATCAACCTCGTTCAGAATGCGATAGCCCGATTGCGTCCCGTTCCGGGCCTCGGCCGATGTCATCACGCGCAACCTCCCTGTCGGTCTTGTTTTGACCTCCTATAGCAAAAAAGCCGACGCACGTCCGCGCATCGGCTTCGAGAGAACGTTGTGCGATGCGAGCGGGGCTAGAACGGAATCCCCATCAGCCGCGAAAGCCGCTCAACGCTGAGATAGCCGGCCTGATAGGCCACGAGTGACAGGGCGAAGATCGCGGCCGACAGCAGCGTCGTCCAGATCAGGCGCCGCCCCATTCGGCTGATCGTCGGCGCACCGGGGTCGGTGCCTAGCGGGCCTCCGCCGGACTCGTGCTGGCTGCGGATGCCGAACGGCAGGGTCACGAACAGCGTGACCCACCACATCACGAAGTAGATCGCGAGCCAGGTGGAGATCGTATAGGCCATGGTCGCCCCGCTGCCTCAGGCCTGCTCGATCTCGACGAGCGCGCCGGAAAAATCCTTCGGATGCAGGAACAGAACCGGCTTGCCATGCGCGCCGATCTTCGGCTGGCCGTCGCCGAGCACGCGGGCACCCTCCTTGATCAGGGTGTCGCGCGAGGCGATGATGTCGGCCACCTCGTAGCAGACGTGATGGATGCCGCCGTCCGCGTTGCGCTCGAGGAATTTGGCGATCGGTGACGCCTCGCCCAGCGGCTGGATGAACTCGATCTTGGTGTTGGGCAGAGTGACGAACACCGTGATCACGCCATGCTCCGGCAGCGGTACCGCCGCCGAAATCTCAGCACCGAATGCCGCGCCATAAATCCTGGCGGCCTTTTCGGCGTCCTTGACCGCGATGGCGACGTGGTTGAGCCGGCCCAGCATGACATCCTCCACTTCTTCTTTTTGAACGGCCGTTCAGCAGGCCCGCGTCAGACTTCCAACACATGGACGAGACAGATCGGCTTCTTGCCCCACTGCTCATTGACCGCCGAACGCACGGCCCGCCGGACGGATTCTGCCGCTGCGTCAGAATCGCGCCGACGCGCCCGCGGCAGACCTTCGAAGGTGGAAACGACAGCATCGAAGACGATGTCGTCCATCTCCTCGCCCGCCGCATTCTTCTCGGGGATGCCGACCATGTCGACCTCGGGATCGTCGGCCAGCTCGCCCTTCTCGGTGATGGCAAGCGCCACGAAGATGCAGCCGGCAAAGGCCATCTTGCGACGCTCGACCACGGCGCGCGACTTCGAATCCTCGACGATGCTGCCGTCCTTGTAGAGCCGCCCCGCCGGCAGTTGGTCGATGATCCCGGGATCACCGGGGCCGAGCTTGACGAGGTCGCCATTGCGGCAGGTGATGACCTTGGGCACGCCGCAGGCGCGCGCCAGCCTCGCGTGCTCGTGCAGATGCAGCGCCTCGCCATGCACGGGGATCAGGAGCTGCGGCCGCGTCCACGCGATCATGTCACGCAGCTCGTCGCGGCGCGGATGGCCGGAGACATGGACGAGATGGTTGCGGTCGGTGATGATCTCGATGCCCTGCTGCACCAGCCCGTTGATGACGGCGCCGACCGCCTTCTCGTTGCCGGGGATGGTGCGCGACGAGAAGATGACGGTGTCGCCCTTGTTCAAGGTGACCAGCGGATGATCGTCATTGGCGATGCGCGAGAGCGCGGCGCGCGGCTCGCCCTGGCTGCCGGTGCAGAGCGCGAGCACCTTGTCGGCCGGGAAATGGCCGTAGAGATCCATGCCGCGGAAGTTCTGCACGCCGTCGAGATAACCGGTCTCACGCGCGACCTGGACCACGCGTTCCATGGCACGGCCGACGATGACGACCTCGCGCTCGGCCTCGCGCGCCGCTTCGGCAACGGCGCGGATACGCGCGACGTTGGAGGCGAAGGTGGTCACGGCCACGCGGCCCTTTGCTTCCTTCACCAAAGCCGCGATCGTCTTGGCAACCTCGGCCTCGGACGGCGAGCGTCCCTCGCGCACGGCATTGGTGGAATCGCCGATCAGTGCGAGCAATCCGGCATCACCGAGCTCGCGCAGCCGCTTCTCGTCGGTCGGCGCGCCCAGCACCGGCGTCGGATCGATCTTCCAGTCGCCGGTATGCAGGACAGTGCCGACCTCGGTGTGGATCGCCAGCGCGTGCGATTCAGGGATCGAATGCGCGACCGGAATGAACTCGACGTTGAACGGACCGATGTCGACGCGGCCGCCGGAGGGGATCACCTTGACCGGGATCTTGGCTGGCAGGCGCTCGGCCTCGCACTTGGCCTCGAACAGTGCGGCGCTGAACTTGGTCGCGTAGATCGGGCATTTCAGCCGCGGCCACAGGTCTATGATCGCGCCGAAATGATCCTCATGCGCGTGGGTCAGCACGAGGCCGACGAGATTGTTGCGCTCCTTCTCCAGGAAAGCGACGTCGGGCATGATCAGGTCGATGCCCGGCAGATGCTCCTCGTCGCCGAAGGAGACGCCAAGATCGATCGCGAGCCACGAGCGCTGGTGGCGATTGCCGAGCCCGTAGATCGACAGGTTCATGCCGATCTCGCCGACACCTCCGAGCGGCGCAAATGTCAGTTCGTCGGGACGTGCCATCTAGACCGCTCCTTTGGATGCGACCGAGCCGAAATGAACATCACCGGCCGTGATCGGCTCCAATCGTCCCTCCGCGGTCCGCACCAGCATACAACCCTGTTCGTCGATCGTGTCGAAAATCCCCTCGATGATAGCATGTCCGGACCTGATGGCGACCGGCTGGCCGAGGCCTGCGGCGCGCTCGAGCCAGAGTTTCCGGATGTCACCGAAGCCCCGTCCCTCGTTCCAGATGCCGAAATACTCGACCCAGGCATCCGACAGCGCCGAGAACAGGTCCTCGGCGGTCACCTGGATGCCGAGGTCCGCCAACGACACCGCCGGTGTCGGGGTATCCAGCGGCGCCGCGACCACGTTGGTTCCAATACCGGCAACCACCGCAAGCCCTTGAGCCACCTGCTCCGCCTCGAGCAGCATGCCGACGATCTTGCGGCCGTCAGCCAGCACGTCGTTGGGCCATTTCAGCGCGAATGACGCGCGTGCTCCGGACCGCAGCGCGGCCTCGATGCTCACCTGGCGCAACGCGCTCTCGATGGAGAGACCGGCGGCGAAGCCGAGTGTGGCTGCGATCGCAGGAGCCACGTTCAGCACTTCCAGCACGCTCGAGGCCAGATTGCCGCGCGGGGCGATCCACGGGCGCTGGCGCCGGCCGCGCCCGGCCGTCTGCTCAGATGTGACAAACCAGCACGGCGCCTTGCCGCCCTCTCGGGCCGACTTCAGCGCCTCGACATTGGTTGAGCCGGTCTGGTCGAACGTGACGAGTCGGTAGCCAGCCTTGTCAGCCTGGGACCCTAGCGCAAACGTCATCTAGAACAGCGACTTCGCCGCGGCCGCGGCCGCGCTGACCAGCGGGCCGGGATAGGCGAAGAACAGGATGTTGAAGACGCCGGAGATCGCGAGCACCGTGCGCAGCTCGATACGGACCGGATCGAGCGTCGGCAGCGGCTCGTCGAAATACATCGTCTTGACGATCAGGAGATAATAGTAGGCGCCGACCACGCTGGTGAGCACGCCGATCACCGACAGCGTGAACAGCCCGGCCTTGATGGCAGCGACGAAGACGTACCATTTGGCGAAGAAGCCCGCGAGCGGCGGCACGCCGGCCAGCGAGAACAGCAGCATCGCGAAGAAGAAGGCAAGCAGCGGATTGGTGCGCGACAGCCCCGAGAAGTCGCTGATCTTCTCGAACGACTGGCCGTTGCGCTTGATCGCCATGATCACGGCGAACGAGCCGAGCGTCATCGCGACATAGATCGCGATGTAGGTCAGCACGCCCTGCGCGCCCTCGACCGTACCGGCGGCGAGACCGACCAGCGCGAAGCCCATGTGGCCGATCGACGAATAGGCCATCAGGCGCTTGATGTTGGTCTGGCCGATCGCGGCGAACGAGCCGAGCGCCATCGAGGCGATCGAGACGAACACGATGATCTGCTGCCACTGGAAGGTGATGCCGGGAAACGCCGTCAGCGCGACGCGCGCGAACACGGCCATCGCCGCGACCTTGGGCGCGGAGGCGAAGAACGCCGTCACCGGCGTCGGCGCGCCTTCATAGACGTCCGGCGTCCACATGTGGAACGGCACCGCCGAGACCTTGAAGCACATGCCGGCGAACAGGAAGACGAGGCCGAAAATGATGCCGACGCTGCCGGTCTTCGTCGCCGCTGCGATCCCGGCAAAGCTCACCGTGCCGGTGAAGCCGTAGATCAGCGAGGCGCCGTAGAGCAGCATGCCGGAGGACAGCGCGCCCAGCACGAAGTACTTCAGGCCTGCCTCTGTCGACTTGACGTTGTCGCGATGGCTGGCCGCGACGACGTAGAGCGCGAGCGACATCAGTTCGAGGCCGAGGTAGAGCGTGATCAGGTCGCCGGCCGAGATCAGCACCAGCATGCCCAAGGTCGAGAGCAGCACGAGGATCGCATATTCGAAGATGCGACGATCGGGCTTCGACAGGAACTCCGCCGACATGATCAGGGTCGCGATCGAACCGATCAGCGCCAGGATCTTCAGGAAGCGCGCATAGCTGTCAGCGATGAAGCTGCCGCCGAAGGCCTGGCCGCCCGGCTGCCTGAGCACGAGGATGCCGACCACGATCAGCAGAGCGACCGCCAACCAGGTGACGAGCCCCGTCGTCTCCTGCCCGCGAAACGCGCCCAGCATCAACAGCGCCATGGCCCCCACGGCCAACAGCAGCTCCGGCAGCACCACCCAAAGCTGAGGCCCAAGATTCTCGATCATCGTCTGTGTCCCGACCCCTCAAGGTCTCATCATTGGAGCAGCGCGGCGGCCTTCACGGCCGTCACGGCGGTATTGTAGTTGTTGACGAGCTGCTGCACCGACGCCGCCGACATGTCGAGGATCGGCTTCGGATAAACGCCGAACAGGATGGTCAGCGCCACCAGCGGAAACAGGATCACGCCCTCACGCAGGGTGAGATCTTTGATGCTGGCGAGCGACGGCTTGGTCAGCGCACCGAACACCACCTTGCGGTAAAGCCACAACGCGTAGGCCGCCGAGAGGATGACGCCTGATGTCGCGAAGAACGCGGTCGGGATCGACACCTTGAAAGTGCCGAGCAGGGTCATGAACTCGCCGACGAAGCCGGACGTGCCGGGCAGGCCGACATTGGCCATCGTGAACACCATGAACACCAGCGCGTAGACCGGCATCCGGTTCACGAGGCCGCCGTAGGCCGCGATCTCGCGGGTATGCATGCGGTCATAGACCACGCCGACGCAAAGGAACAGCGCGCCCGAGACGATACCGTGCGAAATCATCTGGAACACGCCTCCGGCGACACCCTGCATGGTGCCCGCGAAGATGCCCATGGTGACGAAGCCCATATGCGCCACCGATGAGTAGGCGATCAGCTTCTTGATGTCCTCCTGCATCAGCGCGACCAGCGAGGTGTAGATGATCGCGATCGCCGAGAGCGTGAACACCAGCGGCGCGAAGTCGTGCGAGGCCAGCGGGAACATCGGCAGCGAGAAGCGCAGGAAGCCGTAGCCACCCATCTTCAAGAGGATCGCGGCCAGGATCACCGAGCCCGCGGTCGGCGCCTCGACGTGCGCGTCCGGCAGCCAGGTGTGCACCGGCCACATCGGCATCTTCACCGCAAAGGAGGCGAAGAACGCCAGCCACGCCCAGGTCTGCAAGGACCGCGGCACCGCCGTATGCATCAGGGTCGGAATGTCGGTCGTGCCGGCGTTCCAGTACAGCGCCATGATGGCGAGCAGCATCAGCACCGAGCCGAGCAGCGTGTAGAGGAAGAACTTGAACGAGGCGTAGACCCGGCGCGGACCGCCCCAGACCCCGATGATCAGGAACATCGGAATCAGGCCGCCCTCGAAGAACAGATAGAACAGCACGAGGTCGAGCGCCGAGAACGTGCCAACCATCAGCGTTTCCAGGATCAGGAACGCCATCATGTATTCGCGTAGCCGGTTGGTCACCGACTTCCAGCTCGCGATGATGCAGAACGGCATCAGGGCGGTGGTCAGGATCACGAACGGCAGCGAGATGCCGTCGACGCCCATGTGGTAGCTGATGCCGGCTGCCAGCCAGTTCGACTTCTCGACGAATTGGAAGTCGGTCTGGGCGGGATCGAAGCGCAGCACCAGGATCACCGACACCCCGAACGTGATCAGCGTGGTCCACAGCGCGATCCAGCGCGCATTGCGCCTAGCCGCCTCGTCGTCGCCGCGGACCAGATAGATCAGCAGCGCACCGACGATCGGCAGGAAGGTGACGACGGAGAGAATTGGCCAGGTGGTCATTGCTGGCCCCCCATGAACATGAACCAGGTGATCAGGCCGGCGACGCCGATCAGCATGGCAAAGGCGTAATGATAGAGGTACCCGGTCTGGATCTTGACGACGTTGCGCGTGATGTCGAGCACCCGCGCCGAAACGCCGTCCGGACCGAAGCCGTCGATGACGAAGCCGTCGCCCTTCTTCCAGAGGAAGCGGCCGAGCCACTTCGCCGGACGGACGAAGATCACGTCATACAGCTCGTCGAAGTACCACTTGTTGAGCAGGAACTTGTAGAGCAGCGGCTGCTGCGCGGCGAGCTCCTCCGGGATGTCCGGACGTCTGACGTAGAAGATGTACGAGACCACAAATCCCAGCACCATCATGACGAAGGGAAGCTGAGCGAGCCAAGCCGGCATGTGCTCCATGTCTTCGAGGATGTGCGGGTTCATCTTCAGCGACTCGCCGAAGAAGTGCTCGACGCCATGGGGATCGGTGAACACGCCCTTGAACGGGAGGCCGGCCAGGATCGAGCCTGCCGCGAGCACGCCGATCGGGATGAGCATCCAGATCGGGCTCTCGTGTGCGGCATCATAATGATGCTGATCGTGCGGCGTGCCGAAGAAGGTCTTGAACACCAGGCGCCAGGAATAGAACGAGGTCAGGCCGGCGGCGACAATGGTGAGGAAATACGCGTAGGTCGCGAACGGATTGTGCGCGGCGTACGCGGCCTCGATGATCGCATCCTTGGAGAAGAAGCCTGCGAAGCCGGGGAAGCCGGTGAGCGCCAGGGTGCCGACCGTCATCACCGCGAAGGTGTATGGGATCTTGCGCCACAGGCCGCCCATGTTGCGGATGTCCTGCTCGTGATGCATCGCGTAGATCACCGAGCCAGAGCCCAAGAACAGCAGCGCCTTGAAGAAGGCATGCGTGAACAGATGGAACATGCCGACCGAATAGGCCCCTGCTCCCATCGCCACGAACATGTAGCCGAGCTGCGAGCAGGTCGAGTAGGCGACGATGCGCTTGATGTCGTTCTGCACGAGGCCGACGGTCGCTGCGAAGAACGCCGTGGTCGCGCCGAAGAACATCACGACGGCCTGGGCGTTCGGGGCGAGCTCGAACAGCGGCGACAGGCGCGCGACCATGAAGACGCCGGCGGTGACCATGGTCGCGGCATGGATCAGCGCCGAGACCGGGGTCGGACCTTCCATCGCGTCCGGCAGCCAGGTGTGCAGCAGGAACTGCGCCGACTTGCCCATGGCGCCCATGAACAGCAGCAGGCAGGTCAGGGTCAGCGCGTCGGCATGCCAGCCGAGGAAGTTGATGGTCTTGCCGGCAAAGCTCGGCGCGGCGGCGAAGATGGTCTCGAAGTCGGTCGACTTCGCCAGCAGGAACACGGCGAAGATGCCGAGCGCGAAGCCGAAATCGCCGACGCGGTTGACGACGAAGGCCTTGATGGCGGCAGCGTTGGCCGACGGCTTCTGGAACCAGAAGCCGATCAGCAGGTAGCTCGCCAGACCGACGCCCTCCCAGCCGAAGAACAGTTGCACGAGGTTGTTCGCGGTCACCAGCATCAGCATCGCGAAGGTGAACAGCGACAGATAGGCGAAGAAGCGCGGACGGTTCGGATCCTCGTCCATATAGCCGATCGAATAGAGGTGGACGAGCGAGGACACGCTGGTCACAACGACCAGCATCACCGCCGTGAGCGTGTCGACGCGCAGCGCCCAGGACACCTGCAGCTCGCCGGAATTGATCCAGGGCAACAGCTCCTTCACGCCCGCCTCGTGGTGCATGAAGCCGACGCTGATCAGCATCGCCCAGGACAGGCCGGCCGACACGAACAGCAGCGCCGTCGTGATCACCTGCGCCGCCCAAGTGCCGGAGGCCGGCGGCTCGGCGACATGATGGTCGTCGTGTCCGTGGCCGTGATCGTCATGCGCGTGAGCGTGAGCGTCGGCGGCGCCGTGGTGATGACCGTCGTCGTGATGATGCTCGACCGTATCACCGCTCGGATGGCGCGCATGCGCGCCGAGCAGCGCGATCAGGCCGGCCAGGATCGCGCCCAGCAGCGGCAGAAAGACAATGGCCTGGATCATTCGCCCGTTCCCTTACGCATGACCTTGCCGGCGAGCCGGCCCCCATCTGTGCGGATCATGCGCCCTTAGCCCTTCATCATATTGACGTCTTCGACCGCAATCGAGCCGCGGTTGCGGAAGTAGACCACCAGCACGGCAAGGCCGATCGCGGCTTCCGCCGCCGCAACTGTCAAAACCAGCAGCGCGAACACCTGCCCGACGATGTCGCCCAGGAATGTCGAGAACGCCACCAGATTGATGTTCACCGCAAGCAGGATCAGCTCGACCGACATCAAGATGACGATGATGTTCTTGCGGTTCAGGAAGATGCCGAGGATGCCGAGCGTGAACAGCATGGCCGCGACGGCGAGATAGTGCCCCAATCCGATGGTCATTTCACCCACTCCGCCGCGTCCGTGTCCTGCAGCCCCTGCCCGACCGCGACCTTGCGGACCGCCATCGCCATCTCCGGCGTGCGCGCGTTCTGGACGTTGATGTCCTGGCGCTTGACGCTCGCCTTGTGGCGCAGCGTCAGCACGATCGCGCCGATCATCGCCACCAGCAGGATCATGCCGGAGAGCTGGAAGTAATGGATGTACTTCGTATAGAGCACGAGGCCGAGCGCCTCGGTATTGGTGACGTTGGTCGGGATCGCCGCGGTGATCGCCTTCGGCGTCGTCGGGTTGATGACCCAGTAGGACACCGTCAGCAGCAGCTCGAACAGGAAGATGCCGCCGATGACGAGTCCGATCGGCATGTACTGCAGGAAGCCCTCGCGCAGCTCCGTGAAGTCGACATCGAGCATCATGATCACGAACAGGAACAGCACCGCGACCGCGCCGACGTAGACGACCACGAGGATCATCGCCAGGAATTCGGCGCCCATCAGCACGAACAGGCCGGAGGCGTTGACGAAGGCGAGGATCAGATAGAGCACCGAGTGAACGGGGTTCTTCGAGACGATCACCATCACGGCCGAGGCCACGCAGACCGCCGCGAAGAGATAGAAGAAGAGCGCAGGAAGGATCATCGGACGGCCTCAGCGGTACGGCGCGTCGAGCGCGATGGCTTTGGAGATCTCGCGCTCCCAGCGGTCGCCATTCGCGAGCAGCTTGGCCTTGTCATAATACAGCTCCTCGCGGGTCTCGGTCGCGAACTCGAAGTTCGGTCCTTCGACGATGGCGTCGACCGGACAAGCTTCCTGGCACAGGCCGCAATAGATGCACTTCACCATGTCGATGTCGTAGCGCACCGTGCGACGGGTGCCGTCGTTGCGGCGCGGACCGGCCTCGATCGTGATCGCCTGCGCGGGACAGACCGCCTCGCACAGCTTGCAGGCGATGCAGCGCTCTTCGCCATTGGGATAGCGCCGCAACGCGTGCTCGCCGCGGAAGCGCGGCGAGATCGGGCCCTTCTCGAACGGATAGTTCAGGGTCGGCTTCGGCTGGAAGAAGTAGCGCATCGCGAGGAAGAATGCGGAGACGAACTCCTGCAGCAGCAGCGACCGTGCGGTGGCGGAAATGTTCATGACAGCCTCATTTCGGCGCGATGCCGGCGAAGTGCAGCACGCCTGCGACGATGACCACCATGGCCAGCGACAGCGGCAGGAACACTTTCCAGCCCAGTCGCATCAACTGGTCGTAGCGGTAGCGCGGCACGATCGCTTTCGCCATCGCGATCAGGAAGAACATGAAGAACAGCTTGAGCGAGAACCAGATGACGCCCGGCACCCAGTTGAACGGCGGCAGATCGATCGGCGGCAGCCAGCCACCCAGAAACAGGATCGTCGCCAGCGCGCACATCGTGGTGATCGCGACATACTCGCCGAGCATGAACAGCAGATACGGCGTCGAGCCGTATTCCACCATGAAGCCGGCAACGAGCTCCGATTCCGCCTCGACGAGATCGAAGGGCGGACGGTTGGTCTCGGCCAGCGCCGAGACGTAGAATACCACGAACATCGGGAACAGCGGCCAGACGTACCAGTTCAGGATCGTCAGCTGCGGCAGGCCGATCAGGCTCGCAAGCCCGCGGGCATGCTGCGCCTCGACCACCGCCGACAGGTTCAAGGTGCCGGCGCAGAGCAGCACGGTGATGATGACGAAGCCGATCGAGACCTCGTAGGACACCATCTGCGCCGCCGAGCGCAGCGCCGCCAGGAACGGATACTTCGAGTTCGACGACCAGCCGGCCATGATGATGCCGTAGATCGACAGTGACGAGATCGCGAAGATGAAGAGAATGCCGACATTGATGTCGGCGATCGCCCAGCCGAGATTGGTCGGGATCACCGCCCAGGCCGCCAGCGCCAGCACGCAGGACACCAGCGGTGCCAGCAGGAACACGCCCTTGTTGGCGCCGGCCGGAATGATCGGCTCCTTGAGCACGAACTTCAGCAGGTCTGCGAACGACTGGAACAGGCCCCAGGGCCCGACCACGTTGGGACCCCGGCGGATCTGCACCGCCGCCCAGATCTTCCGGTCGGCCAGCAGGATGTAGGCGATCGCGACCAGCAGGACGACGAGCAGCAGGACGCTCTGCGCGACCATGATGATCAGCGGCCAGAGGAAGCCGGTCCAGAACGAGCTTGCGAAGAAATCAGCCATCAGGTCACGCTCACTCCGCTGCCGTCAGCATCTGCCCGGAAGCCAGACGGGAACATTCCGCCATGACCGCCGATGCGCGCGCGATCGGATTGGTGAGATAGAAGTCGTCGATCAGCGGCTTGAACGGTGCCTTCTCGAGGTTGCCGCCCTTGCCAGCCAGGGTCTTGATGTCGGCGATCTTGCCCGCCTCGATCTGGTCGACGCGGCCAAGATGCGGCACGGCCTTGATGATCGCAACGCGCAGCGCGGCCAGCGAGTCGTAGCCGAGCTTCCTGCCGAGCACGTCGGACAGCGCCCGGATGATCGCCCAGTCCTCGCGTGCCTCGCCCGGCGGGAATGACGCCCGGCCCGTCATCTGCACCCGGCCCTCGGTGTTGACGTAGAGCCCGGACTTCTCGGTGTAGGCAGCCCCCGGCAGGATGACATCGGCACGATGGGCACCGCGGTCGCCATGGGTACCGATGTAGACGACGAAAACGCCCTCGGGCACATCGACCTCGTCAGCGCCGAGCAGGAACATCACGTCCATGGTGCCGAACGTCGTCATCTGCGCAGCCGTGAGGCCGGTTCCGTTGAAGCCGATGTCGAGGGCGCCGACCCGCGAGGCGGTGTCGTGCAGCACGGCAAAGCCGTTCCAGTCGTCGCGCACGGCGTTGACGTCCATCACGATCTTGGCGGCCAGCGACAGGATCGCGCCGCCATCGTGGCGCGCGGCGGCGCCGGCGCCGACCAGCACGATCGGGTTCTTGGCGTTGCGGAAGGTGGTCGCAAACGAGTGCTTGCCGGCGGCGACGTCGCTCAGCGAGTCCGTGCCCGCGCCGATGTGCTCATAGGCATAGGTCAGGTCGGCCTTGGGACCGACCACGCCGACCTTGAGCTGGCCCGAGCGCCAGCGCTTGCGGATGCGGGCGTTGAGCACGGCCGCTTCCTTGCGCGGATTGGCGCCAATGATCAGGATCGCGTCGGCCTGCTCGATACCCGCGATGGTCGGATTGAACAGATAGGACGCACGGCCGAGCTTGGCATCGAAGCTGTCACCGCCTTGCACCGCGACGTTGGTCGAGCCGAGCTTGGCGAGCAGATCCTTGAGCGCGAACATCTCTTCGACCGCGGCGAGATCGCCGGCGATCGCGCCGATGCGCTTGCCGTCGATGCGCGACAGCTTGGTGGCAATCGCCTTGAACGCCTCCGGCCAGGAGGCGGCGCGCAGCTTGCCATCCTCGCGAACGTAGGGACGATCGAGCCGCTGCGTGCGCAGGCCGTCGACGACATGGCGGGTCTTGTCGGAGATCCACTCCTCGTTCACGGCATCGTTGATGCGCGGCAGGATGCGCATCACCTCGCGGCCGCGGGTGTCGACACGGATCGCCGAGCCCACGCCATCCATGACGTCGATCGACTGCGTCTTGCCGAGCTCCCAGGGGCGTGCGGCGAAAGCGTAGGGCTTCGAGGTCAGCGCACCGACCGGGCAGATGTCGACCAGATTGCCCTGCAGCTCCGAACTCAGCGCCTGCTCGAGATACGTCGTGATCTCCATGTCCTCGCCACGGCCGATCGCGCCCATTTCCGGCACGCCGCAGACTTCCGCCGAGAAGCGGACGCAACGCGTGCACTGGATGCAGCGGTTCATCGAGGTCTTGACCAATGCGCCGAGATACTTGTCCTCGACGGCGCGCTTGTTCTCGGCGAAGCGGCTGGTGTCCACACCATAGCCCATCGCCTGGTCCTGCAGGTCACACTCGCCGCCCTGGTCGCAGATCGGGCAGTCCAGCGGATGGTTGATCAGAAGGAATTCCATCACGCCTTCGCGCGCCTTCTTGACCATCGGCGACCGCGTCGAGATCTCCGGCGGCTCGCCCTTCGGGCCCGGCCGGCAGTCGCGCACGCCCCAGGCGCAGCTCGCGACCGGTTTCGGTCCGCCCTTCACCTCGACGAGGCACATCCGGCAGTTGCCGGCGATCGACAGCCGCTCATGATAGCAGAAGCGCGGGATCTCGGCGCCCGCCGCCTCGCACGCCTGCAACAGCGTGTACTCCGGCGGCACATCGATCTCTTTGCCATCGATGATGATCTTGGTCATTGCCTCACATCTCTCTCAAACCACGGACCACCGCGCCGCTGCGCACCGTGAGGGCGCGAGCGCGGGGAAAACGTTGCTGGCGAACCGGGCCGCCATCACCTACTCCGCCGCTACCATGTGCGCGGGATCGCGCACGCCCACGTCGTCGACATCGGCCTTGTGCGAATACTGGTCAATGCGCGCCTCGATCTCGTGACGGAAATGCGTGATCAGCCCCTGGATCGGCCAAGCTGCCGCGTCGCCCAGCGCGCAGATCGTGTGGCCCTCGATCTGCTTGGTGACTTCGAGCAGCATGTCGATCTCGCGCTTGTGCGCCCGGCCCTCGGCCATGCGCGTCAGCACGCGCCACATCCAGCCGGTGCCCTCGCGGCACGGCGTACACTGGCCGCAGCTCTCATGCTTGTAGAAGTAGGAAATGCGCGCGATCGCCCGGATCAGGTCGGTCGACTTGTCCATCACGATCACGGCCGCGGTGCCGAGGCCGGAGCGCAGCTTCGACAGGCTGTCGAAATCCATCGGCGTATCGATGATCTGCTCGGCCGGCACCATGCGCACGGACGAGCCGCCGGGGATGACCGCCTTCAGATTGTCCCAGCCGCCACGGATGCCGCCGCAATGCTTCTCGATCAGCTCGCGGAACGGGATGCCCATCGCCTCTTCGACGTTGCAAGGCCGCTCGACGTGACCGGAGATGCAGAACAGTTTTGTGCCGACATTGTTCGGACGGCCGATGCCGGCAAACCACGCGGCGCCGCGGCGCAGGATGGTCGGCGCCACCGCGATCGACTCGACGTTGTTGACGGTGGTCGGGCAGCCATAGAGGCCGACGTTCGCTGGGAAAGGCGGCTTCAGCCGCGGCTGGCCCTTTTTGCCTTCGAGGCTCTCCAGCAGCGCGGTCTCCTCGCCGCAGATATAGGCGCCGGCGCCATGCGCGACATAGAGATCGAACGGCCAGCCATGGATGTTGTTCTTGCCGATCAGGTTGGCCTCATAGGCCTGATCGATCGCCGCCTGCAGCCGCTCGCGCTCGCGGATGAACTCGCCGCGCACATAGATGTAGCAGGCATGCGCGTTCATCGCGAAGCTGGCCAGCAGGCAGCCCTCGACGAGATGATGCGGATCGTGCCGCATGATCTCGCGATCCTTGCAGGTGCCGGGCTCGGACTCGTCGGCGTTGACCACGAGGTAGCTCGGCCGACCGTCGGTCGATTCCTTCGGCATGAACGACCATTTCAAGCCGGTCGGGAAGCCGGCGCCGCCGCGGCCGCGCAGGCCGGAAGCCTTCATCTCGTTGATGATCCAGTCGCGACCTTTTTCGATCAGCGCCTTGGTGCCATCCCAGCTGCCGCGCCGGCGTGCGCCTTCGAGGCCCCAATCATGCAGGCCATAGAGGTTGGTGAAGATGCGGTCCTTGTCGTCGAGCATGATCAGACGGCTTCCTCGGGTGTCAGCGGTTCGACTGCATGGTGGCGATGAAGGCGGCGCAGCCGCCGAACACCAAGGCCCACAGCAGACTGGACTCCAGCGTCGCATTGAGCGCGAACCGCTGCAGCACGAAAATGAAAGCGGCGGCTGCGAGCGTATGCAGTGCCACGTAGCGCCAGTTCTTCATTGCGGCGCCCTCTTCGGTCAGGGCCGCAACGCGGGTGCGATTGCGGCTCATGTCTTCTCCTTCAGCGTGGTCGGCCCGCCCGCCGGCGCCGAGAACTGGCGGCCATTCTGCGGACCCGGCGTCGGCAGGTTGCCGGTCGCGAAGCCGTCGAGCACCTTGCCGAAGCTCTCCGGCGTCAGGTCCTCATAGGTGTCCTTCCAGACCTGCACCATCGGTGCGTTCACGCAGGCGCCCAGGCACTCGACCTCTTCCCAGCTGAAGTCGCCGTCCTTCGACAGGTGGAAGGGATCGTGATGGATGCGATGCTTGCAGACCTCGATCAGTTCTTCGGCGCCGCGCAGACGGCACGGTGTGGTGCCGCACACCTGCACATGCGCCTTCTTGCCGACCGGCTGCAGCTGGAACATCGTGTAGAAGGTCGCCACCTCGAGCACGCGGATGTACGGCATGCCGAGCATGTCGGCGACGACGCGGATGGCCGCCTCCGACACCCAGCCTTCGTTCTGCTCCTGCGCGCGCCACAGGATCGCGATCACGGCCGAGGCCTGGCGGCCTTCCGGATATTTCGCGATCTGCGCTTTGGCGAAGGCAAGGTTCTCGTCCGTGAACGCAAAGCTCGCGGGCTGGACTTCCTTCGGGGCAAGACGGCGGACGGACATGGCTCTTCAATCTTTCATTGCATGCGGCGCGCGGCACTTGCATTGAGCGCTGCGACGCGATTCTGCCAGAAGGCACTTGCAGTTCCGAACACGTTATAGCCGACGTGGGCGGACGCCTTGATCCGGTCGAGGATCGACAGCTCTGTCACGGTCTCGAGGCGGCCGCTTGCGGGGTCGTAGACCATCAGTTGCATCGGCGTCTGATCGAGGATGTAGCGCGAGACCGTATGGTTGCGATCCTGGCCGTGCTCCTCGCACAGGATCATGCTGTCGGTCGCGAGCAGCCGCGCCCCGCCCTTGATCGCCTCGATCTCGACGCCCTCGACGTCGAGCTTGATCAGGTACTTGCCGGAAGCGGCGACCTTGCCGTCGTCGATCAGATCGTCGAGCGCCATCACCGGCACCTGCTCGCCGCCGGCGTTGTCGCCGGCGATACTGAAGGCCTCGTGCTTGGTACCGGTGAGATGCGCGACGCCGCAGCGTTCGCCGATGGCGCACTTCATCACTTCGAAGCGGCCGCCGTTGATCTGCGCATTGTTCGCGAGCTTGGCGAAGTTCGCCGAGGACGGCTCGATCGCGATCGCCTTGTGCGCGCCGTAGGGCGTGCTCGACACCAGCACCGACCAGTAGCCGTAATTGGCCCCGCCGTCGATGAAGGTGTAGTCGACATCGACGGTGCCGAGAAACAGGAACTCGAGTTCGTCCTCATAGTGATAGTCGCGGTTGAGCAGCTTGCTCCAATAGCCGTCGCCATAGGGAAACTCGAACACGGCGTCCGGGTTGAGCTTCACCGCGATGTCGCGTTCGGGCAGCGCCAGCCGCAGCAGATTGGCACAGCGGTTGTAGCCGCGATGCGAGAAATGCGAGGAAATCTTCGAGCCGGTCGACAGCGCCAATGCAGCCGTGCGCTCCCAGAGGTTCGCTCCTTCGAGCGCTCCGGAAGCACGATCGAACTGGATCGGCGCATGGCCCATCAGCGGTCCACCTCTCCGAACACGATGTCGAGCGAGCCGAGAATGGCCGAGACGTCGGCGAGCAGATGGCCGCGGCAGATGAAATCCATCGCCTGTAGATGCGCGAAGCCCGGAGCGCGGATCTTGCACTTGTACGGCTTGTTGGTGCCGTCGGCGACGAGATAGACGCCGAACTCGCCCTTCGGCGCCTCGACGGCCGCATAGATCTCGCCTGCCGGCACGTGCACGCCTTCGGTGTAGAGTTTGAAGTGGTGGATCAGCGCTTCCATCGAGCGCTTCATCTCGCCACGGCGCGGCGGAGCGATCTTGTTGTCGGTGATCATCACCGGGCCCTGCCCGTCCGGTGCGCGCAGCTTCTGGATGCACTGCTTCATGATACGCACCGACTGGCGCATCTCTTCCATGCGGATCAGATAGCGGTCGTAGCAGTCGCCGTTCTTGCCGATCGGAACGTCGAACTCCATCTCGGCATAGACGTCGTAGGGCTGCGACTTGCGCAGGTCCCAGGCCGCGCCCGAGCCGCGCACCATCACGCCGGAGAAGCCCCACTCCCAGGCCTGCTTCAGGGTCACGACGCCGATGTCGACGTTACGCTGCTTGAAGATGCGGTTGCCGGTGAGAAGCCGGTCGAGATCGTCGACCACCTTCAGGAACGGATCGCAGAATGCGTCGATGTCGTCGATCAGCTTCGGCGGCAGGTCCTGGTGGACGCCACCGATGCGGAAGTAGTTGGCGTGCATGCGCGAGCCGGAGGCGCGCTCATAGAACACCATCAGCTTCTCGCGCTCCTCGAAGCCCCACAGCGGCGGGGTCAGCGCGCCGACGTCCATCGCCTGGGTGGTGACGTTGAGCAGATGCGACAGCAGCCGTCCGATCTCGGAGTAGAGCACGCGGATCAGCTGGCCGCGGCGCGGAACCTCGATGCCGAGCAGGCGTTCGGCGGCGAGGCAGAAGGCATGCTCCTGATTCATCGGCGCGACGTAGTCGAGCCGATCGAAATAGGGCATCGCCTGCATGTAGGTCTTGGTCTCGATCAGCTTCTCGGTGCCGCGATGCAGCAGGCCGATATGCGGATCGACGCGCTCGACCACCTCGCCGTCCAGCTCCAGCACCAGGCGCAGCACGCCGTGGGCCGCCGGATGCTGCGGACCGAAATTGATCGTGAAGTTGCGGAGTGCCGGGCTCTGCTCGTTCATGCTCGCGCTCCCACTCACTTCGTCGCCTTCTCATCGCCCGGCAGCGGATAGTCCGCACCTTCCCAGGGCGACAGGAAATCGAACTTGCGGAATTCCTGGTTGAGCCGCACCGGCTCGTAGATGACCCGCTTCTCCTGATCGTCGTAGCGCACCTCGACGAACCCCGTCGTCGGGAAGTCCTTGCGCAGCGGATGGCCGTCGAAGCCGTAATCCGTCAGCAGGCGGCGCATGTCAGGGTGGCCGACGAAGATCACGCCGTAGAGGTCGTAGGCCTCGCGCTCGAACCAATCGGCGCCCGGAAAGACATCGATCAGCGACGGCACCTGCGTCGTCTCGTCGGCCTCGGCCTTCAGCCGGATGCGCGCGTTCAGCGTCGGTGACAGGAAGTGGTAGACGACATCGAAACGCTTGGCGCGCTCAGGATAGTCGACCGCCGTGATGTCGGTGATGTTGACGAAGCGGAGAGCCGGATCGTCGCGCAGATGTGTCACGACCTCGACGATCCGGGCGGGCTCCACGTTCACCGTGAGCTGATTGAAAGCGACCGTATGGCCGATCGCGGCGCCCGGGAGCGCGCTTACGATCGTCTGCCCAAGGGTGTCGAGCCTGCCGTCGTCCATAACGAAAAACCTTCAGCGTTCGATGGTGCCGGTGCGCCGGATCTTCTTCTGCAGCAGCAGCACACCGTACAGCAGCGCTTCGGCGGTCGGCGGACAGCCGGGCACGTAGATGTCAATGGGAACGATGCGATCGCAGCCGCGGACCACCGAATAGGAATAGTGATAGTAGCCGCCGCCATTGGCGCACGACCCCATCGAGATGACGTAGCGCGGCTCCGGCATCTGGTCGTAGACCTTGCGCAGCGCCGGCGCCATCTTGTTGGTCAGCGTGCCGGCGACGATCATCACGTCGGACTGGCGCGGCGAGGCGCGCGGCGCGAAGCCGAACCGCTCGACGTCGTAGCGCGGCATCGAGACCTGCATCATCTCGACGGCGCAGCAGGCCAGGCCGAACGTCATCCACATCAGCGAGCCGGTGCGGGCCCAGGTGATGAGATCGTCAGCGGTGGCGACGAAGAATCCCTTGTCCGACAGTTCGTGCCTGACCTCGAGGAAATACGGGTCGTTGGCACCGATCGGCCTGCCGGTCGCGGGATCGAGAATGCCCTTCGGGGCCGGAGCGATCGCCGGCCCGGTCGAGGACGTGGTCGGGCTCAATCCCATTCAAGCGCGCCTTTCTTCCATTCGTAGGCAAACCCGACCGTCAACACGGCCAGGAACACCAGCATCGACCAGAAGCCGGCCGCGCCGAGCTTGCCGAATGCGACTGCCCAGGGGAACAGGAAGGCGACTTCGAGGTCGAAGATGATGAAAAGGATGGCAACCAGATAGAAGCGGACGTCGAACTTCATGCGGGCGTCGTCGAACGCATTGAAGCCGCACTCGTACGCGGAGAGCTTCTCGGGATCGGACTGCTGGTAGGCGACCAGGAACGGCGCGATCAGCAGCACCACCCCGATGATGGCTGCGACACCTATGAAAACGACGAGGGGGAGATAGTTCTGAAGGATGCCGGTCATCGGCGCCACTTTCCTCTGCGGTTTCGGTGCAAACCGCAGACTCGTTGCATTGGAATTGGTCGAAGCCTTAGCGCAGCGCACCAAGCCGCGCAAGACAAGCCGTCTCGCCGGTGTCATCCCTCCCCACATTGCGGAAACCCGGACACACCGAGCAACGGCGCCGCGGATGACGCGTGCAGGAGCCGCATTGCAGACCCGCAGCATTACGGTGCCGCACGGTCCAACGCAGGACGCTGAGGCGATCAGCAATCGCGAGGACGCACGCCGGTGTGCGCAGGCTGGCTGGTCGGAGACGGATGCGGATCAGCGCTCGATCGGGAGATCCAAACGAGGCGACGGGACCGTCACCCGATAGGCTTCCGTTACCGCGGGAGATGGTCACGAAGGGCCACCGGATCAAGATCATCCACGGCCGCCGTCGATACCGGCACCGCCGCGCGCTGTTAGCCCCGGCCGCATACTCCCGATTGCCGCCGCGGCGGCTGCAACCGATGAAACCATTTTGAGGAAACGAAGAAACGGGATCGAAACAAAGCGGGGGTACATGTCCAGGCAACAAAGTGGCGCTCTGAGACGCCGGGAGGCTGACATGAACCACTCGCTGCATTCCGCAGACCGATCGACCCATCTGAAGATCGTCGTCGTTGCCCTGGTCGCCGGCATCGCGGTGACCGCTTTCGGCATCGCGACCCGCGCCAACGTCGACTACAGCCAGACGGCATCGCACGTCGTGAAGGCAGGCAAGCCGGTGACCATGACGAGTTCCAGCGACTCGATGGTCGTCCGCTGAGGCCACTGCTCCGCTGCCATCTGACGGCAATCGCAGGCCACCCGCCGGGTGGCCTTTTTCATGCCCGATCGGAAAATCGGCGACGGAGCACTTGCAGTCCGGCGGAGCGCCAGGTCGTAGACGGGAAGGGATCGCGCGGCGGCGCTGATTGCGCCAGCGGACGGATCATATCGAAAGCTAAGCCATTGAAAACATGGCGCGAGAGACGGGGCTCGAACCCGCGACCTCCGGCGTGACAGGCCGGCGCTCTAACCAACTGAGCTACTCCCGCGTGATCGCGAAATCCGCGGAGGAGTGCGACTTAAAGGGGCGATGTTTCGAAGTCAAGGACAATGAACCGACAGCTGTGCGAAGTCCTTGATGGGGGAGCAATGCAGGACGCCCGATCTCCTTGGCTGGGCCCGGGCAGCCGACGTTAGTCGCCGCACGGTGATGGGCCAAATCGACCTGTCCCGCGTCTCTCCTTCCGGACCGCGGCAACCCCGCCCCGCGGCGGCGGCGCTGGCGGTCGCTTCGCGACGACGTCGCAGGCCGGATATGGCAAAATGGGCGCCAAGTCCGACCGCGCATGCTTCCGACCGGGCATTGAAATTTCCGGCCGCGGTCCCCACCGAGGCGCACTTGCTGACCAGGAAGCGAGTGAGAGGAGATTCCTCGCGGACGCTGCCCACGAATCGCCCGCCACCGGTGCGAGGAAGATGAGCTTCGAATCGCCGGAGTCGGTATCCTGCAGGTGGCGCGCGCCGGAGTGCGCAATCCTGCTGTCGGCGAGGCGGTGCTGATCAACGCCGGCCCGCGACCCGCCGTATTCCGCACGGGAGCTGGCGGACGATCTTTGATCAGAGCGGAAACCATTGATAGGTTGCCACCCCCTGGTATCTGGCATGCAATAACTGATATATTAGTATACTGATACCTCCAGTAACGTCTCCCTCTCTCTCTCTTGGTGCCCATGTCCGACCCGCTTCGCAGCTACACCCACTCCGTCACCGAGCGCCTGCTCCGCTACGCCGCGATCGACACCCAGTCGGACCCGACGTCGCCGACCTGTCCTTCGACGCTCAAACAGAAGAATCTCGGCCGGATGCTCGCAGCCGAGCTGCAGGCAATGGGCCTCTCGGACGCCCACCTGGACGACCATGGCTACGTCTATGCGACCATCCCCGCCACCACCGACAAGGCCGTGCCGGTGATCTGCTTCTGCTCGCACATGGACACGTCGCCCGATTGCTCCGGGGCCAACGTGAAGCCGCAGATCGTGCGCAACTACCAGGGCGGCGACATCGTGCTGCCGGGGGACCCGAGCCAGATCATCCGTGCGGCTGAGCATCCTGCATTGAAGGACCAGATCGGCAACGACATCGTCACCACCGACGGCACCACCCTGCTCGGGGCCGATAACAAAGCCGGCATCGCCGAGATCATGGACGCGGCGCAGTTCCTGATCAGCAATCCGCAGATCAAGCATGGCACCATCAAGATCCTGTTCACGCCGGACGAGGAGATCGGCCGTGGCGTCGACCGGGTCGACCTGAAGAAGCTCGGCGCCGACTTCGGCTACACGATGGATGGCGAAACCGCCGGCAACATCGAGGACGAGACCTTTGCCGCCGACGGCGCCACCATCCTCATCAACGGCGTCAGCGCCCATCCCGGCTTTGCCAAGGGCAAGATGGAGCACGCGATCAAGATCGCGTCCGCAATCGTCGATCGGCTCCCGAAGGATGGCTGCTCGCCGGAGACGACGGAGGGCAAGGAAGGCTTCCTGCATCCGGTCGGGATCTCCGGCGCGCTCGAACAGGCGCGACTCGACTTCATCGTGCGCGATTTCAGCGAGCAGGGCCTGCGGCAGAAGGAAGCGCTGCTCGAGGACATCGTCAGGGATGTCCTGAAGGACTATCCGCGCTCGAGCTATCGGATGGAGGTTCGGCAGCAATACCGCAACATGAAGGAGGTCATCGATCTGCATCCGGAGATCGTGACCTATGCCGAGGAGGCGATCCGCCGCGCCGGCCTGACGCCGGTCAAGACATCGATCCGCGGCGGCACCGACGGTTCGCGGCTGTCGTTCATGGGACTGCCCTGCCCCAACATCTTTGCCGGCGAGCATGCCTTCCACTCGCGTCTCGAATGGGTCAGCGTCCAGGACATGGAGAAGGCGGCGCAGACCATCATCCATCTGGCGATGATCTGGGAAGAGCGATCCTGAGCGCCGTCCGGCGCGCGTCAGACGCGCGCCGTCACCAGCCAGATCGAGCCGGCGAGCGTCACGCTGTCGCCGCGTACATGCTGCGTCAGCAGCTCGCGGACCGACTGCCGCGCCGCCTCGCGCGTCTCCTGGGGATGCCCCTCCAGCGCGCGGCTGGCGGGGCCGATTTCGAAGGCCGACTCCACTGCCGCCTCGAGACCCTGCCCGCGGGCGATGTCGAGTGACAGCGCATGCGCCTCCAGCGCGACGTCGCTGAAGCCGGCCTCGCCCAGGATCCGCGCCACTCGCGCTTCGGATGCGAAGGCGAACGGGCCGGGATCCTCCGGCGCCATCTCCGGCAGCTTCGGGACGTGACGATAGACCGCCTGCAGCGGCGCGATCATCCAGGGATTGGCCTTCGGCTCGCGCCAGCAGGCGAACACGACCCGGCCGCCCGGCTTCAGCGCACGGCGGATGTTGGCGAACGACGCCACCGGATCGGCAAAGAACATCACCCCGAACCGCGACACCAGCAGATCGAAGCTCGCCGGCGCGAACGGATGCACGGTGGCGTCGGCCAGCACGAACTCGGCGGGAAGCCCGGCCGGCGCCACCGCGCGCGCCCGCTCGAGCATCGGTGCGGAGATGTCGACGCCGAGAACGGAGCCGCCGGGCGCCGCCTGCCCGGCCAGTGCGATCGACAAACCACCACAGCCGCAGCCGATGTCGAGAATGCGATCACCCGGCTTGGCGGCGATACGCTCGATCAGGATCTGCGACACCGGTGCGAGCAGGATATCCTGCGCCTCCTGGCGATCGGACCAGCGCTGGCCGCCGGGCCCGTTCCAATAGGCGATCTGGTCGGCGTTGCGGTCGTCCCCTGCCGGCAATTGCATGATGTGCCCTGTCTGATTGAGGTCATCGCAAGAGCCGGCATGGCGCATGCAGCCGCCTGTCCTGTCAAGGCACGAGGCCGCGATGCGCTTGAGGAAGAAAGTGGGCCGTTCCTCACCACGGTTCGGAGAGACTTTCGCCGATGGCGAGAGCGCTCCAACGTCGGCTCAGACGCGCGAACTCCTGTCGGATGGCGTCGCGCCGCGCCGGCGTGTAGGCCGCGCGCTCCTCCGCTGACATCCCGTCCAGCAGACTGCGCGCCGACGGTGCCATCTCGGCCCCGCGCGCCCGCAGCGCCGGATCGTCAGCCTGCTGCAGCCAGTCCTGCCAGCACACATATGTAGCGCGCTCGGAGCGGGCATAGTCCTCGCTGCGTTCCGGCATCAGGCGCTGGTCCTTGGTCTCATGCCTGCGGCGCAGCCGCGCGGCCTCGCGGGACGAGGTCGCATGCGGGACCAAATGAAAGGTCCCGGCCGTGCCGCCGGCCGCGAGCCGCCCGAATACGGCGCCGTCAATCCCGAGATGCTTTTCGACGATGAAGTGTTGCAGATCATGCGGCATCCAGGGATCGAAGCCAGGCGCCGGGCTCATTTCGAGGGTGTGTCCGTCGCCGAGCGTCGCGCGCACCGCGTAGCGGCGTTCGCCGGTGCGGACGAAGGAAACAGTCATTGGCGGTCGCGGACGACGAGACATGGACACTCGCAATTGGCAGCTGCGGCTGAACAACGGCCCCATCATACCGCCGCGGGTGAGGGATCGATAGATGCGCGCGGACCTGCTGGCGAGCGCCGTAGCGCAATGCAATAGCGGGACAGCCTCTGGTGTCGCCGGGTCTGGTCTCGCTCTTGCTTCGATCAGGTGCGTCAGGAGCCACATGCGCGCACTCATCGTTGCCGATCTTCATTACTCGCTGCCGCAGTTCGACTGGCTGGTGGCGGCTGCCGATCATTTTGATGCGGTGGTGTTCGCCGGCGATGCGCTCGATCTCGCCTCGATCGTCGACATTCGCGCCCAGATCGTGGTCGTGAAGACATATCTCGCGCTCCTGGCGGCCAAGACGCGGGTCATGATCTGCTCGGGCAATCACGACCTGGAGGAGCGCAACCCGGATGGCGAGAAGATCGCGGCCTGGATCAGGACGGTCCGCGAGCTCGGCATCGCAGCCGACGGCGATGACCTTCTGATCGGCGACACGCTGTTCTCGGTTTGCCCATGGTGGGACGGTCCTCTCGTCAAGGCCGCCATCGCAAGCCAGCTCGATGCCGCCGCGAGGCGCGACACAGCCCGCTGGATCTGGGTGCATCATGCGCCGCCGGCCAACTCGCCGGTGAGCTGGGGCGGCAAGCGCTTCTTCGGCGACACCGAGCTCGAAGGCTTCATCGCGCGGCACCGCCCGGCGATGGTGATCTCCGGCCACGTCCACCAGTCGCCCTTCATCACGGATGGGTCCTGGTTCGATCGCGTCGGTGAGACTTGGGTCTTCAACACCGGGCGGCAACCCGGGCGACCGCCGACCTACATGGTGCTCGACACCGACGAAGGGCGCGCCTTCTGGTTGGCGGCGGGGCAAGCCGAATGGATCGATCTCGCCGGCCCCCTGCAACGCCCGGCGCAGCCCGTGACGGCGGCGCCGGACTGGCTCAGAGTCGTGGATCGGATTCCAGATCCGTTCCTGGCGAAACCTGCTGCGGCGGCAGGTTGATCATGCTCTGCAGCACCTCGCCGACCATCGAAAGATGGGTGCCGTGGCCGGCATATTGCCGCTTCAGGTCGGCGAGATAGCTGTTGGCGACGTTGAGGCGCTGCGCCAGCATGCGCGCAATCGCGAGCGTCGCCTCGGGATTTTCACTGAGGAAGCGTGGCGCATCCGGGATCTCGTAGATCCGGCAATCGACGAGCGCCCGCACGGTCGCCGTGTGCGGCTGCTCCAGCAGGAGCGACATCTCGCCGAACAGCGCGCCCGGCTCGGAGATGACGGCCACCGTGGCGCCGGCCTTGATCACCTCCAGCTCTCCGTCGAGCAGGATGTAGAGATGCCCAGTGTTGTGCCCCTCCTCGAGCAGCATGGTGCCCGCCGGAATGGCGCGCTCATGTCCGCCGGTGCAGTGGCGCAGGAAGTCGGTCATCGGTTCGCCCGCGATGTTCACGCCGCGCGCTAAGCTAGCCGAAGAACGGTTCATCGCCACGCGAAATCGTCCGGGCGCTTCGCACCAGCTGTCGCAAAGGATTTTGAACCCTTGTCCGAATTGAGCACTCGGCGGCGCCATCATCGTGATCGGGACGTGGGTTTGGCTCAGCCGCCGAGGCTCGATGGCAAGGTGGCTCAGCTTGGAGAGCAGCAGATCGATGAAACCCGACGCACAAACGCGCTTCTGGAGAGGATCGCCATCAGCTTGGAAAATCGACGCACCACAATAGCAGCGTCACCATTGCGAGGGTGCGTCCCAGCGGATGCTAATGGTAGGCGGCGAGAGATTCGAACTCCCGACCCTCTCGGTGTAAACGAGATGCTCTAACCAGCTGAGCTAGCCGCCCTCACGTCGCGCTTCTTTACCCCCTGCCCGATCCTCAATCAACGCCGGAACCACGCGGCGGCAGCGAGAAACCGCCGCAGCGGGAACGGTGGGGGCAGACCACGCACGCTCGAAGGGTCGGTGGCTCGATCCCCCAAACGAAAACGGCGCCCTTACGGGCGCCGTTTTCTTGGATCAGTTCGGACCTCAGTGGGCGGTCAGGCCGCCGGCGGCTTCGTCGCCATCGGCTTTCACCGGGACCTTGGTGTCCTCTTCCCAGACGATCGGCACCGGCTTGCGGACCAGGGCCCGGGCGACGACGTCGTCGAGACGGGAGACCGGGATGATCTCCATGCCGCCCTTGATCGCATCGGAAATCTCCGTGAGATCCTTGGCGTTGTCCTCGGGGATCAGCACCGTCTTGATGCCGCCGCGGGCCGCGGCCAGGAGCTTCTCCTTCAGACCGCCGATCGGCAGCACGCGACCACGCAAGGTGATCTCACCGGTCATCGCGACGTCGTGACGGATCGGAATGCCCGTCATGACCGAGATGATTGCGGTTGCCATCGCGACGCCCGCCGACGGACCGTCCTTCGGGGTCGCCCCCTCCGGAACGTGGACGTGGATGTCGCGGCGGTCGAACATCGGCGGCTCGATGCCGTAGACGATCGCCCGCGAGCGGACGTAGGACGCCGCCGCCGAGATCGACTCCTTCATGACGTCGCGCAGATTGCCCGTCACCGTCATCTTGCCCTTGCCGGGCATCATGACGCCTTCAATGGTGAGCAGCTCACCGCCGACATCGGTCCATGCCAGACCCGTGACGATCCCGATCTGATCGTCGCTCTCGATCTCACCGAAGCGGAACTTCGGAACACCCAAGAATTCCTCAACGGTCTTCTCGGTGATCTTCACCGACTTCTTCTTGGACATCATGAGCTCCTTCACGGCCTTGCGGGCCAGTGTGGAAATCTCACGCTCCAGATTACGTACGCCCGCTTCGCGGGTGTAGCGCCGGATCACGAGCAGCAATGCGTCGTCGTCGATCGACCACTCCTTCGAGTCCAGTCCGTGCTTGGAGATCGCGCTGGGGATCAGGTGCTTGCGGGCGATCTCGAGCTTTTCGGTCTCGGTGTAGCCTGCGATGCGGATGATCTCCATGCGGTCCATCAGCGGCCCGGGAATATTCAGCGTATTCGCGGTCGTGATGAACATGACGTTCGACAGGTCGTAGTCGACCTCCAGATAGTGATCGTTGAAGGTCGTGTTCTGCTCGGGGTCCAGGACCTCCAGCAGCGCCGACGACGGGTCACCCCGGAAGTCCGAGCCCATCTTGTCGATCTCGTCCAACAGGAACAGCGGGTTCGAGGTCTTGGCCTTGCGCATCGACTGGATGATCTTGCCGGGCATCGAGCCGATATAGGTCCGGCGATGACCGCGGATCTCCGCCTCGTCGCGCACTCCGCCCAGCGACACGCGAACGAACTCGCGGCCGGTGGCCTTCGCGATCGACTTGCCGAGCGAGGTCTTGCCGACGCCGGGAGGTCCGACCAGGCACAGGATCGGGCCGGTCAGCTTGTTGGCGCGCGACTGCACCGCCAGGTACTCGACGATGCGGTCCTTGACCTTCTCCAGCCCATAATGATCCGCATCCAGAACCGCCTGCGCGGCCTCCAGATCCTTCTTCACCTTGGACTTCTTGTTCCACGGGATCGACAGCAGCCAATCCAGATAGTTGCGCACGACAGTCGCTTCCGCGGACATCGGCGACATCTGGCGTAGCTTCTTCAGCTCGTGCTGGGCCTTCTCGCGCGCTTCCTTGGAGAGCTTGGTCTTGTTGATGCGCTCTTCCAAATCGGCGAGCTCGTCGCGGCCGTCCTCGTCGCCCAGCTCCTTCTGAATGGCCTTCATCTGCTCATTCAGGTAGTACTCGCGCTGGGTCTTCTCCATCTGGCGCTTGACACGCGAGCGGATGCGCTTCTCGACCTGCAGCACCGAGATCTCGCTCTCCATCAGGCCCAGCACCTTCTCCAGGCGCGTGGTGACGGACAGCGTCTCCAGGATGCCCTGGCGATCGGCGATCTTGACGGCGAGATGCGAGGCGACGGTGTCGGCCAGCTTACCGAAATCGGTGATCGACTGAACGACGCCGACGACCTCTGCAGAGATCTTCTTGTTCAGCTTCACATAGCTCTCGAAGTCCGACACGACGGAGCGCCCGAGTGCCTCGGCTTCGACCGACTTGGCGTCGGTGTCCTCGAGCGCAACGGCAGTGGCTTCGTAGTAGTCGGCACGATCGGTGTATTTCTCGACGCGCGCGCGCTCCAGGCCCTCGACCAGCACCTTCACGGTGCCGTCGGGCAGCTTCAGGAGTTGCAGCACGCTGGCGAGCGTCCCGGTCTCGTAGATCGCATCCGGAGCTGGATCGTCGTCGGACGCGTTCTTCTGCGTCGCGAGCATCACCAGCGCGTCGTTCTTCATCACCTCTTCGAGGGCGCGGATGGATTTCTCGCGGCCGACGAACAGCGGAACGATGTTGTGCGGGAAGACGACGATGTCGCGGAGCGGCAGAACCGGATAGGCGTGGCTCTCGCCGTAAACGATGGTCGGCCGGGGTTTGGGGGTCGTCATGGCCTGTTCCTTTTGTTTAGCCCCCTTGCACGCAGTCCGCCATCGTGCGCAACCGCCACAAGGTGCGATCTGATCCGGACATCACTGACGCGTCGATATCGCCCGCTTGTTTCGGATCGTTGTTGAGGCGAATCCCGGGATTGAGATTTGTATCGCCACGCGACATTAGGTGGCTATCGACCCGGGGGGTGTCAAGTATCGGTAAACACCCGCCAAAAATGGCTTTACGCGGCGGGACGCTGAAACGCTGCGATGCCGCGGACATGACGTCCGCGGCGATCGCCGATCTAATAAATCGAGGTCTTCTGTCTCTCGTACCAGCGCGCCTCACGCGCTGGCGCTGCTTTCCACCGCGCGATCGGAGCGATCGGCGTAAATGTACAGCGGGCGGGCGGTGCCCTCGACCACTTCACGCGAGATGACCACTTCCTCGACACCCTCGAGACCCGGCAGGTCGAACATCGTCTCGAGCAGGATGCTCTCGAGGATCGACCGCAGACCACGCGCGCCGGTCTTGCGCTCGATGGCCTTGCGCGCCACCGCGCCCAGCGCCTCGTCGGCGAAGGTGAGCTCGATGTTCTCCATCTCGAACAGCCGCTGATACTGCTTCACCAGCGCGTTCTTGGGCTCGGTCAGGATCTTCTTCAGCGAGTTCTCGTCGAGGTCCTCGAGCGTCGCAACGACCGGAAGACGGCCGACGAACTCGGGGATCAGGCCGTACTTCAGGAGATCCTCAGGCTCGACGTGACGGAAGATCTCGCCGGTGCGGCGGTCCTCCGGCGCCAGAACCTGGGCGGCGAAGCCGATCGAGGTCGACCGGCCGCGCGCCGAGATGATCTTCTCGAGGCCGGAGAACGCACCACCGCAGATGAACAGGATGTTGGTGGTGTCGACCTGCAGGAACTCCTGCTGCGGATGCTTGCGGCCGCCCTGCGGCGGAACCGACGCAACCGTACCCTCCATGATCTTGAGCAGCGCCTGCTGGACGCCCTCGCCCGACACGTCGCGGGTGATCGAGGGATTGTCCGACTTGCGACTGATCTTGTCGATCTCGTCGATGTAGACAATGCCACGCTGCGCGCGCTCGACATTGTAGTCGGCCGCCTGCAACAGCTTCAGGATGATGTTCTCGACGTCCTCACCGACATAGCCGGCCTCGGTCAGGGTCGTCGCATCCGCCATCGTGAACGGCACGTCCAGGATGCGCGCCAGCGTCTGCGCCAGCAGCGTCTTGCCCGAGCCGGTCGGACCGATCAGCAGGATGTTCGACTTCGCGAGTTCGACGTCCGAGTGCTTGGTCTGGTGATTCAGCCGCTTGTAGTGGTTGTGGACGGCGACCGAGAGCACCTTCTTCGCATGGTTCTGGCCGATGACGTAATCGTCCAGGACCTTGCAGATCTCCTTCGGGGTCGGAATCCCGTCGCGCGACTTGACCAGCGAGGACTTGTTCTCCTCGCGGATGATGTCCATGCAGAGTTCGACGCACTCGTCGCAGATGAAGACGGTTGGACCTGCGATCAGTTTGCGGACTTCGTGCTGGCTCTTGCCGCAGAACGAGCAATATAGCGTGTTCTTCGAGTCGCTCGTGCCGACCTTACTCATTCCTGTCTCCGTCCGCGGTTCGCTCTTGTCCGCTCGTTCGTCCCGATCCGGCACGGGCCGGACCAGACTGGTGAAAGAGCAAATTTCGTACCAAAATTAACACCTTGTTCTTCACCTGTCGTGCACCCACGACCTACGCGAATCCCCCACGATCCATAACTCGACACTCTAGCCAATCATGCTGTCATCCGACTATCAAGAATTCGCTAATCGGAGCACAGACCCTAGACCGTGACATTACCGTGATTTTGGGGCTTGACACGGCAATAACACGCGAAATCAGCGGAGCGTTGCGTGTTTGCCACGCCTATTTGCCGGCCGCACGGCAAGGTTGCGGCTCTTTTGGGACCCTACCTCAGCACCTTTGCCGACCGAAGCCGGTAAAGGAGCCGCCGTTACATCCCCCAGGCCCGTCCATCGGGCCCCGCGTCGCTTACTGTTGGCTCACTTGCCCATCGCCGCCGGATCTTCCGGCCGCTTGTCGATGACCTTGTCGATCAGGCCGAACTCCTGGGCGGCTTCCGCCGTGAGGAACTTGTCGCGCTCCAGGGCGTCCTCAATCGCCTTGTAGGGCTGGCCGGTGTGCTTGACGTAGATCTCGTTCAGCCGCTTCTTCAGGTTCAGGATCTCCTGGGCGTGCAGCATGATATCGGTCGCCTGGCCCTGGAACCCGCCGGACGGCTGATGCACCATGATGCGCGAGTTCGGCAGCGAGAAGCGCATGTCCTTGTGGCCGGCACAGAGCAGCAGCGAGCCCATCGAGGCCGCCTGGCCGGTGCACAGCGTCGACACCGCCGGACGGATGAACTGCATCGTGTCGTAGATCGCGAGGCCCGACGTCACCACGCCACCGGGCGAGTTGATGTACATCGCGATTTCCTTCTTCGGGTTCTCGGCCTCGAGGAACAGGAGCTGAGCGACGATCAGGGTCGCCATGCCGTCCTCGACCGGACCGGTCACGAAGATGATGCGCTCCTTCAGGAGGCGCGAGAAGATGTCGTAGGCGCGCTCGCCGCGGTTGGTCTGTTCGACCACCATAGGCACAAGGTTCATATAGGTTTCGACGGGATCGCGCATGAATCACCCAAGGGTTGGACCAGCAGTTGAGACGACCGGCCGCCGCAGGTGAGGCTCATTTCAACGAGCAGCGACGGACAGGTGTCCCGTGATGCAGAACTTCAAGACCGAGCCCACAGATATGGACCAATTTGCCGGTGACAAGACCGGGTGCCCTGGGCCGCCGCAAGCGAGGTCGTTGCCCTGTTCAAGCTGATTCCCGCGGCGGCGGCCAGCGCCGGAACCTGGACGACCGGCGCTTTCGCCGGTCAACCTTAATCTCGCGCTTATGTCGCGAACCCTACGATGGACAGCCTGTTCAGGCCGCCTTGTCGCTGTCGTCGTCCTTGAACAGCTCGTCCTTGGAGACCTTCTTCTCGGTCACGTTGGCGAGTTCGAGGATGAAGTCGACGACCTTGTCCTCGTAGATTGGCGCGCGCAGCTGCGCGAGCGCCTGCGGGTTGCTGCGATAGAAGTCCCAGACCTCCTTCTCGCGGCCCGGCATCGAGCGCGCACGCTCGATCACGGCGCGGCTGACCTCGTCGTCGGTCACGGTGATCTTGTTCTTCTCGCCGATCTCCGACAGCACGAGGCCGAGGCGCACGCGGCGGTCGGCGATGGTGCGGTACTCCTCCTTCGCCTTGTCCTCGGTGGTGTTCTCGTCGGCGAAGGTCTTGCCGCTGGAATCCATCTCGGCCTTGACCGAGTTCCACATCAGGTTGAACTCCTCGTCGATCAGCGACGGCGGCGCATCGAACTTGTGGGTCTCGTCGAGACGGTCGAGCAGCGCGCGCTTGACGCGCTGGCGGGTCGCCTGGCTGAACTCGCCGGCGAGACGATCGCGCATCAACTGCTTCAGCTTGTCGAGCGATTCGAGGCCGAGCGTCTTGGCGAACTCATCGTCCACCACCTTGTCTTCGGGCGCCTCGATGGCGGTGGCGGTGGTTTCGAACTCCGCCGCCTTCCCGGCCAGCTCGTTGTTGAGATAATTGGTCGGGAACGTGACCTTCAGCGTGCGGGTCTCGCCGACGCCGATACCGATCAGCTGGTCCTCGAAGCCGGGAATGAAGGTGTTCGAGCCGATCACGACGTCGATGCCCTCACCCGTGCCGCCCTCGAAGGCGACGCCGTCGATCGTGCCCTTGAAGTTGATCTTCACGCGGTCACCGCTCGCCGCCTTCGCGCTCTCGGCCTTCGCCGCGTAGCTGCGGTTGGCATCGGCCAGGCGCTTGATCGCCTCATCGACATCGGCATCGGTGATGTCGGCCACCGGCTTCTCGACCGAGAAGGTCTTGAAGTCGGCGAGCGCAATCGCCGGCACGACCTCGACGGCCACGGTGTAGGTCAGGTCCGACTGGCCGGAGAGGATCTTCTCGACCTCGGCCTCCTCCGTCGGCATCGTCACCTTCGGCTCGGTGGCGAGGCGGAAGCCGCGCTCGGTGAAGATCTGCGTGTTGGTGTCGCGGATGGTCTGGTCGATGGTCTCCGCCATGACCGACTTGCCATAGATCTTCTTCAGATGCGCGACCGGCACCTTGCCGGGGCGGAAGCCGTTGATGCGGACCTTGTCCTTGAGATCGACCAGCTTGGCGTCCGCCTTGGCGTCGAGATCCGCCGCCGGAACGCTGATCTGGAACTCGTGCTTCAAGCCTTCCGACAAGGTTTCTGTGACCTGCATGGCGTCAATCTTCTTCCGCTTCGGTCCGAACCCTTGCGATCCGGACACATCTGACTCAATTGTGGACGACGCGCAGCAAAAGGCTTTGCGCCGGTGGGATCGGCGGCCCCGCTTCTCTGTCCGAGAGAGCGGGTCTGCCGGTAAAACTTGGGGCAAACGCCGGAGAAGCGCTTGGTGCGGGCGGAGGGACTCGAACCCCCACAACTTTCGTCACTGGAACCTAAATCCAGCGCGTCTACCAGTTCCGCCACGCCCGCGTGAACTGCATCGATAGCCCGGCCGCGGTGCCGCGGGCGGCGCGGCTTATACCACGCACGAAACCGTCCGCAGCAAAAAAATGGGCTGTCGAAAGCACCACCGGCAGGCCGATCGACCGTGTCGCACGCACAGATAAGGGAAAACAGCATGATCCGCATCCCCCTCATCGCACGATGTTTTGTCGCATGACGGAACCGTCGGAGGGGCTCAGCCGCCGCGCCCTGCTCGGCGGCCTTGCGGCAGCCGGCGCGGCCTCGTTTGCCCGCTCGGCTCGGGCCGGTGGCCGAATCTCGGTTTCGTTGAACGCTCGCGGCGAATCTCTCGTGCTGGCCCAGGGACGCTCGGCCAGCCCGCTCTGGCGGCTGGCTGCACCGGCCCCGGTGGTCCGGCTCGCCCGCGGCACGGCGCTCGACCTTGACCTTTCGAATGGCCTTTCGATCCCGGCCGCGTTGTCCAGCCGCGGCCTCACTTTGCCCGCACCGCTACTGGCGCAGGCGGAGATCGGCCCCGGCGGCCGGGCCACCATTCCAGCCCTGGCGTCGCGGGCCGGGACCGGCCTGCTCGACCTGCGGCTGCTCGCCGACGCCGTGCCGATCCGCCCGCAGCCTGTCATCGTCGATGAGGCCGCGACGGTAACTGTCGACCGCGACGAAATTTTCCTGGTCGAGGATTTCAGGCTCAAGGCGGACGGCACCGCGGTTGCGCCAGGAACCGAAGCGCAAGACACCGAGCTCATCTACACCGTCAACGGGCACATCCAGCCGGAGATCGCGCTGCGGACCCATGCACGGGTCAGGCTGCGGTTCATCAATGGCTGTCAACGCGCTGTGATCGCGATCAAAATCGCCGACCTCGACGCCGTCCGCGTGATGGCCATCGACGGCCAGCCGGCCGAGCCTTTCCTGGCTCGAAACGGCGCGGTGGTGCTGCCGCCCGGCGGCCGTACCGACGTCTTCATCGACATGCCCGCCGCCAAGACGGTGCTGGCCGTGCTGCTGCACGACGGCAGCAATCCGCGTCCCCTCGCCCGGCTGGTGGCGTCGAGCGAGCCGCCGCTCCGTGCCGCCCCACCGCCGCCGGCGCCGCCTTTGCCGTCGAACGGGTTGCCGGACAAGCTGGACCTGAGGACCGCCGCTCGGGCCGAGCTCGCGCTCGACGGCGCCGGCTGGCAACCGCCCGCCGCGTTCAACGCCGCCGGCGCCCCCACCTTCCAGGCCAAGGCCGGCCAAGTGGTCGTGCTGGCATTGGCGAACAAGACCGCCGGCACCCATGTGGTCCACCTTCATGGCCAGCCGTTTCGGCTGCTCGACCGGCTCGACGACGGCTGGAAGCCCTATTGGCTCGACACGCTGGCGCTGGAGGCCGGCCAGACCCAGCGCATTGCATTCCTTGCCGAGCAGTCCGGCCGGTTCCTGGTCGAGAGCATGGCGACCAACTGGGCGGCGCCGCGGCTGCTGCGGTGGTATGAGATCAGGTGAGGAAACGAACCTGAGGGAACAGTCCCCATGACCACTGCCGCCATCACCGGGGTCACGGCGCGCGCCGTGATCACGCCCATGCAGCGCCCCCTGCGCAACGCGTTCGGCATCATCGACTCCGGACCGCTGGTGCTGATCGACGTCGCAACCGATCAGGGGGTTACCGGCCATTCCTACCTGTTCGCTTACACCAGGCTCGCCTTGAAACCGCTGCTGCATCTGGTCGAGGAGATCGGCCGAGAGCTCAAAAGCCAAGCGCTGGTCCCGTTCGACCTGATGAAATTCATGGACGCCAAATTCCGCCTGCTCGGCTGGCAGGGCCTCGTCGGCATGGCCGTCTCGGGCCTCGACATGGCGTTCTGGGATGCGCTCGGTCAGCTCGCGGGCAAGCCCGTCGTCGAGCTGCTCGGCGGCACGGCGCGGCCGATTCCGGCCTATGACAGCTATGGCGTGCTCGATGCCAAGGACGACGAGCGCACCTTGCGCGCCGCGCGCGACGAGCACGGCTTCCGCGCCATCAAGACCAAGGGCGGTCATGGCGATCTCGCGACCGACGAAGCGATGATCAAGGGCCTGCGCGCCCTGCTCGGCCCGGACATGGCGCTGATGCTCGACTTCAACCAGTCGCTCGATCCCGCTGAGGCGACACGTCGAATTACCAACCTTGCTGCCTACGACCTGACCTGGATCGAGGAGCCGGTGCCGCAGGAAAACCTCTCCGGCCATGCCCGGGTGCGCGAGCGCTCGGAGATCCCGATCCAGGCCGGCGAGAACTGGTGGTTTCCGCGCGGCTTTGCCGAGGCGATCGCCGCCGGCGCCTCCGACTTCATCATGCCCGACCTGATGAAGGTCGGCGGCATCACCGGCTGGCTCAACGTCGCGGGGCAAGCCGACGCCGCCTCGATCCCGATGTCGAGCCACATCCTGCCCGAGGCGAGCGCCCATGTGCTGGCAGTGACGCCGACGGCGCACTGGCTCGAGGTGCTGGACTTCGCCGGCGCCATTCTCGCCGAGCCGCTGCAAATCGTGGACGGCAAGGTCACCGCGCGAGGCCCGGGTCTCGGCCTCGCCTGGAACGAGAGCACGGTGGCGAAATATCAGGTGACGTGAGCAGGTTCAGCCAAGAGCAGGACGCGCCGTCGCCGCCTCACCCCCAACTGTCATCACCCGCGACCGGGCGATCCAGTACGCCGAGACATCGGCGGCTAAATCGATAGGCCGCGGCGTACCGGATGCCCGCCTTCGCGGGCATGACAGTGTGGTTGAGGCGACGACTCGCCCCTATTAATACTCGACGCCGAACCGGTCATAGAGCCGCCGGAACACCGCAGGCAAGGTCTCCGTCAGATCCTCCGCGATCAGCCCCGGTCCCGCCTCGTTGCCCGCCTCGCCATGCATCCAGACGCCGATGCAGGCGGCCTCGAACGCCGGCACACCCTGCGCCAGCAAGCCGGCGATGATGCCGGCGAGCACGTCGCCGGCGCCGGCGGTGGCGAGCCAGGGCGGCGCGTTGGCGGCGATCGCGGCGCGGCCGTCGGGCGCGGCCACCGTCGTGTCGGCGCCCTTCAACAGCACCACGGCGCCGCAGCGCACGGCCGCCGCGCGGACGCGCTCCAGCTTGGAGCGGCCGGGATGCTTGTTGCTGAGATCCGAGAACAGCCGCGGGAATTCGCCCTCGTGCGGCGTCAGCACGATCTGCGCCTCGGTCATCGCCCTGATCTGCTCGAACAACCGCTCCGGCGCATCGGCGAAGCTCGTCAATGCGTCGGCATCGAGCACGAGATGACGCTGCGCCGTCAGCGCGGTGTAGACGAGGTCGCGCGTGCGCTCGCTGACGCCGGTGCCGGGTCCGATGATGCAGGTGTTGTAGCGCTTGTCGCCGAGCAATTCGCCGAACGCGATTGCGGTGTCGGCGGCACGCACCATCACCGCCGTCAGCGCCGCAGCATTGACCGCCAGCGCATCGCGCGGCGAGGCCAGCGTGACCAGGCCGGCGCCCGCCCGCAATGCGGCCCGCGCGGCCATCCGCGCCGCGCCCGTGGCGGTGACGTCGCCAGACATCGCCAGCACGTGCCCGCGGGCGTATTTGTGGCCGTCGATGCGTGGCACCGGAAAATGGCCCTGCCACAGCTCGGGATCGTTCTCGAAGGCCTGCGGCCTGATCTCGGCGAGCACCTGGGGATCGATGCCGATGTCGGCGAGCCGGACGCGCCCGCAATGCTGGCGGCCCGGCAGCAGCAGGTGCGCCGGCTTCTTGCGGAAGAAGGTCACCGTCTCGGTGGCGCGGACCGCGATGCCCATCACCGCGGCCGTGGTGCCGTTGATGCCGCTCGGCAGGTCGACGGCGAGCACCGGCGCGCCATTGCCGTTGATCGCTGCGATGACGTCATGGGGCTCGCCGGTGACGGGCCGGCTGAGACCTGCGCCGAACAGCGCGTCGATGATCAGCGCCGGCTTGCCGATCGCCTGCGGCGTGAACGGCAGCACCGGAAACTTCCAGCCCTTGGCGGCGGAGGCCGCGTCGCCGTGCAGCGCGTCGCGCTCGCACATCAGGATGACCGACACGTCCCTGCCCTGCGCGGCGAGCTCGGCCGCGGCAACGAAGCCGTCACCGCCATTGTTGCCCGGCCCACACACGACCACGATCGGCCCGGTCTCGACCAGGTCCATGGCCGCCTCGGCCACCGCCTGTCCGGCGCTCAGCATCAGCGAAAAGCCCGGCGTGCCGGCCGCGATGGTCAGCCGGTCGGCGCGCTCCATTTCGCTCGTGGTCAAGATGTCCATTACCGCTCTCGTCCCCAGCCGCCGTCTTGCGCCGGCTGCGTGATGTCGTCCCCGTCGCCTCGCAGCGGACGTCGGCGCCCCGTCCCTCGGAGCCGGTGCGGGCGAATCCCGCGCTCCCTATTGCCGCGCCAGCCCGCAACTTCCAAGGGCGCTGCACATCTGGCAAGACGCGACGAAACCCGGCACGTCGCCTTTTCCCTGGGCATTTCGGACAGCGCGCGGCTCCGCCGTCAAGACTTGCACAATGTTTGATCTGTTTGCCTAATCTCAAGGCTCCGGTATTCTAGACGTTCCTTGAGGGAATCGTCGGGTGCTGGTGAAATGCCTGAATATCGGCTCCATTTGGGCCCGTTAACGACTTGGCATAGACCCTGCTTTTGTGGAGCCACTTCGGCACGGGGCAAGTCGGGCAATCAATCACCGGGCCTCCGCCGGAGAGTGTTGGGCCCGGTAACGAAATGATCGAACGACTTGCGCGTGGGCGCAGCCTGACGATGACCCACATGTTGTTTATAGCGGAATGCCCGGGAGGCGCTCAGTGAAGAAGATCGAAGCCATCATCAAGCCGTTCAAGCTCGACGAGGTGAAGGAGGCGCTTCAGGAGGTGGGACTTCAGGGCATCACCGTTACCGAAGCGAAGGGTTTCGGCCGGCAAAAAGGCCATGCCGAGCTTTACCGGGGCGCCGAATACATCGTTGATTTCCTGCCCAAGGTGAAGATCGAGATCGTGATCGGCGACGACCTGGTCGAGCGCGCGATCGAGGCGATCCGCCGCGCCGCCCAGACCGGCCGCATCGGCGACGGCAAGATCTTCGTGTCCAACATCGAGGAAGCCATCCGCATCCGAACCGGAGAATCCGGGCTGGACGCGATCTAGCCTGACCGGGGGGCCTCAACGGACCGTCCGCTCCGGGCCCCCCACGGAACGTTTGCTGCGCCAGCAGCCCCCACGGCAGCTCGAGTGTCCTCTGCGAGGCGCTTGCACGCGGCCGTTTTGCCGTTTCCGATGTTGTCTTGGCTCCCGCACGAGGCTATGGAGCATGACCCGCGGACGCCGTCCCGCGCCGGGCCGTGACGTTATAAGCCAAGAGGGGTATTCATGAAGACCGCCAAGGACGTCTTGAAAGCAATCAAGGACAATGACGTCAAATACGTCGACCTCCGCTTCACCGACCCGCGGGGCAAGTGGCAGCACGTCACCTTCGACGTCAGCATGATCGACGAAGACATTTTTGCCGAAGGCACGATGTTCGACGGCTCCTCGATCGCCGGCTGGAAGGCGATCAATGAATCCGACATGTGCCTGATGCCCGACCCGGTGACCGCGACGATCGATCCGTTCTTCGCCGAAACCACCATGATCATCACCTGCGACGTGCTCGAGCCGACCACCGGCGAGCCGTACAACCGCGACCCCCGCGGCATCGCCAAGAAGGCCGAGGCGATGGTGAAGTCGATGGGCGTGGGCGACACCGTGTTCGTCGGCCCCGAAGCCGAGTTCTTCGTATTCGACGACGTGCGCTACAGCTCGTCGCCGTACAACACCGGCTTCCGCCTGGACTCCTCGGAGCTGCCGACCAACTCCGACACCGAATATGAGGGCGGCAATCTCGGCCACCGCATCCGCACCAAGGCGGGCTACTTCCCGGTGCCGCCGCAGGACTCGGTGCAGGACATGCGCTCGGAGATGCTCGGCGCCATGGCCCGCATGGGCGTCAAGGTCGAGAAGCACCATCACGAGGTCGCCTCGGCCCAGCACGAGCTCGGCATGAAGTTCGATACGCTGACCTTGATGGCCGACCAGATGCAGATCTACAAATACTGCATCCATCAGGTCGCCCACATCTACGGCAAGACCGCCACCTTCATGCCGAAGCCGGTCTATGGCGACAACGGCTCGGGCATGCACGTCCACCAGTCGATCTGGAAGGACGGCAAGCCGGTGTTCGCGGGCAACAAGTACTCCGACCTGTCGGAGACCTGCCTGTCCTACATCGCCGGCATCATCAAGCACGCCAAGGCCATCAACGCCTTCACCAACCCGTCGACCAACTCCTACAAGCGTCTGGTCCCGGGCTATGAGGCGCCGGTGCTGCTCGCCTACTCCGCGCGCAACCGCTCGGCGTCCTGCCGCATCCCCTACACCTCGTCGCCGAAGGCCAAGCGCGTCGAGGTCCGCTTCCCCGATCCGCTCGCCAATCCCTATCTCGGCTTTGCCGCGATGCTGATGGCCGGCCTCGACGGCGTGAAGAACAAGCTCGATCCGGGCCCGGCGATGGACAAGGACCTCTACGACCTGCCGAAGGAAGAGCTGAAGCAGATCCCGACCGTCTGCGGCAGCTTGCGCGAGGCGCTCGAGAACCTCGACAAGGACCGCGCCTTCCTGAAGGCCGGCGGCGTGTTCGACGACGACTTCATCGACAGCTACATCGCGCTGAAGATGACCGAGGTCGAGCGCTTCGAAATGACCCCGCACCCGGTTGAGTTCGACATGTACTACTCGGGCTGACAGCCCGATTGATCGGCGGATGACGACACCAGGGCGCCCCTCACGGGGCGCCCTTTTCATTGGTGTCGCAGTGCCGTGCTGCGAAGGCCAAGGCCGGCATGAGCGCCAGAACGGCGGTACGACATTCCTCCCAATGACGAATAGGGACAGGCGCAAGGAATAGATCGGGCCGGAATGAGTTTCTATCCCTGTGATCCACATGCATTGGGAGATTTCGAATGACCAGGCTTTCGATCTCGCGCCTCTTCGTGACCGCCGCAATCTCACTCGCGGCGATCTCGTCCGCCAGCGCGGCGCCTCCAACCAAGAGCGGCAGCAGCACGAAGGGTGACATCCTCACCGACAACAAGGGCATGACGCTCTACACGTTCGACAAGGACGTCGACGGCAAATCAGCCTGCAACGGTCCCTGCGCGACCAACTGGCCGGTCCTGAAAGCCGAAGCCAGCGACAAGGCCGACGCCAACTACACCATCATCACCCGGGACGACGGCTCGAGGCAGTGGGCTTACAAGGGCAAGCCGCTCTACACCTTCGCCAAGGATCAAAAGCCCGGCGACATCACAGGCGACGGCTTCCTGAACAACGCCTGGCATCTCGCAAAGCCCTGATCGCAGCCGCGCTCTCGCCACGCGCGGGACGAACTGCACGGATTGGGCTTGGCCGTAGGAGACGGCCGCTCTCGGAGAATCCGCCGGACGCGCCTGCGACCGGCGCCCATTGACGAGCGCTGCGTTGTCGTGGCTATCGAGAAACGCGGCAAGCTTTCCTGATGGAGATCTTGCCGCACCACCCCTGCCCCCAGCGCCCTTCACCGGGCGCCTTTTTTTGGTGGCTGCTCATCTGCGATGATCCAACGGGACTCGTCCTTCGAGACGCTCGGCTATCGCCAAGCTCCTTAAGGATGAGGAGATGGAGGTCGCGCAAGGCCGCGGTTTCTCCTCATGGTGAGGAGGCGCGCGCCCATGAGTCAATGAGATCATCCGACAGAAGTGCGCGCTATCTCGAACCATGAGGCCCGACGGCGCAACTCAGCCGCTATTTTTCGGGAAAGCCCACCACGATCTGCTCGACCACCGGTCCCCATTTGCGCAACTCCGCCTTGTCGGATGCGATGCGATCACCGATCGGATTTCCCTCGTGGTCGTCACTGCCGAAGCGAACGCTGACGGAGCATCCACCCGGCAAAGGACGGCTCAGCGTGCCGCCTTTCCAGTCGACAACGAAGCCGCCACCATCGGTGAAGAACTCGCGGATCAGAAACGGCCTGCCATTGATCTTCTGCACCTCGGCCAAAGTGGAGCCGAGCGTCACGCCGGCAACGTTCCAATGACTCGTCTTGGAGTCGATCAAGGTGAGACGTGACACCCGCCGCATCGTCTCGTCAGCAAAGCCGATCTCGATACGCCAGTCCGGCACTTTTGGCGACAGCACGACGCCTTGATAGGTGATGTCCTCCACCCCGGTGAACAACCGGTCGTCTGTCACCGCCTCCTGGCCGTAGCGCTGCATCAGGCTCTTGGCGGAGTCCGTGACCGACACCGGCGAGGTGCAGGTGATCGGCCCATCGGCAGGCGGCGCGGTCTGTGCCCATGCCGGCGCAGCCAGAAGCATCAACAACAAGCTCGTTCGGCGCATGCTCATCCCGGTCAGTCCTGCGACTATGAAGCCATCACTTCGCGGCGAAATTGATGCCGATCTCGGTGACGACGGGCGCGAATTTCACCAGCGCCGGATTGTCGGACGACACCTTCACACCATCGCCCGAAAGCGCCCGCGGCGCGTCCTTGTCCCTACCGAAGCGCACGGTGACCGAGCAGCCGCCCGGCAAGATGCGTCCCAGCGTGCCGTTCTTGAAGTCGGTGACGAAGCCGCCATAGTCCCAGCCGAAGCCTGAAACGACGAACGGCTTGCCATTGGCCTTCTGGACTGCGGCAAGGCTCGCACCGATCGTGATGCCTGCAACGCTCCAGCGGCTCGTCTTGGCCGTATCGCGCAAGGTGAGCCCGGACACCGTCGCGACCTTATCGTCGATGAAGCCGACCTCGATGCGCCGGTCCATCGCCCGCGGAAACAGCACGAGGCCCTTGTAGGTCTTGCCCTCGGCGCCCGGCAGATCCTGAACCACGGCCTCGTCGCCATAGCGCTGCTTGAGGCTGTTTGCCGAATCGGTGGCCGCGACCGGCGACGAGCAGGTGATCGGGCCTTCCATCGGCGGCGTGCCTTGGGCCAAGGCCGGAGCGGCGAGGAGCACAATGGCGACAGTCAGGACGTGGCGCATCACGGATTCCTTGTGACGAGCTCACGATGAGCCGTCTCTGCAGCTTCGTCTGCCGTTTTGGAAACCCGGTTCAGCCCCGACGTCAGGATGACAGATGCCGCTTCCTCACCGCCTCACCGAACGCCTCGAACAGCTTGCGATTGATCGGGTTCTTCTGCGGGTCATATTCGGCATGCCATTGCACGCCGAGCGCAAAGGATGGCGCGTCGGCGATGCGGATGGCCTCGATGGTGCCGTCCTCGGCGATGCCCTCGATCACGACGCGGTCGCCCGGCTCCAGGATGCCCTGACCATGCAGCGAATTGACCTTGATGCTGTCGCAGCCGAGGATGCTGGCGAAGGCACCGCCCGGCGTCAGCCGCACCTCGTGGCGATCGGCGAACACGACGTTGGGATCGGGATGGATCTCGCCGTTCTCCAGCCTCGGCATGCGGTGGTTCATGCGGCCGGGAATTTCGCGAATCTCCGGATGCAGCGAGCCGCCGAAGGCGACGTTCATCTCCTGCAAGCCGCGGCAGATGCCGAACAGCGGGATGCCTCTGGAGACGCAGGCTTCCGACAGCTGCAGCGCGACCTCGTCGCGATGGACGTCGTAGGGCTCGTGCTTGAGGCTCGGCTCGGTGTTGAAGCGGGTCGGGTGCACGTTGGCGCGGGCGCCGGTCAGCACCACGCCGTCGACGACATCGAGCAGCGCGGCGATGTCGGTGATCTCGGGAACGCCGGCAAACATCAGCGGTAGCGCGCCCGCGACCTCGGCCACGGCGCTCAGGTTGCGCTCGCCCACCATCTGCACGGTGAACCTGTTCTCGACGCGATGGCTGTTGCCGATCACGCCGACCACCGGACGTTTCATTGTTTTTGTTTCTCTCCCCTCTTATGTGGCCGTTGGCGGCGCGTCCGCCAGTGTGGCAGGCACAAATCATGCCTGCGTCGCACGGCAGGATCAACATATGGCCACGCGGGTCCCCAATGCCAATTCCGACACCCCCGCAAGCGTCCTGCAGCACCCCGCTTCCCCAAGCCTGTGCTTGATCCGCCAGCCGTTTTCGCCAATGTGTGGGGGCCGATCAGCACAGAGGATGCCTCATGACCGCCCCCGCCGACCCACGCCTCCAGGCCCGCAGCGACCTGGCCTGGGCCATTGCCGTGGGCGGCATCGGGGTAACCCTGTTCATGGCCGGCATGGCCTTCACCTGGTATTACGCGGCTGCGATCTTCCTGTTGTTCGCGGGCATGCTGCTCGGCGTCGCGCTCAACGCGATGACCAGCCTGCTCGGCCGCGTCCTGCCCTGGCCGCATCCGGCGCGGCTCGTCATCGTCTGCTTGGCCCTCGCGGCCGTGCTCGTCGGCATCGTCTTCCTCGGCGGCACCACCATCGCGGACCAGGCCAAGGTGCTGAGCGATACGATCAAGTCGCAGCTCGGCAACATCAAGGGCTTCCTCGACCGCAACGGCATCGACACCAGCTTCTTCGACTTCAACGCCGCGAGCACGGCCACTGCCGCGCCTGATGGCGGCTCGACCACACCGACCCAGACGCCGTCCCATGGCCTGCCGGGCGGCCTGCCCTCGCCGAGCGCGCTGGCCTCCTCCGGCGGCGCCATCGTCAGCCAGACCTTCAAGCTGCTGCTCGGCACCGTCAGCGCCGTCGGCAACTTCTTCATCGTGCTGTTCCTGGGATTGGCCTTCGCGGCCCAGCCGGCGGTCTACCGCAGCGGATTGCTTTTCCTGGCGCCGGCGAAGTACCGGGACCAGGCCACCGTGATCGTGGACCGCATCAGCTACACGCTGGAACGCTGGCTGATCGCCCAGATCACGACGATGTTCGCAGTCTTCCTCGTCACCTGGATCGGCCTCGCCATCATCGGCGTGCAGAGCTCGTTCATCCTGGGCATCCAGGCCGGCCTGCTGGCGTTCATTCCGACCGTCGGCGCGATCATCGCCGGCGTCATCGTGGTGCTGGCGAGCCTCGCCTCCGGCTGGGTCGCTGCGGTCAGCGCCTTCGTGCTGTTCCTCGGCGTGCACGCGATGGAGAGCTACGTGCTGACGCCGCTGATCCAGCGCCAGGCGCTGGACATCCCGCCGGCCACGCTGTTTGCGTTCCAGATCCTGCTCGGCATCGTGTTCGGCGTCTGGGGCCTGACCCTGGCGCTGCCGCTGATGGCGATCGCCAAGGTCATGATCGACTATTTCAAGAGCGACCGCCGCACCGAGGACGCCGCGGCCGCGATCTGAGGCCCGGTCAGAGCCCGCTCAGCCGGCCGGCATCGCGGTCTCGACCAGCTTGGCCCAATAGCTGATGCCGTGCGGGATCACGTCGTCGTTGAAATCATATTCCGGGTGATGCACGCCGGCCCCATCGCCGATGCCCATGAAGACGAACGCGCCGGGCCGCGCCTGCAGCATGTAGGCGAAGTCCTCGCCGCCGAGCCGGGGCGGCATGTCGGTGATGACCTGTTCCGGCCCGACGACGCTGCGCGCCACGTCGGCCGCGAACGCGGTCTGCTCCGCATGGTTGATGACGACCGGATAGCCCCATTCGTAGTCGATTTCCGCCTCCACGCCCATGCCGCTTGCGAGCGCCGTCACCAGGCCCTTGAAGCGTTCGTCCATCAAGCGGCGGATGTCCTCATCGAGCGTGCGCACGGTGCCGCCGATGACGGCGGTCTGCGGAATGATGTTGTCGGCGGTCGTCCCCGCGTGAAAGCGCGTGATCGACAGCACCGCGCTTTCGACCGGATCGACGTTGCGCGCCACGATCGTCTGCAGCGCGGTCACGATCTGCGCGCCGGCGATGATCGGATCGACGCATTTGTTCGGCCGGGCCGCATGGCCGCCAAGCCCCTTCAGACGCACCTCGAAGGTGTCGGCAGCGGCCATCACCGCGCCGGTGCGCGTCGCGACCGTTCCGAGCGGCAGGCCCGGCGCATTGTGCAGGCCGTAGACCTCCTCGATGCCGAAGCGCTCCATCAGGCCATCCTCGACCATCGCACGGCCACCGGCCCCGCCCTCCTCGGCCGGCTGGAAGATGACGATGGCCGTGCCGGCGAAGTTGCGCGTCTCGGCGAGATAGCGCGCCGCGCCCAGCAGCATGGCGGTGTGGCCGTCATGGCCGCAGGCGTGCATCTTGCCGGGAATGGTGGACTTGTGCGGGATGTCGCTGACCTCCTGCAGCGGCAGCGCGTCCATGTCGGCGCGCAGGCCGATCACCCGCGGCGACGACTCGCGGCCGCGGATGACGCCGACGACGCCGGTCCGGCCGATGCCGGTGACGACCTCGTCGACACCGAACGAGGTCAAGAGCTCGGCGACGCGCCCGGCCGTCCGATGCACCTCATATTGGAGCTCGGGATGCTGGTGGAAATCGCGGCGCCAGACCTTGGCGTCTTCCGCCAGCTCGGCGGCGCGGTTGATGATCGGCATAACGGAGTTCCAGAAAATGGGGAGCGCGTCATGGCGACGCGCATGTCATCTCATTGCATGTCGGGCCACGGCAAAAGACAAGCGCTATCAGCACATGCAATGCTGCACGGGCTGCATTGCCGCGGCGACGCGGCCGCGCGAAACGCCTGAGCTGATCCTGCTTATGATCGAAGGCCGCGCAGCTCGCGCGCGAGGTTGGCCCGCGCCTTCTGGTCGAGCGCAGCGGCAAAGCCCGCATCCGGATAGATCACGGAGCGCCGCGCGAACCGCTCCAGCACCGCCGCGCGCCCGGCGCGGTAGGCGTCGTCCGGCACGTGCGCATATTCGCGCCGGATCGCATCCGCATAGGCGTCGTAGCTGGCCTCGTCGGCGCCGAGAATGGCGAGATCGATCGAGACGAGCAGCGCGCCCAGCCGATCGTCGGGCGCGACATCGTGCGTCCGGGTCAGCCGGATCAGGCGTCCGACCTCGTCGCGCAGCTCGGGCGCGACGTGACGCTCGGCAAGGATGGCGCTCTGCTCCTCATTGTCGGACCGCGTGGGATCATACACGGCGTCGTGCCACCAGATCGCCAGCGTCAGGATCTCGCGCTCGCGGACGCTGAGGTCCGCGACGCGATCGAGCTGGTCCAGGCAATCCTGGACGTGGCGAAGATCGTGGTAGTGCCGTCCCCCGGCAGAGTAGGCTTCGACCAGATCGTCATGCGTCATGTTGTGTTCCGTGGCGGAGCAGCGCTGACGCGCGGCCTCAGCCGGCCGAGGTCAGCACCGTCTCGGTGTGCTCGACATCCGGAGGATTGGCAAAATACTGCCCGACCAGGCCACGCCATTCGGTGAAGTTCTCCGAGCCGCGGAAATCGACCGTGTGGTTCTCGAGCGTTTCCCACTTCACCATCAGGCGGTAGCGCTGCGGCTTCTCGATCGATTTGTGCAGCTCGAAGCCGTGAAAGCCCTTGGAGCGGCCGAAGGCGGCGCGTGCTTTCGCGACCGCGGCCTCGAAATCCTTCTCCGTGCCCGGCTTGACGTCGATCTGGGCGATTTCCGTGATCATGTTCTGTCGGCCTCCCCTGGTGTGGGCCGCTTGTCTAGCCCAGACCTCGGGAGAGCGAAAGCCGCACCTCAGCTGGACAACACCGCCTCTCCCGACTGCGGCAGGCTGGCAGCCGCGGCAGCGCGCTGGCGGCGGTAGCGGTCGAGCGACAGCGGCAGCTCCGCCGAGGCCTCGACCCGGTTGCGACCGGAGCGCTTGGCCTTGTAGAGCGCGGTATCGGCGGCCGCGAGCAGCACGTCGAGATCGGTCCCGCCCGGCCCGCCGGCAACGCCGATGCTGACGGTGGTATCGACCGGCTTGTCCTCGCACACCACGCCGGAGGCCGCGAACGCCTCGCGGACACGCTCGGCGGCGACCATGGCCTCTTCGATGGAACAGGGCAGAAGTGCTGCGAACTCCTCGCCGCCAATCCGGCCCGAGAGATCGGTGAGGCGTAGATTGTTGACCACGACGTTTGCGAACAGCTTCAGGACCTCGTCGCCCTCGGCGTGACCGAAGCGGTCGTTGATCGACTTGAAATGATCGATGTCGAAGATCAGCACGCTGACCGGGCGCTGCTCGCGCGCCTCGCGCTCGATCAGCTGCGCGCAGGACTCGGCAAAGCCGCGGCGGTTGAGCAGGCCCGTCAGCGGGTCGGTGGTCGCCGCGCGCTTGTGGGCGCTGACGATGCGCTCGGACACCAGCATGAAGATCACGAACACGGTGCCGACCGCATACAGCACGAGTTCGATCGAGAAGATCGTGACCCAGGCCGCGGCGAAGGCGCCGTCGGAATCGCGCAGCATGTTGCCGAGCAGGATCGGCAACATCAGCACGAAGCCATGCATCACCGGTACGATCAGCGCCGGCCAGCGCTTGTGCAGGGTCCGCCGCCGCTCCTGCCACAGCTCGGCCGCGGTCAGCATGGCGTAGATCACGACGATCGCGGCGCCGATCGTCAGCCGCAGCGCCTGCGCCGACGCATCGAGCAGCATGCCGCTGGCGATCCAGACCGTCGCGCCGAGTACGAGCCCGGGCACGCTCGCCGGCTTGCCGTGGAACACGCGCGCGGCGTTCCACACCATGGCAGTGGCGATCAGGCCGATGGAGCTCAGGAACAGCGACACCACCTCGCCGTAGAGCTCGCCGATCAAGGTCCACAGCGCGATCGCGACCGCGCCGAGGACGTAGGCCGCGCCCCACCAGCGCAGCGCCGGCGTGTTCTCCTGCCGGCCGAAGTGGAGCAACATAGCGCCAAGCAGCGCTGCGACCATGGTCGCTACGATGTCGAGCGTCATGCTATCAAGCGCCATCGATCACCTCGGTTGCTGCGGCGGCGCGGGAATTCAGGGTTAGCGCGGCCTTATCGCGATCAACCTAGCGGGCGGTTTGTTGGAAAGAGGTTTGCCTGGGATACCAAGTTTTCTCGAAAAGCTCGGCACAACTCGTCAGCAAATTGCTGCGCAAGAAATCTGCAAACAGGATTCAAAAATGCCGGGGCAATCCGCGCGACCGCCCGCCCTGATTGTACACGGCACAGCGTCATTCATTGATAGTTGTGCGCCCCATCGTGCGGAATCAATGGTTTCCCGTCCTGCGGCGAACACTCATCGAAACGATAAGAAACCTTCTCAAATTTGAGATCATCTCTCCCTAACACGTCCCGACCGCGGCGCGATCCGCCGCTCGAGGTGGGGACAAGGATGTCTTTCGACGACGATTCATCGAACAACAAGGCGGCCGCAGGCGATCATCCGGCGCGCGACCCGCAGCCGGCGCAGGGCGTCGATCGCCGCACCCTGCTGCGCAATGCCATGGGCGTCTCGGCGCTCGGCCTCGGCGCCAGCCTGCTGCCCGGCCAGGCGGCGCACGCGCATTGGCGCATGCACCATCACCATCGTCACGTCACGACCAGCTTCGCGCTCGCCGTCCTTCCCGATACGCAGTTCTACTCGCGCTATGCGACGTCAGAAGAAGGCCAGTCCTATCAGCGGCAATATGGCAGCACGCCCTACCCCGCGCAGACGCAGTTCATCGTCGACAACGCCGCGAAGTACCACATCCCGTTCACGATCCACCTCGGCGACGTCGTCGACCAGTCCAAGCATCCGCAGCAATGGGCGGTCGCCGATGCCGCGATGAAGCTCTTAGAGAACGCCGGCCGGCCGTATTCGGTGCTCGCGGGCAATCACGACGTGCTTTCGGCGCTGGAATTCGAGAACGCGGCGAGCCAGGGCGCGGGCACCGATGCGCAGCGCGGCGCGTCCGAGCCTTATCTCACATGGTTTCCGACGAGCCGCGCCGCGAAGCAGCGGACCTTCCTGGAGCGGCATCCGAGCGGCTGGCACGAGGCGCATGTGTTCCATGCCTGCGGCGTCAGTTTCATGGTGCTGTCGCTGTCGTGGCGCGCCTCGGACGATGCGATCGCCTGGGCGCGCAGCATGATCGCGCGGCATCCGATGCTGCCGGTGATCCTCGCCAATCACCAGTTGCTGAACATCGCCAATGACGGCACGAGCCCGCTCGAGGTCGCCTACGGCCAGTACCTGTGGGAGAAGCTGATCCGCAGCAACGACCAGATCTTCATGACCCTGAACGGCCACTATCACGGTGGCGCGCTGCTGACGAAGATCAACGACTTCCATAACCCCGTCCATCAGATGGTGGTCGACTATCAGATGGCCTATCAGGGCGGCAACGGCCTGATGCGGCTGTACGAGTTCGACTTCACGGCCAACAAGATCGACGTCGCCTCGTTCTCGCCCTGGGTGGTCGAGAAGCCGAAGGACAGCCTGAAGCAGTTCGACCGCGCCTGGCTGTCCGAGGACAATCACGCGTTCTCGATTCCCATCGACTTCCGCCGGCGGTTTTCACGCTTCACCAATTTCTGCCATCTGCCGGCCTTCGCCGGCACGCCGATCCTGCCGCGCCTCAAGCAGGATCTCTACGCCAACTACACCGAGGCGCCCGAACCGGTGGTGGTGCCGCCCGCGAACGAGCAGGACTATCCGCTCGTGGCCGAGACCGTTGCGCATTGGCGGATCACGTCGTCGGCGATCGGCAAGGCCGTGGCCGCCGGCACCGCGCTGTCGGACCTCACCGCCGCCAACCCGATGCAGCGCGCCACGCTGGCGGGTGCCGCCCAGGTCGCCGACGTCGTCTTCACAGCCGACAAGCATCGCCTGTCGTCGGCGCCGGGCAGCGTGCAGTTCCTCAACACCACCAAGCAGGGCGCCGGCCGCTTCAGCTGGTTCACGACGGCGGCCAACGCGCCGATCAACGCGGCAACGTTCGCATCCGGCTACACCGTCGAGGCCTTCATCAAGATCGATCCGAACTGGAAGGCCGCCGACCACGCCTGGTGCAACATCCTGACCCGCTTCGGCAACCGCGGCTGGCTGCCGGGCTATGCCGGCGGCGATCCGGAGTCACCGCCGATCCTGTTCGCCATCTCCAACCTGCGCGAGGTGCAGTGGGAGGTCGTGCCGTCGAGTTCGACCCGGCAGCCGCAGACCGACTGGTCCGGCGAGATCATGCTCGACACCTGGTATCACCTCGCGATCGTCAACGATCCCGCCGACAATTCGACCGTGCTCTACATCGAGGGCGCGCCGGTCGTGCGCAGCGTCATCGGCGGCAACGGCATCGCCTCGACGGCGGCGTCGCAGCCCTGGGCACTCGGCTGCGGCTGGTGGGACCGCGCGCCGTCGGACGGCTTCATCGGCAGCATCGGCGAGGTCCGCGTGGTGTCGAAACCGCTGGCGCCGAGCCAATGGCTGACCGCGCGCCGCGCCAGCGCCTGACCCGCGCAAGCCTGCGTCAAAAGCAAAACGGGCGCCCGCGAGGGCGCCCGTTCGTATTTGAAGCTGATGGATCCGGACGGAGCCGGAGCCAGGCGATCAGCGCTTCGAGAACTGGAAGGAGCGGCGGGCCTTGGCCTTGCCGTACTTCTTACGCTCGACGACGCGCGAGTCGCGGGTCAGGAAGCCGCCCTTCTTGAGGACGCCGCGCAGCTCCGGCTCGAAATTCGTCAGCGCCTTGGACAGGCCGTGACGGACCGCACCGGCCTGGCCGGACAGGCCGCCGCCGGCGACCGTGCAGATCACGTCGTACTGGCCCTTGCGGGCAGCGACGACCATCGGCTGCTCGATCATCATGCGCAGCACCGGACGGGCGAAGTAGACCTCGATGTCGCGGGTGTTGACGGTGACCTTGCCGGAGCCCGGCTTGATCCAGACGCGGGCGACCGCGTCCTTGCGCTTGCCGGTGGCATAGGCGCGGCCGAACTTGTCGACCTTCTTCTCATACTTCGGAGCGTCGGGAGCCGTGACGGCCCCCTTGAGCTGCGACAGCTGATCGAGAGACTGGATGCTTTCGGCCATCTTATGCGGCCCTCGTGTTCTTGCGGTTCAACTTGGCGATGTCGATCTTCTCGGGGTTCTGCGCTTCGTGCGGATGATCGGGTCCGCCATAGACACGCAGATTGCCCATCTGCACGCGGCCGAGCGGCCCGCGCGGGATCATGCGCTCGATGGCCTTCTCGATCACGCGCTCGGGGAAGCGGCCCTCGAGGATCTGGCGCGCGGTGCGCTCCTTGACGTGGCCGACATAGCCGGTGTGCTTGTAGTACACCTTCTGCTCGCGCTTGCGGCCGGTCAGCACGGCGTGCGCGGCATTGACGATGATGACGTTGTCGCCGCAGTCGACGTGCGGCGTGTAGATCGGGAGGTGCTTGCCGCGCAGCCGCATGGCGACCAGCGTGGCGAGACGGCCGACGACCAGACCCTTGGCGTCGATCACGACCCACTTCTTCTGGACCTCGGCCGGCTTTGCCGAAAAGGTTTTCATGAGAGATATCCGTGACAGGGAGAATGCGGCGCGGGTGACGCACCGAACTGGTCGCAGCTTCTAGAGAAGCGGCCTGCATTCGTCAACGCCATCGGCGTCAAATTAATGCAACAAAAACAGCAGCTTGCAAATATGGTGCAATAATACCCTCGAAAACCCTACGCATTCGGAATGGAATAGGTCGCCGTGACATGGGCGATCGGATCGGGCGATTCCCCTGACAGCAGCGTGACTTCGCCGACCGCGAGCCGCTTGCCGAGCTTGAGCAGCCGCGCCTCCGCCAGCACATCGGCGCCGGCCGCGCCCTTGCGCAGGAAGTTGATGTTGAGATTCGTGGTCACCGCAAGACCGACCGGACCGATCGCCGACAAGAGCACCACGTACATCGCGAAATCGGCCAGCGCCATCAATGTCGGCCCGGAGACGGTGCCGCCGGGGCGCAACATGCGCTCATTGAAGCGCTGGCGCATCCGGCAGCTCTTGCCGTCGGCGCTCTCGATCGAAATGTCACCGCCGGTGCGGAACGCCTGGGGAAATTCCGCGTGCAGGAACGTTTCCAGCTCCGCGATGGTCATCTTCGCCGTCATCTCTCCCCCTGCTCTCGTCGTTGCTCATCTGTTACATTAGCTGCATCGATGCGCCCATATGGAAATCGCAATGTCCGTCCCTGCCCTCGCCGACGCCGCCGATACGCCGATTCTGTTGCGCGAGATGGCGGGCCCCGTCGCCGTGCTCACGCTCAACCGCCCGGCACAGCGCAACAGCCTGTCGGAGCCGCTGATCGCAGAGCTGCATCGGGCCCTGGCCGAGATCGGCGCCGACAAGGCCGTGCGCGCCGTGGTGATCGCAGCGAATGGCCCTGCGTTCTGCGCCGGCCATGACCTCAAGGAACTCACCGCGCATCGCAGCGAGGCCGACCGCGGCCGCGCCTTCTTCGCCCGGCTGATGAACGCCTGCAGCGCGATGATGCAGGCGATCGTGCATCTGCCCAAGCCGGTTGTCGCGTCCGTGCAGGGCATCGCCACCGCCGCCGGCTGTCAACTGGTCGCGAGCTGCGATCTCGCCGTCGCCTCCGAGCGCGCCTCGTTCGCCACGCCCGGCGTCGACATCGGCCTGTTCTGCTCGACGCCGATGGTGGCGCTGTCGCGCAACGTACCCCGCAAGCAGGCGATGGAGATGCTGCTGACCGGCGAGCCGGTTCCCGCTGTCCGCGCCCGCGAATTGGGCCTCGTCAACCGCGTGGTCACGGCCGGCACGGAACGCGACACCGCGATTGCGCTGGCACAACAAGTGGCGCGCAAATCGGCCTATACGATCAAGCTCGGCAAGGAGGCATTCTACCGCCAGGCCGAGATGAGCCTTGCCGACGCCTATCGCTATGCGGCAGAGGTGATGACGCAGAACATGCTCGCCCGCGACGCGGAAGAAGGCATCGGCGCCTTCATCGAGAAGCGGACGCCGAATTGGCGGGACGAGTGAAGCTCGCCCTGCTCTCTCCTTCGTCATTGCGAGCGCAGCGAAGCAATCCAGAGTCCCGCCCGAGCCCCTGGATTGCTTCGTCGCAAGTGCTCCTCGCAATGACAGAAACTGAAACTGGCTCGTCATTCCGGGGCGCCCGGAGGGCGAGCCCGGAATCCATAACCACGATCGGGAGTATGGATTCCGGGCTCGTGCTGCGCACGCCCCGGAATGACAGCAACTAACAGATTGCACCGCTCATGAATCACGACACCTATCCCGACGACTACATCCGCGGCATTCTCAACGGCGTGAAGGTGATCGCGATGGTCGGCGCCTCGCCGTCGGAGATCCGGCCGAGCTTCTTCGCCTTCAAATATCTGGTGCAGCGCGGCTACGACATGATCCCGGTGAACCCCGGCCATGTCGGCAAGAGCCTGATGGGCCGCCCCTTCGTCGCCTCGCTCGCCGACATTGGCCGCCCCCTCGACATGGTCGACATCTTCCGGAGCTCCCAGCACATCATGCCTGTCGTCGACGAGGCGCTGAAGCTCTCACCTTTGCCGAAGGTGATCTGGATGCAGCTCGGCGCGCGTGACGATGCGGCGGCCGAAAAGGCCGAGGCCGCTGGACTGAAGGTCGTGATGAACCGCTGCCCCAAGATCGAATATGGCCGGCTGTCGTCGGAGATCTCCTGGATGGGCGTCAACTCGCGCACCATCAGCGCCAAGCGCGCGCCGATCCCGACGCAAGGCATGCGGCTGTCGCTGAACCGCACCAGCGTCGGCGGCGGCACGACGGCCGCGGCCGACCGCGCCGCGAAGGACAGAAGCGATCCCGCCTGACGCATCTGCGAAAGGAACGTGTCGCGACGACGGCGCGACACAGCAGCGCATTTCAAATCGGAGCGATCGGCGCCGGCAGCCTTGACGCCATCCTGGCCGCTGGCAAATGTCCTCCGCCGGGATGACGCGGAGGCGCACGATGCGCGCTATCGACACCGTCTCCCATCATCGATCCCTGCGCCAGCCGGCGCCGGCGCGCAACGGATCAAGCCAAGAGGAAACACCATGACCGAACGTCCCCCGGGATTTGCCACCCTTGCCATTCACGCCGGCGCCCAGCCCGACCCGACCACCGGCGCGCGGGCGACGCCGATCTACCAGACCACGTCGTTCGTGTTCAACGATGCCGACCACGCCGCCTCGCTGTTCGGGCTGCAGGCATTCGGCAACATCTACACCCGCATCGGCAACCCGACCAACGCCGTGCTGGAGGAGCGCGTCGCCGCGCTCGAGGGCGGCACCGCCGCGCTTGCCGTTGCCTCAGGCCATGCCGCGCAGGTCGTGGCGCTGCAGCAGTTGCTGTCCCCCGGCGACGAGTTCATCGCCGCGCGAAAACTCTATGGCGGCTCGATCAACCAGTTCACGCATTCGTTCAAGAGCTTTGGCTGGAACGTGGTGTGGGCCGACACCGATGACGTCGCGAGCTTCGAGGCGGCGGTGAGCCCACGCACCAAGGCTGTATTCATCGAGTCGATCGCCAATCCCGGCGGCACCATCACCGACATCGAGGCGGTCGCGCAGGTGGCGCGCAAGGCGGGCGTGCCGCTGATCGTCGACAACACGCTGGCCTCGCCCTATCTGATCCGCCCGATCGATCACGGCGCCGACATCGTCCTGCACTCGCTGACCAAGTTCTTGGGCGGCCACGGCAACTCGATCGGCGGCGTCATCGTCGACGCCGGCACCTTCGACTGGGCCGGCAGCGGCGACAAATACCCGATGCTGACGCAGCCGCGTCCGGAATATCACGGCATCCGGCTCCACGAGACGTTCGGCAATTTCGCCTTCGCCATCGCCTGCCGCGTGCTGGGCTTGCGTGATCTCGGACCGGCGTTGTCGCCATTCAACGCCTTCATGATCCTGACCGGCATCGAGACCCTGCCGCTGCGCATGCAGAAGCACTGCGACAATGCCAAGGCGGTCGCCGAATATCTCAGCAAGCATCCCGGCGTGGCCTCGGTGAACTACGCCGGCCTGCCCGAGGACAAGTATTACACGTTGGCGCGCAAATACTGCCCGAAGGGCGCCGGTGCCGTGTTCACCTTCTCGCTCAAGGGCGGCTACGACGCCGGCGTCAAGCTGGTGTCGAACCTGAAGCTGTTCTCGCATCTCGCCAATGTCGGCGACACCCGCTCGCTGGTGATCCACCCGGCCTCGACCACGCACAGCCAGCTCGACGACGCGGCGAAGATCAAGGCCGGCGCCGGCCCCGACATCGTCCGCATCTCCGTCGGCATCGAGGACAAGGAAGACCTGATCGCCGACCTGGAGCAGGCGCTGAGCACGTAAGGCGCGTTTCGCTCCACGGATCGCGCCGCGCGTCGACATGCGGCATGACGAGCGCATCTCTCACCACGTCATGGCCGGGCTTGTCCCGGCCATTCATGTCTTTGCCCCGGCAATGACGACGTGGATGCGCGGGCCGTCGCCGCGCCGAAGGGGCTTCGGCCCCGCAGGCGGGAAAAGCCCGCGCATGACGAACAACTGACAGCTGAGGCAGCAAGCGGCCCCGAAAACAAAGAGAGCGCGGGCGGCCCCCTTGGGCTTCCGCGCTCTCCTTCGTCCCACGGCCGGGCCGTTGCCGGCTTCTCGGACCGCGCCCTCGTTAACTCCAGGTGATCATCTCATCAGCTGCAACAGGCGCGCGTGCATCTGGCCGGCCAGAGGCAGCGCGGAGGCCGCGATCAGCCGGCTCGCCGACAGCGCCTGCAGGCCGGCGGCGCGCTCGTCGATGGCAGCGAGTTCAGCGTTGACTAAGCCGGTCCGTGATTGGAGATTTTGGCGCGCCGACGCCGAAAACATGATCACCGACATGCTCGAAACCTTCTGGTCTGAGACTCTGATGAAATGCAGCAGAGATTTTCGCGCCCGGACGCAGCGGCCGGGCTGCATTCGGCCGACCTTCAAAATCGCCGGCAGCAGTAAGCTTGCACCCGCAGAACTTAACAAAAGCTGAAAATGCCCGTCCTTCTACGGATGATTGCAGCCAACTGTCGGATGCCGGAAGGATTTCGTTAACCATACCCGGCTCATCCTGCCGCCCGTGGAATCGCCTTCCGGACCCGCGTGAAAGCAGCGGTGGATGTATCGCGAAGCGCCGACGCCACCCGAACAGAAGTCGAGGAGAGCAGGATGCGAACGTTGGTGATCATGATGCTGCTGGCGGCCATCGCGGCGAACGGCGTCGTGCTCGCGGCCGACCTGCCGGCCGTCCACGACAAGATCGTGCACACCAAGGCCCGCCGCGCCGTGAGAGCGCCGCCGCCGACGGTCGTCGTCGTCAGGGACCAGGACTCGCTGATCTCCCCGATGTGGCCCTCGACGCCGCTGCTGTTCGGCCGCCAGGAGCTGCCCGGCTATTACGGCCGCGCCTTCTCCTACGACTACCAGGGCCCCTATTACGGCGGCGAAGGCTATACCAACTACATGTTCCGCCTGCCCTACGCGTGTGGCGTGTATGGGTATTGCTGAGCGGGGTGCCGTTGGCATGTAAGTAGCCCGGATGGGCGAAGCGACATCCGGGACGACAAGGACGAGGTTCCGCATACCACCGAGGCTCGTGCGGACGACCGCAATAGCCGGCTATTTTGCGTAGGCACCGGCATAGCGCCCTGCGCGGATGCTCGCCAGGATCTCGGCTTCACGCTGTTCCTGCGCGCGGGCGGACTCGAGCAGCTCGGACGCGATCGCCGGCGCGAAAGCGACCACCCCGTCGGCGTCGGCGACCACGATATCGCCTGGCGTGACGATCATGCCGCCGATCGACACCGGCACGTTGATCTCGCCCGGACCGTTCTTGTAGGGGCCGCGGTGATTGACCGCACGCGCGAACACGGGGAAGTCGGACTTCATCAGCACGCCGGAGTCCCTGATCGCGCCGTCGACGACGATCCCGGCCGCGCCGCGTTCCCTCGCGATGGCGGCGATGATCTCGCCGACCAATGCCCGCGTCTCGTCGCCGCCGCCATTGACGACGAGGACGTCGCCGGGCGTGATGAGATCGAGCGCGCGATGAATGAAGAGATTGTCCCCCGGCGCCGTATTCACGGTCAGCGCGATCCCGGCCATCGGCGAGCCCGTATAGAATGGCCGTAGACTGGCTGCACCAGGCAGCCGCTGAAGGTTGTCACTGATCACGGCCGTGGAAACGCTCTTGAACGCGGCGACGACCGCCGCATCGATCGGCGCACCAGGCTGCGCTTGTCCCTCACCCATTCTCGCTCCCCGTCTTGCACAGTCCAGAGCGTCGCTCGATGGCGCGCCGCCTCGGCGGTGTAGGACTCGCCTTGAATTCAGAAAACCGATAAATGGAGATATCGATCCATCTCTTTTTTGAATGCGAACATGGTCACCCTGAAGCAGCTGGAAGCTTTGAACTGGATCGCGGAGCTCGGCACGTTCGAACGCGCCGCAGCCAAGCTGAACACCACGCAATCGGCGATCTCGAAGCGCATCCAGGAGCTCGAGGCCTCCGCGCGCGTTCCGCTGTTCGATCGCAGCCAGCGCGGGGCTCGCCTGACCGAACGTGGCGAGCAGATCCTTGCTCTTGGCCGGCAGATGTTGGCGTTGCAGGACCAGATCCTGGAGTTGAAGGACGGCCGGCAGTCACCGGCCCGCCGCCTGCGGCTTGGGGCGACGGAGCTGTCCGCGCTGACATGGCTGCCGCGTCTGGTTTCGGCGATTCGCGAAGCCCATCCGGCGGTGATGATCGAGCCTGAGGTCGAAACCTCCCGAAGCCTCTACGATCGGCTGATCGAGGGCAGCCTCGATCTCGTCGTCATCCCGGACGTCTTCTCCGACCCGGAGGTGACGTCAGTGCGGCTTGCCGAAGTGCAGAACGTGTGGACGGCGCGCCCCGGCCTGGTCAGAGCGCGCCGGAGCCTCGATTTCGACGAGCTTGGTCATCATACGATTCTGATGCAGGGCCGTCGCTCGGGCTCCGGCCTCTTCGTCAACAAATGGCTCGCGGCCAACGGCGTCTCGTTCAAGCGCGCCATCTCGGTCGACAATCTGACCGCGCTGGTCGGGCTCGCCGTGGCCGGCCTCGGCATCAGCTATCTTCCGCAACGCTGTTTTCGTCCTCTCTTCGAGCAGAAGAAGCTGGTCATCCTGCCCGTCAAGCCGACGCTGCCGGCCGTGCCCTATGCGGCCATGTATCGCAACGACAGACCCTCGGCCTTCGCGGCCGCCGTAGCGGAGCTGGCGCGCCAGACCTGCGATTTCGGCCGTCAACTCGAAGGTTAGACCGGGCAGGTGAACCCGGCGACGACGCCCGGCGCGGCGATCCATCACCTCCAGGAATGAGAAAGAAGGCGGTTTTATCCCTTTTCATCCAGGCTGGACGCAGCGAGGCTGCATCGTCGCTGCGCGTGCAACGCTGCACGCGCGAAGAGGATTGCTGCGAGGAGAGGCTTTGATGCGCATTTGGGGACTTCTGCTGACGGCAGCGCTCGCTGCAAACGCCGCCGGCGCCGAGGAACTGACCGGCACGCTCCAGAAGATCAAGGAGACGAACAGGATATCGATCGGCTTCCAGGAATCGTCGGTGCCGTTCAGCTATCTCGACGGCAACCAGAAGCCGGTGGGCTACGCGCTCGACATCTGCGGCCGGATCGCGGATGCGGTCAAAAAGGAGCTGGGGCTTCCTGACCTCACGATCGAAACCGTTCCGGTGACGTCCTCCAATCGCATCCCGCTGATGACGAACGGCACGATCGACCTCCTGTGCGCCTCCACCACCAACAACGCCGAACGTCAGAAGCTCGTGGCCTTTGCCAATACGCACTTTCTCAGCGCCACACGCTATGCGGCCAAGAAATCGCTCTCGCTCCAGACGATCGACGACCTCAGGGGAAAGACGGCCGTCGCGATCGCCGGATCGACCAACATCGCCCAGCTGAACAAGGTCAATGTCGAACGCAAGCTCGGCATCAACATCGTTCCGGCCAAGGACCAGGCCGAGGCGTTCCTGATGCTGGAGACCGACCGGGCGCAGGCCTATGTGCTCGATGACGTCCAGCTCGCGGTCGCCATCGCGCGGTCGAAGGACCCGGCGGCGTACACGATCAGCAACGACGCATTCTCCAAGCCCGAACCTTTCGGTATCATGCTGCGCAAGGACGATGCGCCGTTCAAGGCCATCGCCGATCGCGTCACCGCCGAGCTCTATCAGAGCCCCGCCATCGACGCGCTCTACAAGAAATGGTTCGAGTCACCCGTGCCGCCGACCGGGATCAACTTCAACTACCAGATGCCCGCCGCTTTACGCGCGGCGTTCAAGTCGCCCAGCAGCAGTCCCGACCCGGACGCGTATGCGCCCGATTGAAGCTCGCGATATCCGTGCCAACGGCAACGGCGGAGACTAGCCTCATCCGCCGTGGTCGCCTGCGACGGACGGCCATCGGATATTGCCGAGATCAGCGGCGGCGTTCGAGAAGTCGTATTCGTTCTTCATTGGTTGAGAGCAGCTGTGATCTTGTTGATCCGCGCGCGCCAGTAACTCACTCCGCGACCACGACGCGCACGTCGAACTGCACGCCTGTCTCTGCCTGCAACACGCCGATCACGCCAAGCAGGTTCTCGGCCGTGGGATTGCCGGATGGCCCTAACATGCGCATCAGGCTCTTCGACGGCCGCCCGAGCGCGTTGCTCAACGCCTCGAAGCCGATCGTTGCGTTGATATACGCACGCAGGCCGGCGCGGCCGTCATCGACCTCTCCGCGCAGCAGCGCACTCACGGCTTCCTGGAACAACGCCTCGCGAAACGCCGGATCGCGGTCCGAGCGCGCCCGAACCGTGTCGCGGTCGCGAAGGCATCATGAGGTGCTCGCAGAAACTCCCAAAGAGCTATTTCGCAGCCTCGATCCGCTCAATATCCTCCTTGAGAAGCGTGTTGACCAATTCGGTCAACGATACGCCCCGCGCGCTGGCCAGCCCGGTCAGGTGATCGAGCACATCAGGCTCGAGATGCACCGGAGGCAGCATTCGCGCGCCCTTGCGAAAGAACTTGCCGCGTTCGGCGTTCGAGAAATCGTATTCATCCTTCATCGGATCACCCATTCTCGTAGGAGCGGATTTCGCGCCGGGTCGGGCGACGGACAGAAATGATGCGGATCGCTGCGCGGTCTGCCGATAGCTCCGTGTACGTATGCACGACCAGCAGTAGCTCGTGAGCAATATTGCGTCCCATCGTAACCCATCGTTCCTCGCCTGCGCCAGATCCGTCATCGAGACGCGAGAGCGCCAACGGATCGCCGAAGATGCTCATCGCCCGCTCAAACGCAACGCCATGCTTGCGCAGATTGCTCTCTGCCTTGGCCGGATCCCAATCGAACTCGAATTGCATGGTCCGCCCCACCCGGTGATGTCCGCGACACGCCACGCTTGCCAAACGACGCAAATCAGCTTATGTTCTCTTTTTGTTCCTGTCCAGCCGAGGGGCGCTTCCGGATCGTCCAGTTGCGTGGGATTGGGAATGCGGTGGACGTGGCGGGCCGTGCGCGGACGAAAGTTCGCGCGGACGAGCGATCTGTCACGGACGGCGAAGTCGCGTGGTCCTGGCGCCCCGACGCTGGCGCCAAGTCTCGTGTCGGTGCTCAACGCATCGCGCGAGATGACGGGGGCAAGAGAGCCCGGTCCCCGGGGAGATCGCGTATAAGCGTTAAAACCATCGCGCGGGGAAGGCCGGATGTATCAGGCCGTACCTGTGGTGACCGCCGCGTGCTCTTTTCTTTGCACGCGGGCCATGGGTGCCGGCCAGGCATCCGGCCTTCCCTGCGCCCTCGCGTGTTTCGAGGGGGAAACGACCGGCAGAACTCGGCGTGATGGCGCGCGAGGAAGAGGATGTTTGTCTTCACATCATTGCGCAGCGTGCGTAGTCACGCTTGTTGGCTTGCGCGAATGTCTCTCCACCGTCATTCCGGGGCGTGCGCAGCACGAGCCCGGAATCCATTTTCCAGCGTGTCTCGCGGCTCAATGGATTCCGGGCTCGCCCTGCGGGCGCCCCGGAATGACGGCGGAGGTCGCTGCAACAGCGAGCGCGAGAACGCCCTACCCCGCCTGCCCGGCCGCCACGGCCGTCCGCGGCACGGCGACAACAGCGACACGTCGCGGCGACAGGCGTTCGGCTTGCAGCACGGCGAAGGTCAGCACGATGATGGCCGTGCCCTGATGCAGCAGCGCGAGCGAGATCGGCACCAGCGCCAGCAGGGTCAAGATCCCAAGCACGGCCTGCACCAGGATCGCGGCGAGCAGCCGGTGCGCGCCGCGCACCACGTCGCGGCCGACGCCGGCACGCATCACGTCGAAGGCGTGCCAGGCTGCCAATGCCAGCAGCGTGTAGGCGGTCATGCGATGCATGAACTGCACCGTCAGATCGTTCTCGAACAGATTGATCCACCACGGCGAATGGATCCACAGATTGGCCGCCTTCGGGATCAGGCCGCCGTCGATCTCCGGCCAGGTGTTGTAGACGAGGCCGGCGCGCAGGCCGGCGACCAGCGCCCCGAGATAGAGCTGCACGAAGGTGACGCCGACCAGCATCCACGCGGTGAGCCGCAGCCGCGCCGGTGCCGCGGTTTCCTCACGCGACGAAAGCCGCCGCAAGGTCCAGACGATCGACGCATAGATCAACAGCGCCAGCGAGAGGTGCGTCGCGAGACGGACCGGCGCCACCTCGGTGCGCTCGGTGAGGCCGGAGGCCACCATCCACCAGCCGACCGCGCCCTGCAGCGCGCCGAGGCCGAAGATCAGCCACAGCCTGCGGCCGAGCGGGCCGGACACGGCGCCGCGCCACAGGAACCACAGGAACGGCAGCAGATAGACCATGCCGATGACGCGGCCGAGCAGCCGATGGCTCCATTCCCACCAGAAGATGGTCTTGAACTCGTGCAGGGTCATGCCGGCGTTCATCTGCCGATACTGCGGAATGGTCTTGTAGGCCTCGAAGGCGTCGGTCCAGGCCTGCGCGGACAGCGGCGGCAAGGTGCCCGTGACCGGCTTCCATTCGACGATCGACAGCCCGGATTCGGTCAGCCGCGTGGCGCCGCCGACCAGCACCATCAGCGCGATCAGGCCGGCCACGACGAGCAGCCAGATGCGGATCGCGGCGAGATCTGTGGTGCGGGGAACCGTGGTCATGGACGTTGAACGCTCGATTGAACCGGGGCTGACAGGCCCTTATAATCCCGGCGAAATCACGCGCAAGCCGCGCCGCCCCCAGCCAAAGCTGACAATCCCGTCATGACGATCCGCACCCGCAAACTGATCGGCGCCGTCGCGCTGCTCCTGCTCGCTTTCGCCTGGTCGATGATGGGCATGGTGATGGCGCAATTCCCCCTGATCGCCAACTCCGGCTGGCTGCAGGCGGTCTATTACGTCGTCGTCGGCATGGGCTGGGTGCTGCCCGCGATGCCGATCGTGAGCTGGATGCTGCGCCCGGATCCGGAGCGGCAGCAAGGCTGATCAGCCGAGATCGAGCTTCGGCTGCGGCGCGGATTTTTCCCGCGGCAGGGTGATGCCGGCCATCAGCACCTTCAAGGCGCGCAGCGAGCGCGAGCGGCCGTCCCAGGCGATCCGCGGCAGCATGTGCAGATGCGTGCGGCCCTCGCTCTGCACGACGCCTGGCATCGTCGAGGCCGCGCTGACGAAGCCCGCCTGCTCCGCAAGCACGACGTCGCTGCGGCGGAACGAATAGCGGTCGCCGAACGGATACGCCATGTGCCGGACCGGGCGGCGCAGCGCCGTCTCCAGCACCGCCTTGCCCATCGTGATCTCGCGCTGGGCGTCGGCATCCCGGAGATTGGCGAGCACGGAATAGTGCACGGTGGCACTGCCGATCGTGACGTTGGGGTCGGCGGCGAGACGGGCGATGTCGGTCCAGTCCATCGAGGACTCGCGGCTCAGGCCGGCGAGATCGACCGAATGGCGCGCGCAGAGGTCGCGGATCGCGATCGACAGCTCGGCCGGAGGCAGCTTGCGCAGCCACGCCGAAAGATACGCGAACAGCTCATATTTTTCGGCCGGCGTGACCACGTTGAAGCGCTGCTCACGATGATCGATCACAAGGCTGATGCGGGCCTCGCGCGCGATCACGGCCTCCAGCGCCAGCCACCAGGCTTCGCCGAGCCCATCGGGGAAGGCCGAGGGCACGTAAACGGTGAACGGCACGCCGTGGCGCGCCAGCACCGGATAGGCGTGCGTGATCAGGTCCTTCGCGGTGCCGTCGAAGCTCAGGCAGGCGAAGCGGCTGCTTTGGGGAAGGCGCACGGCGCGGTCGCAGGCCTCGTCGAGCGAGACGATGTCATAGCCCCAGCGCTTCAGCGCCCGGATCACCTTGTCGAGGAAAACGGGGGTGATCTCCACGCATTTCAGCGGCTGGAACGCGCCCTTGCGCCGCGGGCGCACGCGCTCGAACCGCAGCACGGCGCCCGCGCCGCCCGTGGCGCGCGACGCGAGCAGCGTGCCACCGCTGAAATAGGCCAGCTCGAGCCGGGCGCTGCGCAGCCACCTGTTGTCCGACGACAATTCCCGCGCCCCTTCCCCGAATCCCACTTGAAACCAGACCGTCCGCGCCCACCTGATGCGGACAGACCGTGGCGCGATCGCGTCATGATCACCGCCATCCGATGATAGCGATCGTCCGCCGTCAAGATCGCGTGGCCGCTGCCGATTTGAACAGGTCTTTGTTTGTGCCATTCCCGATTTGGGACGACGTCATTGCCATTACCTTTTGTTGAGACTTCTTTGCGAGGGTCTCCGGACGTCAAGCAACAAAATTCCACGACAACGCGAGCTGCGCGATGACCATGGCCGCCGTGATCGAGAGCCGGACGGCGCAGGCGCCCGCGCGGCGGCTGCCGTCGGGGCTCGCGCGGGTGGAGATCGTGTCCGATCTGGCTGCCGCCGAGCCGGTCTGGCGCGCGCTCGAAGTCCCCGAACATGTCTCGACGCCCTACCAGCGCTTCGATCTGCTCGGCGCATGGCAGCGCGACGTCGGCGCGCGCGAGCATGCGACGCCGTTCATCGTTATCGGGCGTGATGCCGAGCAACGCCCGCTGCTGCTGCTGCCGCTGACGTTGCGGCACGCCTGCGGCGTGCGCATCGCCACCTTCATGGGCGGCAAGCATACGACCTTCAACATGCCGCTGATGGATCGCGAATTCGCCGCGCGCGCCAGCGCCGGCGATCTCGACGTCCTGCTCGCAGGGCTGCGCGATCGCGGCGGTGTCGACCTGCTCGCCTTGACACAGCAGCCGGAGCGCTGGCGCGATCTCGCCAATCCGCTGGCGCAATGGCCGCACCAGCCGTCGGTGAACGACTGTCCGGTGCTGTTGATGCCGCCGGGGGCTGCGCCGACGGCGCTGTTGTCGAATTCGTTCCGAAAGCGGCTGAAGAGCAAGGAAAAGAAGCTGCAGACGCTGCCCGGCTACCGCTACATGGTCGCGAGCAGCGACGCCGAGATCGCCGAACTGCTCGACTGGTTCTTCCGCACCAAGCCGATCCGCATGGCCGAGCAGAGGCTGCCGAACGTGTTCGCCGAGCCCTGCATCGAGGCCTTCGTGCGAAGCGCCTGTATGGCAAAGCTCGACTGCGGGCATCGCGCCATCGATATCCACGCACTGCGCTGCGACGCCGAGATCATCGCACTGTTTGCCGGCGTGGCCGACGGGGCGCGCTTCTCGATGATGTTCAACACCTACACGTTGTCGGAGAATGCGCGCTGGAGTCCCGGACTGATCCTGATGCGCTCGATCATCGATCACTACGCGCAACAGGATTTTCGTGCCCTCGATCTCGGCATCGGATCGGACGACTACAAGCGGATGTTCTGCAAGAATGACGAGCCGATCTTCGACAGCTTCATGTCGTTGACCGCGCGGGGGCGCGTCGCCGCGACGACGATGGCTGCGGTTGGACGGGCCAAGCATGCCGTCAAGCACAGCCCTGCCCTGTTCCGTCTGGCGCAACAGCTGCGCGGCGCGCTGCAATCGCGTGGCGGCGCCGCCAAGGCTGACGAGAGGGCCGAAGATTAGGCGGCGACGCCGCGCGGCCCCGGCTGGTTGCGGTTGGCGCCTCCGGCCGGTGCCTTCAGCATGGTGACGGCGCCGAAGCCGACCTCGCGCAGCTGCTCGCTCATCTGGCTGCGCGCCTCGGCGGCCATCTTGGGATCGGGCACGACGACGGCGCGCGCGCCCGCGGTCAGGAGCTCGGCCGGCAGATCGGAGGCATTGCCAGCGTCGAGCAGGACGTGGTCGTAGACGCGCAACAGTGCGTCGATCGCGAGCGCGAGCCGCGGCGATTGCAGTTGGCTGCGGTCGGCGCCGGGACGGCCAGCATTGACGATGTGCAGCCGCGAGGCCTGGTCCTTGGTGATGATGGACGCGAACGATGCCTCGCCCAGCATCAGCTCGATCAGCCCGGGCGCGGCCGGATCGACCGAGACGCCCGCAAGCAGTTGCGGGCTGCCGGCGAGGTCAACCAGCACCACGCGCGCCTGCGCCGCCATGGTGCGGGCGATCGCGAGCGCAGTGGACGTGACGGCCTCGCCGCCGGCCGTGCCGAGCACGGTGACCTTGCGGGCGCCCTCGCCCGCGCCGAGCAGATCGGCGGCGAGTTGCTCGAACTCGTTCAGCGGTGGCGGCGCAGGCTTGACCGGCTCGGCCGACGGCGCCTCGGCCGGCTGCATGGCCGTGGGGGGCGGCGGTACCGAAGCCGGACGCGCGGCCTCAACCGGCGCCGACGTCGAAGGTGGTGCAACGGCCGGCGATGCGGAGACCGTACGCGGGGCGATCATCGGCTCGACCCGCGCCGCGAGCACCATGACATCGGCCATGCTGCTCATGGCCGGGGCGGCCGGGCCCACCGCACGCGGAGCCGTGAGGCGCAGCAGCTCGCCGGTGATGACCACGCCCGAGGTCAGCATCAAGGTCGCCAATGTCGCGATCAGCACGATCGGCAGCTTCTTCGGATACGCCGGCGTGTTGGACACCACCGCCCGCGAGATGATCCGTCCATCCGCGGGCGGGGTGTCGAGCGACTCACGGGTGTTCGCCTCGCGGTACTTGGCGAGATACGATTCCAGCAGGTCGCGCTGCGATTTGGCATCCCGCTCCAGCGCCCGCAGCTGGACATCGAGGCCATTGGTGGAGGTGGCCTGCTTCTTGGCCTGATCGAGGCTCTGGCTCAGCATCTGCACCCGCCCGTCGGCGATACGCGCGTCGCTGTCGAGCGAGCGGGAGATCTTGCCGGCCTCGTCGCGGATCTGGCGGTCGAGATCAGCCAGTTGCGCCTTCAGTTCCTTGATGCGCGGGTGATTGTCGAGCAGCGTCGACGACTGTTCCGCGAGTTGCGCGCGCAGGCTCACGCGCTGCTCCGACAAGCGCCGCATCAGCTCCGAATTGAGCACCTCGGACGCCTCGATCGGCTGGCCGCTCTGCAGCATCTCGCGGATCAGCCGCGCCTTGGTCTCGGCATCCGATTTCAAGGCGCGCGCATTGTTGAGCTGGGTATTGACCTCGCCCATCTGCTGGTTGGACAGCGAGGTGTTGTTGGTCCCCATGAACGAATTCGACTTGGCGCGGAACTCCTCGACCCGCGATTCCGCCTCCTCGACCTTCTTGCGCAGGCCCTGGATCTCCCCGGCCAGCCACTGGCTGGCGGACTTCGCCTGCGCCTGCCGAGCGTTCTGCTGAACAACGAGATAGCCGTCCGCGATCGAATTCGCGACCTTCGCCGCAAGCGCCGGATCCTGCGACTGGAACTCGACGACGAGGACGCGCGATTTGTCGACGGCGTAGACGGTCAGGCGTTCGTAATAGGCATCCATGACGCGTTCGTCCGGCGTCATGGCAAGCGGATCCTTCACGAGCCCGACCATCGCCAAGACCGACTTCAGCGGCGACACGCCGCGCAGGACGGGATCAAACTCCGGCAGCTCGCCCAACCTGTTCTTCGCGATAATGTCGCGCGCCAGATCTCGCGACAGGACCAGTTGCACCTGGCTCGTGACCGCCTCGGCATCGAGTGCCGTCCGCTCTTCGGTACGCTCCCCGTTCGGCCGCACGAACACGTTCTCGCGTCCGTCGATCAGGATCCGCGCTTCGGACTTGTAGCGCGGCGTGATCATGTTGACCGCGGTGATCGACAGAACGAGAGCGAGCAGCGTCGGCAAAAGAATGAAGCCACGCTTTCGTGCCAAGGCGCGGCCGACCAGCCGGAGATCGAGATCGCCGGCCGGGCCCGGCTCCGCCGACGATGGCGAGCCTGTCACGGGTCGGACGGAGGCTCCGTCAACCTGTGTCTTCTCGCCGGCACGCCAGAACGCCAACCGCATCATCCACTCCCGCGAGACCTACGCCACGCCGCTACCATACGTGGTACAATTACACTCCATTAAGGTTGCTGACGGGTTAACCGGAGCGCCTGCAACCTCGCCCTATCGAACAATCGTCATCCTTCGCCAAATGCTGCTTGCAACACGTAGGCTTGCGCCAGATCGTCACAATGCTGGAGCGAACCTGCCCGGCAGTGACGACAAGTGAGACTTTGTTAACCATCAAGCCTCTATCGAGGTTGGAGCTACCAATATTCAGCGACGAGAGGCGCCCGTGCTTCCTCTATCCGCCAGTCGTCAGATCAGCTCGCGCAGCGACGCCTGGCTAAACCACGCGCAGGCCGAAGGCGCGGGCGAGTTCGACATGGCACCGTCGCAGAACAAACCTCTCAAAATCCTTCACGCGGTCAGAGCTCCCGTCGGCGGCATCTTTCGGCACATCCTCGACCTTGCCAACGGCCAGGTCGATCGCGGGCATGACGTGGGCATCATTGCGGACAGCCTGACCGGCGGCGAACGCGCCGATGCCGCGCTGGCCCAGATCGCGCCTCGCCTGACACTCGGCGTGCACCGCGTTCCCATTCATCGGGAGCCTTGGCCGAGCGACATTCTGGCACTCAGCCGATTCCATCGCCTCTCCCGCGCGCTCGCCCCCGACGTGCTGCACGGCCACGGCGCCAAAGCCGGCGCGTTCGTACGCCTGCTGCCGCATCGGCCAGGAACGATCCGCATCTACACGCCTCACGGCGGCTCGCTGCACTACCCGCTCGACACGCTCAAAGGCGCGCTGTATGGCCGGCTTGAACGTGCGCTGATGAACCGGACGGATCTCTTCCTGTTCGAGAGCGCCTTCGCCCGCGATACCTATGAGCGCATGATCGGCCATCCCAACGGATTGGTGAATTGCGTCTTCAACGGCGTCACTGCAGGCGAATTCGACCCGGTCACGCCGGCTCAGGACCAGACCGACCTGGCTTATGTCGGAGAGTTCAGGCACATCAAGGGCACGGATCTGCTGATCGACGCTGTCGCGCAGTTGCGCTCCCGTGGCCGGCCGCTGACGCTGACCTTGGGCGGCGACGGCGAGGAGATGTCGAAGCTCAAAGCTCAGGTCGAACGCCTCGGTCTTGCGGCCGCAGTGCGTTTCATCGGCCATGTGAAGGCCCGCGACGGATTTTCCAAAGGACGACTGCTCGTCGTTCCATCGCGTGGCGATTCAATGCCCTATGTCGTGATCGAGGCGGGAGCCGCTGGGGTTCCGATGATCGCGGCGAGGGTCGGCGGCATCCCCGAGATCTTCGGGGCGCACGACGACGCGATGTTCATGCCAGGCAACGCGACCGCGCTGGCCGACGCCATCGCAGCCGCACTGGACGATCCGGCTACCGCGCAGCTGCGCGCCAAGGCGCTGCGCGAGCGGATCTTCCAGCATTTCTCGCAGAAGGCGATGGTCGAAGGCGTGCTCGACAGCTACCGCGAGGCGTTTACCAAGACCTGACGTCATTTACCATCGCTAACCGTTTCTTCCGATTTGGCCCTTAATCCCGCCGGTGGGGAATTTCCCCCGGCGCTATCAGCGCTTACATGACCACAAATACTAACAAACATAATCCGGGCTTGTACGACTGTGGAACCGATCAACGCTCGCTCGATGTTGGATGCTGCTGCGGCCACGGCCGCATCGACGGCCGCGGCAGACAAGCCGGCCGTTGAACGGCGTCGCCGCCTGTCGCCGGCGGCCCTGGCGGTCGCCAATCAGAAGGTTCACCGCGCCTACTCTCCGATCGTCCTCGCCGGCATCGTCCGCATCACCGATTTCGTGCTGCTGAGCGTCGTCGGCAGCGTCGTCTATTTCGGCTACGTGGTTCCGCTCAGCGGCTTCCATTGGGAGTATCTCGTTGCCATCGTCGGCCTCGCCGTGAGCGCCGTGGTGTGCTTCCAGGCCGCCGACATCTACCAGATCCAGGTCTTCCGCGCCCAGGTGCGGCAGATGACCCGGATGATCTCGTCCTACTGCTTCGTGTTCCTGCTGTTCATAGGACTGTCCTTCTTCGCCAAGATCGGCAGCGAAGTCTCCCGTCTCTGGCTCGCCGCGTTCTTCTTCGTGGGGCTCGGCGCGCTGATCGCGAGCCGCGTCGTGCTGCGCAACCTGATCCGCAGCTGGGCCAGGCAAGGACGTCTCGATCGACGGACCATCATCGTCGGAGCCGACCAGAGCGGCGAGGACCTGGTGCGTGCGCTGAAGGCGCAGGACGACTCCGAGATCGAGATCCTCGGCGTGTTCGACGACCGCAACGACTCGCGATCGCTCGAGGCCTGCGCCGGTGCGCCGAAGCTCGGCAAGGTCGACGATATCGTCGAGTTTGCCCGCCGCACCCGCGTCGACCTGGTGCTGTTCGCGCTGCCGATCTCGGCGGAGACCCGCATCCTGGACATGCTGAAGAAGCTGTGGGTGCTGCCGGTCGACATCCGCCTTTCGGCCCATACCAACAAGCTGCGTTTCCGTCCGCGTTCCTATTCCTATCTCGGTGCGGTCCCGACGCTCGACGTGTTCGAGGCGCCGATCACCGACTGGGATCTGGTGATGAAAATGCTGTTCGATCGACTGGTCGGCGGCCTCATCCTGCTGCTCGCACTGCCGGTGATGGCGCTGGTTGCGCTTGCGATCAAGCTCGACAGCCCGGGACCGGTGCTGTTCCGGCAGAAGCGGTTCGGCTTCAACAACGAGCGCATCGACGTCTTCAAGTTCCGGTCGCTCTATCACCATCAGGCTGATCCCACGGCGTCCAAGGTCGTCACCAAGAACGATCCACGTGTGACCCGCGTCGGCCGCTTCATCCGCAAGACCAGCCTCGATGAGCTGCCGCAACTGTTCAACGTGGTGTTCAAGGGCAACCTCTCGCTGGTCGGTCCGCGGCCGCACGCCGTGCAGGGCAAATTGCAGAACCGGATGTTCGACGAGGCCGTCGACGGCTACTTCGCGCGCCACCGCGTCAAGCCGGGGATCACTGGATGGGCCCAGATCAACGGCTGGCGCGGCGAGATCGACAACCAGGAGAAGATCCAGAAGCGAGTCGAGTTCGACCTCTACTACATCGAGAACTGGTCCGTGCTGTTCGACCTCTACATCCTGCTCAAGACGCCGCTGGCGCTGATGACCAAGAGCGAGAACGCCTATTGATCGCGGGGATCCGGAGCGGGCCCACGTCCGCTTCGCGCGTGTGTCTGGCCGATCCCGCCGTGCGCTGCGTATGAGTGTGAGTTCGCGATGGCCGTGACGGCAGCAGCCGAAGAGTTCGCATCCAGGCCGATGGCCCCTCCGGGCGTCGTCGCCCTGCAGCGCACGCTGGTCTGGCTGGTCGGGGTCTCCGGCGCCATCGTGTTCATCGAACCGAGCCCCTATGAGCTCGTCACGCTCGCCTCCGCCGCGGTGTTCTTCGCGACCGGCATCAGGCTGCGCCTCGTCTTCCTGCCGCTCCTCCTGTTGCTGGTCCTGGTCAATCTCGGCTACACGATCAGCGCGATACCGCTGCTCGACGATTCCAAGATCGCGACCTGGATCGCCACCTCCTGGTACATGGCGTTCACGGCGATCTTCATTGCCATGCTCACGTCGGACGACACCGAAGCGCGGCTCGACATGCTCCGGCGCGGCCTCGTGATGGGCGGCGCGATCGCGGCCCTCGCGGGTGTCGCCGGCTACTTCCATCTGGTGCCCGGTGGCTACGATCTCCTCACCTTGTATGGCCGCGCGCGCGGCACGTTCAAGGACCCCAACGTGCTCGGCGCGTTCTTGATCCTGCCGGCGCTGCTCGCGCTGCAGAACGTCGTGACCGCCCGCTTCGCCGCGACATTGCGCGCCAGCTTTGCGCTCGGCGTGATGGCGCTCGCCATCCTGCTCGCCTTCTCGCGCGCGGCCTGGGGCGGCCTCGTCCTCACCGCCGCCTTCATGCTGGCAATGATGGTGCTCACCAGCCAGACGCGGGGCGAGCGCTCCCGCATCATCTTCATGACGTTGGCGGCCGCCGTGGCCGGCATCGTCCTGATCGGCGTTCTGCTCTCGATCGATTCCATCGCCGACATGTTCAAGCAGCGGGCAAGCTTCGACCAGAGCTATGACGAGGGCCGGTTCGGACGCTTCGGACGCCACATTCTCGGCGCCGACATGGCGCTCGACCTGCCGTTCGGGATCGGGCCGCTGCAGTTCCACAACTACTTCCCCGAGGACACCCACAACTCCTATCTGAACGCCTTCATGTCGGGTGGCTGGCTGTCCGGCATCTGCTATCCCGCGCTGGTGTTCACCACTGTCATTCTCGGCTTCCGCTATCTGTTCGTGCGCGTGCCCTGGCAGCGCACCTACATCGCGGTATTCTCGGCGTTCCTCGGCACCGTCGGCGAAAGCTTCATCATCGACACCGACCACTGGCGGCATTTCTTCCTGATGCTCGGCACGATGTGGGGCATGATCGCCGCCACGCGCGCCCATCAGGCCGAGGCGAACCGATCCGCAGGGATCGGCCCGCACATCGCAGCCTACTAATCCTCCACCGTGAACGTCAGGCCGGCGTGGTCGACCAGCCGCTTGATCAAGCTGTCGCCGAGCGCGGCGCCGGGCGTCCAGAAACCGCCCTTCACAACGGCACCATCGCGCTGCAGGCCGATGGCGCATTCGCTGATCATCCTCGCCGTCAGACCGTAGCCGGGATCGCCCTTCCCTTTCACCGACGCGCAAACGCGCCGTCCGTCGGGAGACACTGCGACGTACGACAGGTCGAAGTATCCGTTGTCCCGCATCTCCTTCGAGGGCCCCTCCCCGACCTTGGGCGCATTCGGGCCGGTCTTCTCGGCATTTGCCGCCATGACCAACTTGGCGTTGGCTTGGCCTTCCTCTCCATCGCCCGTCAGCACCATTTCGTCGTAGACAAAGTCCTGCCCGTACGGAAAACCCATCAGCACGTTGGCACGATGGACGTTGCGTGTGTTGACCAGCGCCATTGCAAACGGCGCGGCCCAAGACTGGAGATCCTCCTCATAGATCGGTCGGTTGGCCGGTGGCTGCTTCGGGCCGGTGAATCCCGGCGTCAGCGCGAACGGGTCCTTCATGATCGCCACAAGGCTCAAATCGGCGGTCAATGCCGCCGCTGTTGCCTTGGCGCTCGCCGAAGTGCCGCCCGACAGCGAGCCGCTCATGCCGCGAATGCGCCCCTTCACGCGCGGCTGTGGCGCACCTAGCACCTGTTTTGCCTGCTGCTGCACGAACAGCACGCCGAGCTCGAACGGCACCGAGTCGAAGCCACACGAGAACAGGATTCTTGCACCGCTGTGCTCCGCCTCATCTCGATGCTTCTCGATCATCTGGCGCATCCACAGCGGCTCGCCACAGAGATCGACATAATCGGTCCCCGCAGCGACGCAGGCGGCGAGCACATCGGCCCCGTAGAGCTGATAGGGTCCGACCGTAGTCAACACCAGTCTAGCCTGATCGACCATCGTGCGAATGGAGCCGGGGTCGCTGGAATCGGCCACGATCAGCGGCAGATCAGGCGGCGCTCCGACCGCATCGCGCACCTTGGCGAGCTTGTCGCGGCTGCGCCCAGCCATGGCCCAGGTCAGCTTGGCTTCGCCGCTACCGCGCGCGGCGAGATACTCGGCCACGAGTTGGCCGGTGAAACCGGTTGCACCATAAACGACGATGTCGAATTTAGCCGACGTCATGGTTGCTCTCTGGGCCGCGGCGGATGGATTCCACCGCTCTTAGCCCTCCACCGTGAACGTCAGGCCGGCGTGGTCCACCAGCCGCTGGATCAGGCTGTCGCGGAGCGCCGCGCCCGGGGTCCAGAACCCGCCCTTCACGCCGGCGCCGTCGCGCAACAGGCCGACGGCGCATTCACTGATCATCTTCGAGGTCGAACCGTAGCCGGGATCGCGGTTGCCCTTCACGGATGCGCGGACCTGGCGGCCGTCGGGGGCTATCGCGACGAAGAGAAGATTGTAGTAGCCGTTCTCGCGCTCCTCCTTCGAGGGACCCTCGCCCGGCTTCGGCGCGTTGGGGCCGGTTTTCTCGGCATTCGCCGCCATCACCTTCTTGGCGTTGGCCTCGCCCTTCTCGCCCGGGCCGGTCAGCACCATCTCGTCATAGACGAAGTCCTGCCCGTAGGGAAAACCCATTAGCATGTTGGAGCGGTGGACATTGCGGGTGTTGATCAGCGCCATCATGAACGGCGCCGTCCAGGACTGCAGATCTTCCTCATAGACGGGCTTGTTGCCCGACGGCTGCTTCGGACCCTTGAAGCCGGGCGTCAGGGCGAACGAGTCCTTGAGGATCGCGACCAGGCTCAGATCCTTGGCGACCGCATCGAAGGTCGCCTTGGCGCTCGCCGCGGTGCCGCCCGAGAGCGTGCCGCTCATGCCGCGGACGCGGCCCTTCACACGCGACGCTGCGGCGCCGAGCACCTTCTTGGCCTGCTGCTGCACGAAATAGACGCCGAGCTCGAACGGCACGGAATCGAAGCCGCAGGAGAACACGATGCGCGCGCCGCTCTTCTCGGCGGTGGCCTGATGCTTGTCGATCATCTGCCGCATCCACACCGGCTCGCCGCACAAATCGACGTAGTCGGTGCCGGTCTCGGCGCAGGCCGCGACGAGCTCGTTGCCATAGAGCTGATAGGGACCGACGGTGGTCAGCACCAGCTTCGTCTGCGCCACCATGGCCTTTAGGGATGCAGGATCGGCGGCATCGGCCGCGATCCGCGGCGTATCGGCGGGCGCGCCGATCGCATCGCGCACGGACGCGAGCTTGTCGAGGCTGCGACCAGCCATCGCCCAGCGCAGCGAGCTGTCGCCGCGATATTGCGTGGCCAAATATTCAGCGACGAGCTGCCCGGTGAAACCGGTCGCGCCATAGACGATGATATCGAACTTGGATGACGTCATTCTTGTTCCCTAGCGATCAGCTGCGATTTTAGTGCCCCGTCATTGCGAGGAGCGCAGCGACGAAGCAATCCAGAGTCCCGTCCTCAGCCCTGGATTGCTTCGCTGCGCTCGCAATGACGGAGTTTGCGGGTCTACTTTTTTCCATAAGACACATTCATTCCGGCGCGGACGTCGTTCTGGATGCCGTAGGGGGCGATCGGGTAGCGCAGGCCGTTCCTGGCAAGCTGTTTCATGCCGGCGATCGCCTTGGCGAGATCGGATGGCTTCAGCGCCATCAGCATCTCTTCGTCCGGCACGCCGCCATAGCGGCGCTCGGCGAAGCATGGCAGCGACAGGCTCGGCTCGCCGGTTTTCAGCGCGCGTCCCCAGGAGTCGGCGCAGGCGGTCTCGCCGACGACGCCCCATTCGAACTTCTTGTAGCCGACATATTGCAGGCCGTTGATCAGGATGATCATCTGTCCCGGCGTCGCATAGACCAGGCAGATGTCCGGCGGATCCAGCCGGCCGCTCGACAGCGGGCTGACGGCCATGGCCTGGTAGCGGCCGAACGGCACGACATCCAACGCCTCCTGTCGCTTGCGCGCGTCCTCCGCCGTGCCGTGCCAGACGCCGACATAGTTCGCGCCCTCGAGCCAGGTGTCGTCCTGCGGGCCGAGCCCGATCACCGCGCGGCACTGCGCGCCGACCAGATCATCTCCGGTGATGCCGACTGTCCAGCCGAGCCGCGAGGCCATGCTGACGATCTGGTCGGTGGTGTGCACCGCGTTGGGCCGGCGGATCTTCTCCACCGCTTCCATGTCCTCGACGCGGGCGAACATCTTGATGCCGATCACGGTCGTCTTCAGCCGCAGCAGGCCGTTGAGATCGGCCACCATGGCCGCCAGATCCAGCCTGTCCGTCCCGTTCGGCTGTTGCATGTGGCGCTCCCTCCCTACCGCACCGCCTGCCGGTCCAATGCGTGGTTCGACTTCGGGGCGCTTGTTAGACCCTCGCACCGCGTGATGCCAGTATTTCCGCCCTCCGGGCTCGCCCGCCATACCATGATCCTTCTCGATATTACGGGAATCACTTATGAATTTTCGATCCTCGGACAGGATCAGTCGATGACCCGCAGCGACCGGAAGGAAGGCGCCAAGCGCGCAACGGCCGGCCCCGGCGGAACGCCCGTGCTGTCGCCCGCCGCGCTCTACGAGGCGGGACTGCATCACCTCGGCGGAGGGCGTCTGCTCGATGCCCAGATGTGCTGCGAGCAGGCGCTGGCGGCCGACCCGGCCCACGCCGACAGCCTTGCGCTGATGGGCATCATCGCGCTGCAAACCGGCCAGCACGACCATGCCGTCGCGTGGTTCTCGCGCGCGATCCGACAGACGCCGAAGATCGACTATCTCACCAGCCTCGGCTTCACCCTGAAGCAGATGGGCCGGCTCGACGACGCCCTCGCCGTCTTCGACAAGGCGATCCAGCTCAAGCCCGACGAGGCCGAGTTGTGGAAGCATATGGGCGGCGTGCTGCTGGCGCTCGACCGTGGCGCCGAGGCGCTGCTGAGCTATCAGCACGCGCTGACGATCGATCCTTCGCACCGCGAGGCCGCGTTCCAGAGCGGCCTGCTGCTGCATCAGCAGCAGCGTTATGAGGAAGCCGCCCAGGCCTTCACGATCTGCCTGACGCAGCAGCCGAATGACCTGCAGTCGCTGCAGATGCGCGCCCGGTGCCTCCGCGAGCTCAAACACTACGACGCGTATCTGGCCGATTGTGAACGCGCGCATGCGCTGGCGCCGACCGAGGCGATGGTCTGCAACAATCTCGGTGATGCCTTTGTCTGTCTCGGCCGCAGCGCGGAGGCGCTGCCGTGGTTCGATCAGGCCCTGGCGTTGCGGCCGGACTTCGTCGAGGTGCTGCTCAACAAGGGTTTTGCGCTGATGCAGCTCCTGCGTTTCGAGGATGCTGCTGCCGTCTACCGGCAGATTCTCGCGCTCGTCCCCGATCATCCCAAGGCGGCGTGGCAGCTCGCGCATATCGAGCTGCAGTGCGGCGACTTCGTCTCCGGCTGGGCCCGGCGCGAGGCGCGCTGGGCCATGCCGGATTTCTCGATCGACTATCCGCGCTTTGCCGAGTCCAAATGTCTGGGCCACGAGGACATCGCCGGCAAGACCATCCTGATCGAGGAGGACGAGGGTTTCGGCGACACCATCCAGTTCGCCCGCTACGTGCCGATGGTCGCCGCGCGCGGCGCCAAGGTGATCTTGGTGGTGCGCGAGGCGCTGCGGCCGCTGATGGCCGGCATCGACGGTGTGACGCAATGCCTCGCCTACGCGCCGGACCTGCAGCGGCCGGTCTTCGACATGCACTGCCCGGTGATGAGCCTGCCGCTGGCCTTCGGCACCACGCTCGATACCATTCCACCGCCAAGCTATCTCCCGCCACTGCCGGCCGAGCGCATCGCGGCCTGGGAGCGGCGGCTCGGAGCGCATGACCGGCTGCGGGTCGGCCTCGTCTGGTCCGGCAATCCGCATCAGGGCAACGATCGCAACCGCTCGATGCCGCTTGCGACCCTGCTGCCGCTGCTCGATCTCGGGGCGGATTTCATCAGCCTGCAAAAAGAGCTGCGGCCAGCCGACAAGGCGGTGCTGGCGCAGCAGAGCGGCATCCGCGACCTTACCGTCGAGTTGACCGACTTCGTCGAGACCGCGGCGCTGATTTCCTGTCTCGACGTCGTGGTCACCGTTTGCACCAGCGTCGCGCATCTCGCCGCGACGCTCGGACGGCCGACCTGGATCATGCTGCCCCACCTCGCCGACTGGCGCTGGCTCAGGGATCGCGACGACAGCCCGTGGTATCCGAGCGCGCGGCTGTTCCGGCAGGATTCGAGCTGCCGCTACGAGCCGGTCGTCGCGCGCGTGCGCGGCGAGCTGGCCGCGAAAGCGGCGAGCTTCTGCAAGACGATTGCCTAGGCCGGTCCCGGAAACAGATCGTCGATGCGGCCGCGCAGGCGGTAGGCCACGAGCCCGACCCATTCGCGCACCGCAATGTCGGCGCGGCGCAGGCCGAGCAGCGAGATGCCGTCGAAGTCGAGCACGCGGCCGACGCGCCAGTCCACCGGATAGGGCTCGACCGGAAAGCCGGCCTTGCGGAACAGCCCGACCGAGCGCGGCATGTGATAGGCCGAGGTCACCAGCAGCCAGCGCTCGCCCGGCTTCGGGGAGATCATCGCCTTGGAGAAGATCGCATTCTCGTAGGTGTTGCGCGACTGCCGCTCCAGCAACAGCCGCTCCTTCGGCACGCCGAGGCTGAGCAGGATCTCGGCGCCGACGTCGGCCTCCTTGGCCTCGGTCGCGATCAGATTGGCGCTGCCGCCGGTGAACAGGATGCGCGCGTTCGGATAGCGCCGCGCCAGCGCGGCGGCCTGGATCACCCGATCGGCGCCCGCCACCGTCACCGGCATGCCGTACATCACCGAGAGATCGGAATCGACGGGACCACCGAGCACGATGATGCCGTCGGGCGCACCGTTCGCCGGGTCCCATTTCGGAAACCGGCTCTCCAGCGGATAGAGCATCAGGCTGCCGAGCGGCGTCAGGCCGACGATCGCCAGCAGCAGCATGGCAGACACCACGAGCCTGCGCCCCAGCACGGCAAACCGGGTCAGCATCAGGATGGCGCCTGCGAGGCCCAGCGCGATCATGAAATTGGTCGGCAGTGCCAGCAGGCCGAGCGTCTTCGACAGGACAAAGAACATTGCGAGCTCCGGCGCGGGGTGAGGTGCCACGGCCGCCCTCATACACGACAGCGGCCATGCGTCGCCATCTCTCTGCGGCGGCCGGCGGATGCGCTATGCTTGGTCCCGAACCGGTACGAATGAGAGGACCATGGCCCATCACCATCTGCACGCGAGCCCCGAGACCTGCCACTGGGGCTTCTTCGAATCCCGGCTGAAGCCGGTGCTCACGATCGACAGCGGTGACGAGGTCACGATCGATTCGATCAGCGGCGGGCCCGACGTGGTGCCCGACACCAGCAAATTCCATGTGCCGCCGGAATTGTTCGACGTCCACGCCCGCAGCGAGCGCATGGTGCCCGGCCACATCCTGACCGGCCCGATCGCGGTCAAGGGCGCCGAGGTCGGCGACGTGCTCGAGGTCGACATCCTCGACGTCCAGCTGCGGCAGGACTGGGGCTACAATTTCATCCGGCCGCTGGCGGGCACCCTGCCCGACGATTTCCACGAGAGCCGGCTGATGAACATCCCGCTCGACAAGGACCGGATGGTCGGCAAGCTGCCGTGGGGCCTGGAGCTGCCGCTGGCGCCGTTCTTCGGCGTGATGGGCGTGGCGCCGCCGCCGGCCTGGGGCCGCATCACCTCGCTGATCCCGCGCGCGATGGGCGGCAATCTCGACAACAAGGAGCTCGGCGCCGGCGCCAAGCTGTATCTGCCGGTGTTCGTGCCCGGCGCACTGTTCTCCTGCGGCGACGGCCACGGCGTGCAGGGCGACGGCGAGGTCTGCGTCACCGCGATCGAGACCGCGCTGCAGGGGCGTTTCCGTCTCACTGTGCGCAAGGATCTCAAATTCGACTATCCGCGCGCCGAGACGGCCACCCACTACATGACCATGGCGATGGACCCCGACCTCGACCAGTGCGCGGTGAAGGCGCTGCGCGACATGATCGTCTTGCTCGGCGAGAAGCGCAATCTGTCGCGCGAGGACGCCTATACCCTGTGCAGCCTCGCCGCCGACCTGCGGGTGACCCAGACCGTCAACGGCTCCAAGGGCATTCATTGCATGATCGCGAAGGCGGTGGTGCACGGGTGAGAAGACAGGGCTGAGCGTCGGGCCAAACACACTGCTGTCGTCCCTGCGAACGCAGGGACCCATAACCACCGAACCAAGTCGTGACGCGAGGTGGTTGGACTTGCGCAAGCCAACTGCTCCCTTGGGTTATGGGTCCCCGCGTTCGCGGGGACGACGCCATTGATGCCGCGCGAGGGAGCGCATCGAACGACGCGTGACGTCGCGCTCCGCGGCAGATCCTGCCCGGGTCATGCTGCAGATCTCACCCTCTGAAATGTCGGAGGGCGCAGGGAAGGCCAGGCGCCGGCTGGCGCCTGCGGCCCGCCTGCGAGAAAAAATGCAGGCGGCAGGTACCACAGGTGCAGCCGAGAACGCCCGGCCTTCCCTGCGCGATGGTCTTCACGCTTATACGCAGTCTGCCTGGTGCGCCGGGCTTGTTGGCCACCTCCGCGCGAGGCGAAGCCTCGTCGCGATCGCGACAACGCGCAGAGCGCGTTGCGCGGGTAACACCAGCGTCGGGGTGTCAGCACGCTGCGACTTCACGTCCGCGCCGAGCCGTTCGTCCGCGCACCCGAGAGGATACGCTGCGGCTCCATCGCGGCCATCGCTCCCCGCCTCGCGTGTCGTGACGATCGCGCGCAACGCCCCTTCCGAGTGAGGCGGGATGGCGGCATCCAAAGCACAATTTCCGGAAAAGCGAAAGCGTTATTTCTGGAATGACGAACTTTTCTCGCCGTGACCGCGATGACCCGTCTGCCTGCTCTGCTTAAAATTCACCAAGGGGATCCCGAAGCAGGCGCCGCGGCACGGCGGTGGTTGAAGCGACCATCGGGCACCGCGGCTAACGCGAATCTTCCCGGCCCTTGCTTTCCCGTACCATTCCGGCCCCGGACTCGCCGAGCGGGCGGAGAGTCACCATCGCGACCTCGCCGATTCGTCATATTACGATAAAATTCAATATCTTAACCAGTTATCCCCAAGCCGCTGTACAACCTATTGGATTCCTAATAGAGTCTAAAAAGTTACTTTTCTGTACACCGGTTACGGACTAGCTTTTAGGCATGGCGACGGAAAAAGCCGAAACTGACCGCATCCCCGTAACCCTAGCCCTGGCAACCATCGGCTATCTCGAAAAGCTCGTGAAACAGGGAACCCACGGCACCAGCGTTCCGGGTGTCTGCAGAACGTTGATTGAAGAAGGCATCCGGCTCGCCATCAAGGATGGGCTGCTGTCGATTCGCGACAACGGACGGGCGTAAGCTAGGGACACGCAACGCGGACAACAGTTTCGGTGCAGCCGTCGGCCAGGACGATCCAGGACGGATCAAACTTGGAAGCGACAACAATGCCCGCCGAACGACAGACACTCCCCACCTGGACCGAGGAACGGCTCCAGGCCCTGAAGCAGCACTTTGAGGCCGGGCTGACCTGCCGAGAGATCGCCGCCGAGCTTGGCGTCAGCCGCAACGCCGTGATCGGCAAGATCTCCCGCCTGGCGCTGACGCGCGACAATGGCGGCGACACCAGGCGCGTGGTGCGCGCCGAGACGACACGCGATGGCGCACGCCGTCCCGTGCCGAAGCTGCGTCGCCGCATCCTGCGCGCGGTCCAGAACGACCCGCCGCCTGTGATCGTCGAGGAGCCGGTCGGCACCGTCGTAAACGGCTGCTCGCTGTTCGAGCTCTCTAAGGAACGCTGCCGCTGGCCGATCTCGACGCCCGGCGCGGATGATTTCTGCTTCTGCGGATCGAAGCCGATCGAGGGGCTGCCGTATTGCCCGAGCCACACGCGGATGGCGTACCGGGTGGCGTCGTCGCGGTAGGCAACAATCTGCCGAGCTCCTTGTCGGAGCCTTCCCCGCGCGGGCAGCAGAGCCCGCATAGAGCTAGCTGACGCGCTACGCCTTGCTAAGTCTCCGCGTTCTGCGGGGACGGCGCGGCGGTCTCGTCTCCCCTCCCCCTTGCGGGGAGGGGTCGGGGGTGGGGTCCACGCGCACCGGACTTCGTGAAGCACACCTTCGAATGTTGCCCAGCACGTCATTGTTCCAGAAGCGAAGAACGCGATAGCCGGCGGCTTCGAGCTGCCTGGTGCGCACAGCGTCCTCTTCTTTCCGCCAGTCATGCTGGCCACCATCAACTTCGATCACCAGCTTCGCTTTGCGGCTAGCGAAGTCGACGACGAAGGGACCAATCTGCGCCTGGCGGCGGAAGTGAGAGCCCGCCAGCTTGAGGTCGTTGCGAAGATGCTGCCAGAGGACGCGCTCGGCTTCGGTTGGCTCGGCGCGCATGTGGCGGGCGAAGGATCGTCGGCTGTCGTCCATGGCATCCGGTTTCATCATTGGCAGCGGGACTCGTGGACCCCCACCCCCGACCCCTCCCCGCAAGGGGGAGGGGAGCTCACCGTCTGCGTAGCGAGAGCAGCGATCTTTAACTAACAACAATCCCCTACCCCAGCTTCCACCCCGCCTCCTGCGCGAAGCGCTGGAAGAACTCGGGCTCGTAGGCCTGCTCCGGCGACTGGCGGACGCGCAGGTCCAGCAGCTTGGCGTCCTCGCCGACGAGGATGCGCCATTGCTCGGCCTTGACGCCGTCAAGGATGATCTTCGCCGCCTGTGCCGCCGTGGTCGGGGCGTCCTCGAGGAAGCTGCGGGCGCGCTCGCGGGCGGCAGCCTGGATGTCGGCATCGCTCATGGCGGCGACGTCGATGCCCATGCCCTTCATGCGCTGGCGCGCAAGCCCGATCTCGGTCTCGCTCAGCTCGTCTGACTCGGTGCCGCTCTGCACCTTGCGCGAGTTCGACACGATCGAGGTGCCGATGTGGCCGGGCATCACCACCGAGCATTTGATGTGCGGGGCGTTGAGGCGGAGGTCGTTGATCAGCGCTTCGGTAAATCCCTTCACCGCGAACTTTGCGGCGCTGTAGGCGGTGTGCGAGACGCCCATGCCGACCGAGGCCCAGAAGCCGTTGACGCTCGAGGTGTTGACGATATGGGCCTCGTCTGCCTTCAGCAGCATCGGCAGGAAGGTGCGGACGCCGAGATAGACGCCGCCCCAGCAGATGTTGAAGGTGCGCTCCCACTGCTCCCGGGAGTTGGTGAACAGGCTGCCGCCGCCGCCGATGCCGGCATTGTTGAACAGCAGGTGGATCCTGTCCGTGGCCTGCTGCTCGGCGAGCTCATCGCGAAAGCGCTGCAGCTGCGCTTCGATCGAGACGTCGGCGACATGGGTGGTGACACGCAGGCCCTGCGGCAGCTTCTCGGCCTCGCACAGCCGCTTGGTTTCGGCCATCGCCTCGGCCGAGACGTCGCACATGGCGACGTTGCAGCCTTCGGCAACGAGCTGGCGCGCGAGCTCGCGGCCCATGCCCGTGCCGCCCCCGGTGATCACGGCGATCCTGCCGGCGAAATCCTTCATTGGATGGTCTTCCTTCCCTGCTGCGGGACGGCCATGCCGTCCCGGCGACTTGCTCGTTCTCTTCGCGGAACGCGTTCCGAGCTTAGGACGTTTCGCCGGCCTGACCAGAGGGGATGTCGGGGATTTGCGTTGCAGCGCATGCAACGAAGATTTCAGCTTGGGGTTGAACCTTCTCGAGGGGCGTCCGACTTATTCCACGGGGAGGCAGGCTCGAGGAGGTTCGCATGGCGTACCAACAGGGGCACTGGCAGGACGAAGGCTGGCGCGACACGATGGTCGATCCCGCGGGATCTGACGACGGCGCCTATGTGACGGGCTGGACGATCAGCGGGCTCGCAGTGATCGGCACCATCGTCGCGGTCTGGCTGCTCGGGATCTGAGACCCCGAGACCGTCTGCAGCAGATATGAAAAGGCTCGCCACCGGCGATCGGCCTGCGCAGGACGATTGCGCCGCCGCTCCTCCTCGCCGCGACGTTCGTTCTGCACCGCTTTGAGCTGGAGGCCGCCGCCGCGTCGCAGGCAGCGGTACAGGTCCCATCCGGTCGAACTCGTTGCATACAATTAAAGTCAATTGACTAAATTTTAGGCTGATATCAGGCAGGAAATTCGTCTGCCTAAGCTGCGATCATCTGCAAAATGTTGCCATTTCAACAGCTTGGTGCGCCTGCCTTCCCGCGCGCCGCTGGCACAAAGCTTGCGATCACTCCCTTCAAGGCTCCGCCGTGGCGGTGAAGCCGAGATGACAGCGCGGGCGGACCGACCCGCCGAGGGAGCTCACCAATGGACTTTGGCAGGATTTCACGACGGCATCTGTTGCAGGGTGGCGCGGCGCTGACGCTCGGCGCAGCCGCGGGCCTGCGGCCGGCCTTCGCAGCGGAGACGACGATCGGCTTCATTTATGTCGGCTCGCGCGACGACTACGGCTACAACCAGGCGCATGCGCAAGGCGCGGCGGCGCTGAAGAAGCTGCCCGGGCTGAAGGTGATCGAAGAGGAGAAGGTGCCGGAGACCGACGCGGTCGAGAAGACGATCGAGTCGATGATCAATCTCGACGGCGCCACGCTGCTCTTCCCGACCTCGTTCGGCTACTACAATCCGCACATGATCAAGATGGCCGCGAAGTATCCGAAGCTGCGCTTCGAACACTGCGGCGGCCTGTGGAGCGAGAAGGACCCGAAGAACGCCGGCTCCTATTTCGGTTATATCGACGAGGCGCAATACATTGCCGGTATCGTCGCCGGCTATACGAGCAAGAGCGGCAAGCTCGGCTTCGTCGCCGCCAAGCCGATCCCGCAGGTCCTGCGCAACATCAACGCCTTCACGCTCGGCGCCAAGCTCGCCAATCCCAAGGCCACCACGCAGGTGATCTTCACCGGCGACTGGTCGATGCCGGTCAAGGAGGCCGAGGCCACCAACAGCCTGATCGACCAGGGCGTCGACGTGCTGACCTGCCATGTCGATGGTCCCAAGACGATGGTGGAGAATGCCGCGCGCCGCGGCGCCTTCGTCACCGGCTATCACGTCAACCAGTCGCCTTTGGCACCGAAAGCGTATCTCACGGGCGCAGAATGGAATTGGGAAGCGCTGTATCCGAAGTTCGTCAAGATGCTCCAGGCTGGCGAGAGCATTCCGAACTTCTATCGCGGCGGCCTCAAGGAAGAAGTGGTCAAGATCTCGGCGTATGGCGAGGCGGTGTCCGAGCAGGCGCGCAAGCATGCCGACGACATCAAGAGCAAGTTCCTCGGTGAGGGCTACACCATCTTCAAGGGCCCGATCAAGGACAACAAGGGCAACACCGTGATCACCGCCGGCACCGAGCGCGGCCAGAAGGATCCTGAGCTCGAGAAGATGGACTACCTGGTCGAGGGCGTGATCGGAGCCACGTCGTGACATCGGAGGCGGCCGATCCGGTTGATGCGGCCGCCATCGCGCCGGCCGCCGACGCAGGTTTCCTGCAACGTTATGGCGCGAGCATTGAATACATTCTCATCCCGGGCGCGGCGCTGGTCGCCGCGCTCATCGTGTTCGGCATCTTCGTCGCGCTGTTCGGCAAGAACCCGCTCGATCTCTATTGGTACATGTATTACGGCGCGTTCGGCACCTTGTTCTCCTGGCAGAACACGCTGACGCGGGCAGCTCCCTTGATCCTGACAGCGCTGTGCACCGCCCTGCCCGCGCAATTGGGCATGGTGATCATCGGCGGCGAAGGCGCGCTGCTGATCGGCGCGCTCTCGGCAACCTCGGCGGCGCTGGCGCTGCAGGGCATGCCGCCGCTGATGGTGCAGATCGCGATGGTGATCGCCGGCATGACCGGCGGCGGGTTGTGGATCCTGCTGTCCGGGGCCTTGCGGCAGTATCGCGGTGTCAACGAGACGATCTCGAGCCTGCTGCTGGTCTATATCGCGCTCGCGATCCTCAACCATCTCGTCGAAGGCGCGATGCGCGATCCGGCCAGCCTCAACAAGCCGTCGACGCGCGAGATCGGCGCCGCCAACATGATCGGCAGCATTCCCGGCACCGACGTGCATTGGGGCCTGGTATTCGGCCTGATTGCCGCCATCGCGGCCTATGTGCTGATCTACCACACCACCTTCGGCTTTGCCGCGCGCGTCGCCGGCGGCAACATCCGCGCCGCCAAGATCGTCGGTCTGTCGGTCGGCAAATTGATCCTCACCGTCTGCTTTCTCGCCGGCGCCTGCGCCGGCCTTGCCGGCATGGTCGAGGTCGCCGCCGTGCAGGGCCGCACCAACGCCAACCTCGCGGTCGGCTACGGCTTCACCGGCATCCTCGTGGCGTTCCTGGCGCGGCAGAATCCGCTCGCCATCATTCCGGTCGCGATCCTGCTCGGCGGCATCAATGCGTCGGGCGGACTGCTGCAGCGCCGGCTCGGCCTGCCCGACGCCTCGGTGCTGGTGCTTCAGGGCATCATCTTCATCTCGGTGCTGGCGAGCGACGCGCTCTACGGCCGCATCGGTTTCCTCAAGGGAAAGTCCTGATCCATGGCTGACGGCAATATCGGGCTCTGGACCGTGCCGCTCGCGGTGCTCGGCGGCGCCATCCGCGTCTCCACGCCGTTCCTGTTCGTGAGCCTCGGGGAATGCATCACCGAGCGTTCGGGCCGCATCAATCTCGGCCTCGAGGGCACGCTGGTGATGGGCGCAATGAGCGCCTATGGCATCTCCTATCTCACGGGATCGCCGTGGGCAGGCGTGCTCGCCGCTGGCCTCACCGGCGCGCTGCTCGGCGCGCTCCACGCCGGCATCTGCTCGCTGCCGCGCGTTAACGACGTCGCGGTAGGAATCTCGCTGATGCTGTTCGGCACCGGCCTCGCCTTCTTCCTTGGCAAGCCGCTGATCGAGCCCACCGCCGCGCGGCTGCTGGCGATCGATTTCGGCTGGTGGAGCGACGTGCCGCAGGTGCGCGCGGCCTTGCGCATCAACGTCCTCTTCCTGCTCGGCGTCGTGCTCGCGCCGTTGCTGCTGTGGGCATTCAAGACCACGCGCTGGGGCCTCCTGATCCGCACTGCCGGCGAGAGCGCCGATGCGGCGCGGGCGATGGGCCATTCGGTGCTGATGATCCGACTGCGCGCCACCATGGCCGGCGGCTTCCTCGCCGGCATCGGCGGCTCGTTCCTGTCGCTGTTCTATCCCGGCAGCTGGAACGAGGGCTTGTCGTCGGGACAAGGCATCACCGCGGTCGCGCTGGTGATCTTCGCACGCTGGGACCCGATGCTGTGCCTGTGGGCCTCGCTGGCGTTCGGCGGTGCTGCCGCGCTCGGACCGGCGCTGCAATCCGTCGGCGTCACCTCCGGCTATCATCTGTTCAATGCCGCGCCGTATATCCTGACGCTGCTGATCATGATCATCACCTGCTCGCCGAAACGCACCCTGAGCGGCGCGCCGGCTGAATTGTCCATCACCCGCTGATTTCGGAGGTCCATCATGACCACGCGCACCATCCGCTCCGAGCCCTATGCCTGGCCCTACAACGGCGATCTCCGTCCAGAGAACACGGCACTGATCGTGATCGACATGCAGACCGACTTCTGCGGCGTCGGCGGCTATGTCGACAAGATGGGCTATGACCTCTCCTTGACCCGCGCCCCCATCGAGCCGATCAAGACGCTGCTGACGGTGATGCGCGCGCAGGGCTTCCTGATCATCCACACCCGCGAGGGCCACCGCACCGATCTCTCCGACCTGCCCGCCAACAAGCGCTGGCGCTCGCAGCAGATCGGCGCCGGGATCGGCGATCCCGGGCCGTGCGGCCGCATCCTGGTGCGCGGCGAGCCGGGCTGGGAGATCATTCCCGAACTCGCGCCGGCTCCGGGCGAGATCGTCATCGACAAGCCCGGCAAGGGCTCGTTCTGCGCCACCGACCTCGAGCTGATCCTGCGCCTCAAGGGCATCCAGAACATCGTGCTGACCGGCATCACCACCGACGTGTGCGTCCACACCACGATGCGCGAAGCCAATGACCGCGGCTTCGAATGCGTGCTGCTGTCGGACTGCTGCGGCGCCACCGACAAGGGCAATCACGATCACGCACTGAAGATGATCAAGATGCAGGGCGGCGTGTTCGGCGCGGTCGCGACCTCCTCCGCGCTGATCGAGGCGCTGTCGTGATCGGCGACGATCCGACGCCTGCGGGCGCGTTCGGCGTCGAGGCCATCGCGATGACGATGCGCTTCGGCGCGTTCACCGCGCTCGACAATGTCGAGCTGAAGGTCAGGCCCGGCTCGTTCCACGCGCTGCTCGGCGAGAACGGCGCCGGCAAGTCGACCTTGGTCAAATGCATCATGGGCTACTATCGGCCGACCGAGGGCGATGTGCTGATCGCCGAGCGCGAGCGCGCAATCGACAACCCCAGGGATGCGCATGCGCTCGGCCTCGGCATGGTCTACCAGCACTTCACGCTGGTACCGGCGATGACGGTGGCCGAGAACCTGGTGCTGGCGCGTGACGACGTACCGGCGGTGGTCAACTGGGCAAAGGAGAAGAAGGAGCTGGAGGCCTTCCTGGCGCGCATGCCGTTCCGCGTGCCGCTCGACGCCAAAGTGTCGGACATCTCCGCCGGCGAGCGGCAGAAATGCGAGATCCTCAAGCAGCTCTATCTGAAGCGGCGCTTCCTGATACTGGACGAGCCGACCTCGGTGCTGACGCCGGGCGAGGCGGATGAAGTCCTGGGCATGCTGCGCAAGATGGTCGAGGCCGGCGAGCTGACCATTTTGATGATCACCCACAAATTCCGCGAGGTCATGGCGTTCGCCGACGAGGTCACGATCCTCCGGCGCGGCAAGCTCGCCGGCCGCGGCAAGGTCGGCGAGCTCACCCCCGACGACATGGCGCGGATGATGATCGGCGCCGAGCAGCTCACCGTACAGCCGGCGCGCACCGGCGCGGCCGGTGCGATCAGGCTCGCGATCGACAAGCTGGTCGCCCGCGACGACGCCGGAGGCCTGGCAGTGCATGACCTGTCGCTGACCGTACGCGCCGGCGAGATCGTCGGCATCGCCGGCGTCTCCGGCAACGGCCAGCGCCAGCTGGTCGAGGTGCTCGCCGGCCAGCGCGAGGCCGAGAGCGGCGCTGTCAGAGTTTCCGGCGCAGCCTATTCCGCCACGCGCGACGAGATGCGCCGGCACAAGATGTCGCTGCTCCCCGAGGAGCCACTGAGGAACGCCTGCGTCGGCGGCATGAGCGTCGCAGACAACATCGCGCTCCGCGATTTCGACCGCGTTCCGTTCGCGCGCGGCGGCTGTTGGCTGAACAAGTCCGCCTTCCGAAAGGACGCGACCGCCAAGATCAACCGCTACAAGATCAAGACCCGCACGCCGGACACGCCGATCTCGGCACTCTCAGGCGGCAACGTGCAGCGCGCCGTGCTGGCGCGCGAGCTCGGCCACGACGTCGAGGTGCTGATCGCCGCCAATCCCTGCTTCGGCCTCGACTTCGCGGCGGTGGCGCAGATCCATGCCGAGATCATGGCCGCCCGCAACCGCGGCGCAGCCGTGCTCCTGGTCAGCGAGGACCTCGACGAGCTGCTCGAACTGTCGGACCGCCTCGTGGTGATGTTCCACGGCCAGCTGGTCTACGAGACCCGGGCGAGCGGTGCCGATCTCACCGAGATCGGCCGCCACATGGCGGGGCATTGAGCCGGCCCCGCGAAACGACTTCAACGTGTTGACGACTAATTCATCGCGCCGGGGTAACATGGCTCCCGGCGGGCTTTGATCGGCCTGTGATACGCCGCGCCTGCCCGCATTTTCGTTATTGTGTTTCAAACCCTTAGATTGCAGGTCGGTCTCATGAAGGCCTATTTCATCGGCGGCGGCATCGGTTCGCTCTCAGGCGCAGCATTCATCATCCGCGACGGCGGCATCTCCGGATCGGACATCACCGTCTTCGAGAAGCGCCTGCCCTATGGCGGCAGCCTCGACGGCACGCGTCTTCCGGACGGCTCCTACTCGATGCGCGGCGGGCGCATGCTGACGACCGAGCAATACGAATGCACTTGGGACCTGCTGTCGACCATTCCCTGCGAAACCAACGCTCAGGAGACCATCCTCCAGGAGACCGTGGCGTTCAACAAGCTCCACGTCACCCACGCGCAGGCGCGGCTGGTCGACGGCAACCGGCACAAGGTCGACGTCTCCACCATGGGCTTCTCGATGCAGGACCGCATCGAGATGACCAGGCTCACCGAGGCCTCCGAGGAGAAGCTCGGCAATTCCTTGATCTCGGACTGGCTGTCGCCGCCTTTCTTCACCACCAATTTCTGGTACATGTGGCAGACGACGTTTGCCTTCCAGACCTGGCACAGCGCGGTCGAGTTCAGGCGCTATCTGCGCCGCTTCATGAACGAATTCCCGATGATGGATACGCTTGGCGGCGTCAAGCGGACGGTGCACAACCAGAATGACTCGATCGTCAAGCCGCTGGTCCGCTGGCTCGAAGGCCACGGCGTCAACTTCGTCGGTGGCACGGATGTCACCGATATCGAGCTCGTCACCATCAGCGGCAAGCACCGCGCCGTCAGGCTTGCTCTGACGCAGGACGGCGCGAGCCGCACGATCGATCTCGCCGACGACGATCTGGTGTTCTACACGGCCGGCTCCATGACGGATGCGACCAGCCTCGGCAGCCACGGGGCTCCGCCGCAACAGCTCACCAAGGACGACAGCCACGGCTGGACCCTGTGGGAGAAGCTCGCACAGGGCCGCCCCGAGTTCGGCAATCCGGCCGCGTTCAATTCATCGGTTCCGGAATCGAGCTTCGAGTCGTTCACGGTGACCTGCCGCAATGCGCGCTTCTTCGATGCGATGCAGACTTTCACCGGCAATGTCGCCGGCACCGGCGGGCTCGTCACGTTCAAGGATTCGAACTGGCGGATGTCGATCGTGCTCTACACCCAGCCATACTTTCCGGACCAACCCGACAACATCAGGATCTTCTGGGGCTATGGGCTCTATCCCGATCGCGTCGGCAATTTCTTGGGGAAGCCGATGTCCGAGTGCAGCGGCGCCGAAATCCTGAAGGAGCTGTGCGGGCATCTGCGCTTCCCGCTCGCCGTGTTCGACGAGGCGACCTGCGTGCCGTGCTGGATGCCCTACATCATGAGCATGTTCATGCCGCGCAGCTTTGGCGACCGGCCGCTACCGGTGCCGCTCACCTCGCAGAATCTCGCCTTCATCGGCCAATATGTCGAGCTGCCTGAGGACGCCGTCTTCACGATCGAATATTCGGTGCGCGCGGCCATGCATGCGGTCTATCAGCTCTTGAAGATCGACCGGGCCATTCCGCCCGTGACGCCCTACGACAAATCGCTGAAGGTGCTGCTGCAGTCGGTGGTGAAATCATTCGCCTGACGGACCACGCGAGATCGTGATCACCGCGCGTCGCAGCGCTTGACCTGGATCAGTTCCATGAGGGAACACAGCGGCTAAGCCCCGGATCGTAGCACACGATCCCGGGTGAACCATCATGAAGGCGTATTTCATCGGCAGCGGCATCGGCGCACTGGCCGGCGCGGCATTCCTGATCCGTGACGGCGGCGTCGAAGGCCGCGACATCACGATCTTCGAAAAGCACCTGCCCTATGGCGGCAGCCTCGATGGTGCGCGGCTGCCCGACGGCTCCTATTCGCTGCGCGGCGGCCGCATGCTGACGACCGATCACTACGAGTGCACGTGGGACCTGCTCTCCACCATCCCCGATGCCGGCGATCCCAACCGCACCGTGCGCGACGAGACGATCGCCTTCAACAAGGTCCATGTCGCGCATTCGCAGGCGCGCCTCGTCGACCGCAACCGGCACAAGGTCGACGTCTCCACCATGGGCTTCACCATGCAGGACCGGCTCGAATTGGTGCGGCTGACCGAGGCCTCCGAGGAGAAGCTCGGCAACTCCCGCATCACCGACTGGCTGTCGCCGCCGTTCTTCACCACGAACTTCTGGTTCATGTGGCAGACGACGTTCGCGTTCCAGCCCTGGCACAGCGCGGTCGAGTTCAAGCGCTATCTGCATCGCTTCATGAACGAGTTTCCGCGCATCGAGACGCTGGCTGGCGTCAAGCGCACCGTGTTCAATCAGTACGACGCGATCGTCGTGCCGCTCGTCAAATGGCTGGAGGGCCATGGCGTGAATTTCGCCGGCGGCGTCGACGTCACCGACATGGAGATCGCGACGGAAGCCGGCAAGCACGTCGTCAAGCGCCTGATGCTGGATCGCAGCGGCCAGCCGGAGACGATTGCGCTGTCGAGCGACGATCTCGTCTTCCTGCAGAACGGCTCGATGACGGACGCGACCAGCCTGGGCACCCAGGATGCACCGCCGCCGCGGCTCACCAAGCAGGACAGCCAGGGCTGGACGCTGTGGGAGAAGATCGCGAAGGACCGCCCCGATTTTGGCAATCCCGCGGCGTTCAACTCATCGATACCGGAATCCTGCTGGGAATCGTTCACCGTCACCTGCCGCAATCCGCGCTTCTTCGACGCGATGGAGGCGTTCAGCGGCAACGCCGCCGGCACCGGCGGGCTCGTCACCTTCACCGAATCCAACTGGCTGATGTCGGTCGTGCTGTATCACCAGCCGCATTTCGTCGATCAGCCTGCCGACGTGCAGGTGTTCTGGGGCTATGCGCTGCATCCCGATCGCATCGGCAATTTTGTGCCGAAGGCGATGGCCGATTGCGGCGGCGCCGACATTCTCAAGGAGCTCTGCGGCCACCTCAACTTCGATCTCTCGGTGTTCGACCAGGCGACCTGCGTGCCCTGCCGCCTGCCCTACATCACCAGCATGTTCATGCCGCGCAACAAGGCGGACCGGCCGCTGCCGGTGCCGGCGAACTCGAAGAACCTCGCCTTCGTCAGCCAGTTCGTCGAGATCCCCGACGACGTCGTGTTCACGGTGGAATACTCGGTGCGCGCGGCGCAGATGGCGGTCTATCAGCTGCTCGGCATCACCCGGGCGATCCCGCCGATCACGCGCCACGACAAGTCGTTCCGCGTGCTGATCGAGACGATGGAGAAGGCCTTCGCATAACGCCTCTCGCATCGGCAAGAACGAGCGCGCCCGGATCAGTCTCGATCCGGGCGCGCTTTCCGTCTCGCGAGGCACAGATGCGCCTCGATCCTTGTTGCGTGAATTGTCAGTAGCCGAGCAGTGCGAGACCGACCCAGCTGACGGCAAACAGCGATACCACCGAGGTTGCAGCGGCGAAAACGGACAGCGAAACTTTCAAAGTCCTGAGGACCATACGCGCCTCCTTCAACGACAATGAACAGCACATCGGGGTGAACCCCGATGTCAGTCTGAAATTTCCTGGAACCGGCTCCACAACGAGCCGAACACAGGTTTGGTGCGCGCGTGCGCGCAAAGGTTCAAGGTCAGGGTGTGGGGCCTCGATTGAGCTGCTCGATCGTTAACGGACATGGCCGATCGCGGTTCCCGAATGGAACTAGAATCGCTCCAACGAAGGCCCCTCTCCCCTTCAGAGCCGCCTTCTGCGGTGCTCGAAGGTTGAGAAGGCTCCTGGCTGCAAGTTTTTAGGATGGAAACCGGCCGTCAGGCGCTATTTCAGCGGCAGGAACAGGTCCGCAGCCATCTCGTGCTCGGGAACCTCCGGGAAGAAGTTCAACCGCTGGCAATAGATCGGGAAGTCACGCGCCTCCTCGCCGCTGGCCGGAAGCCAGTCGCGATAGAGAAACAGCGCGGCCGGCTCCAGATTGTGGGTGTTGCCGACGACGCGCAGCACCGCGCAGCGTCCGCCGGGGATCACGCCGGCCCTGATTGTTGCGTCCTGCGTTTCGACCGGCTGGTCGGTCCCGACACAAAGGTCCACGCTGTAGTCGGCAGGCGAGGCCGGGCGACGCTCGGAGCGCCAGACCGTGAAGGTTGGATTGGTTCGGGGGTGCAGGCCGGCGGCCTTGCGCCAGGCGATGAAGCGCTGGATCGTGGCGCCGAGCGTGGCCGGGTCGCCGCGATGCTCCATGATCGCCACCGGCGTGGTCAGCACCTCGCGAATCGTCACGTCGTCGGGGGTATAGGTCGTCCGCATCAGCTTGCTCCTTGCGTCGTCGAGAGGCCCGAAGGCCGCAAGCCACGGCTCCCGGTCGGGAGATTTCCGGAACGATGACGGCGATTGCCCGAACCGTTGCCGAAAGGCGCGGGCAAAGGCGTCCGGCGCATCGTAGCCGGCCTCCATCGCGACCTCGGTGACGCTTTGGGCATCGCTGTAGGCCAGCTGATAGGACGCCCGCTTCATGCGGGCGAGCTGGATGTAGCGATTCACGGACAGACCGAAGGTCGCCGTGAACTGCCGGTGGAAATGATATTTCGAGTAGGCCGCGATGCTGCTCAGCGCGTCCAGATCGAGATCATCCTCCAGATGCCGGTCGATATGATCCAGCACCCGCTGCATCCGCGCATGGTAGTTTCGCAGCGCCGCCTTCATCGTTCCGTGCTCCGTGGCGGCTTCAGCTAAGCGCAGGCGGACATGACGCGCTCGACCGATCTTGCGGCTTTGCCGCGCGGGCGCAGCGCGCGCTCGGTCGACGGATCGATTTACGGATCGACCGCGGTCACGGTCCAGAACGAGGCCGGCACCATGACGCCGGGCCCCTTGGTGTAGCGTGCCAGAGCCTTCCTCACAGCAGCCGTCGCGGCATCCACCGCCTCCGGCGGCTGCCCGGCCACGGCACGGCCGGCGGGTCCGATCGCGAGCGCCGTCTGCACCGCGCTGTCGAGGCCGGCGCCCGCGCCAAAGTCGAGCGCGATGTCGTGACGCTCCAGCCGGATGCGCCGCAGCCCGGCATCGGTCGTCACCTTCTCCATCCACTCGGGAGCACCGAACGCGAAATCGTCCGGCGCCTGCGGCGGCAAGCCCGGCAGCTTCGGCACGTGGTCATAGGCCGCCTGCAGCGGCTCCAGCGCCCACGGGTTGTCGCGCAGCTCGCCCCAGCAGGCGAACGCGACGCGCCCCTCCGAATGCAGCGCATTGCGGATGTTGAGCACGGCGCGCACCGGATTAGCGAAATACATGACGCCGAGGCGCGAGATGACGAGATCGGCGCTCGCGGCCTTGAAGTGGTGCACCATGGCGTCGCCTTGCACGAAGCTCACCGGCGCATCGGCAGGGGCGAGCTCGTGGGCCGCGGTCAGCATGGCTGCGGACACGTCGAGGCCGAGCACGCTGCCGCCGGGGCCGACCTTCTCGGCCGCCGCGATCAAGGTCGCCCCGCAACCGCAGCCGATGTCCAGCACCCGCTCGTCCGCCTGGATCGCCGCACGCTCCAGCAGCGCCTCCTGCACCGGCGCCAGCAGCGCATCGATCTCGGCGCGGCGCGCGACCCAGCGCCCGCCGCCTGCACCGTTCCAGAAGGCGATCTGCTCGGCGTTCTCGAAATGGCCAAAGGAAGTGTCGGGAATAGCGGCGTCCATGAGCGAACTCGGCACGATTCAAAAATGAAGAAGGTCTTTGGCGGCAAGCGGCCGTCGGCCTGTTCGTGCAGTTTAGGCGGGGCTTGGCGGGTTGAAAAGCCGCGCTTGTGCGGCGCAACCGCGCTCGCGGGGCAACCGCGCACTGGCTCTCTCGGCCAGAAACGCGTTGGGCTGATTCTGCTTCAGACGCTCGCCTGAATTGGCAGCGCAGGGGCCGATCACAATGATTGAGCCGTGTCCCCTCTCTTGAACTTTTGCAATCCTAATAGTGCTTTTGGATCGATGGAGCCGCACGACCAAGAATGCGTTCGTAAAACTCGACACAGTAGGCATCGGTCATTCCGGCGATATAATCGCAGATCATCCTGTTTTTCCATTCGGAGTCGTCTGGATTCGCTTCGACCAGGCGACGCCAGTCATCAGGCATAAGCAAGTAGCCCTCGTCCTTCGATAGCTCTTCAAATATTTCCGCGATGACCTGGCGACCACGATTCTCGGCTGACTTCAACCGCGGTGACATGATCACCGCATTAAACGCGAGGGTCTTTAAGACCTCCACAGCGATGAACTCGCCAATGTTCAATCGAATCTTGGTCAGTGCGGGACGTTTCTCATCGAAATCGGACACGTTCACCGCGCGAATAAATCTGCCAACCAAGTCGGAGGTGAACTCCGTCCGATAATAGCCATTGAAGCAGAGGTCGTCTGACATCCCGGACATGACCGATACGAGGGCGGCATTGTACTCGCCGATATCGACCTCTTCCACTTCCGGCCCAAAACCGGGTTCGGCATTCAGAAGATTCGAAAAAATCGCTCGAAGCGTAGCGTTGTATTCCACCAGGGTGAACTCGCGCTCACTCGCGGACAGATGGCCGTAATTCTTATTGATACTAGCCTGCACTTTCTCGGCGATCGCAGCTTTTTGCTGATCCGGCATCGCCAAAATCGAAAGTGGAGAAAGAAAGCCGCCCTTAAAAGCATCCTCTAAATCGTACGTCGAGTAAGCTATATCGTCCGCGACATCCATGATCGAGCATTCGATCGTCTTCATTTCGCCTTCGAAATCAGCCCCCGCGACGTGGCTGCGGACACGAGTCACTATGTCCCGGTCTTGCCAACAGTAACCCTTTACAGCGTGCCGATCGTTATTCTGCTTCTTTCGCGCAGACATTGAGCGCGGGATTTCCCTGTCGTACTTGAGAATTGCCGCCAGCGATCGATAGGTAAGGTTCAGGCCGACCCGCACATCAACGCCGTCGCTAAACTGTACTGGCAGCGGCGACTCATGCGGATATGTCTGAGTTTGCTTTTTTTCGAGCCGCGAGAGTATCCGAAGGGTCTGAGCATTCCCTTCGAAGCCGCCGTACTCAAGCATGTGATGATCCAACTCCGCCTCACCGTTGTGACCAAAAGGCGGGTGACCCGTGTCATGAGCTAATCCGGCAAACTCGACCAAGTCGGTGTCGATGTTGTTGATCGCAAAATACCCATGCTCATCGTTGATCTTGATAGCAATGGACTTCGCAATCTGCGCCACTTCCAATGAGTGCGACATTCTGTTGCGAAAGAAATCATTCTCTTGACAAGGAAAGAGTTGGGCCTTCCCTTGCAGCCGGCGAAACCCTGGACAATGGATCAAACGCGCGTAATCGCGCCGAAACTGGCTGCGATATTTCTCAGGACTTAAGTCTGCGGCCGCAGGCGTAGTTGCCCGCTTAATGTCGTCGGCGGTGTAAAGAGGCGGGAGAGTTGCGCCTTCGCTAACGGCTGGGCTTGGTACGGACGATAACAGTTTGGCCTTTGGCGCCATGGTTTAACTTTATTGTTCGTGTCGCCGGCGAAAAATGCCCGGCACGCTTAAGCATCGACAAACGCAATTGCGCTGCATGCTTTTTTGCACCTTTGGTTGCAGCCGAGTCAACGCGGTCTAACAATTTCGTCACAACGACCCCCCTTGGCTTGCAGTCGGCAGGATTAGTATCTGATTCGAACCCTGCGCCATCAACATGAAAAAACTGTAGATGGGAGCGTTACCCGATCCGTTACCCTGAATGAAATCCGGATGCCCTGAAACCCGGCCAAGTATTGGTCGGAGCGGCGGGATTCGAACCCACGACCCCTAGTCCCCCAGACTAGTGCGCTAACCGGGCTGCGCCACGCTCCGATGGCCGATCCTGTAGCCGTGATCGGGATGGGATGCAAGGTACGGTCGGCGGGTTTCGTGGGGGCGATCGATCGAGCGGAGGCCGGGGACCCCCACCCAAACCCCTCCCCGCAAGAGGGAGGGAAGCGCAGCCGACTCGTGGCGCCGCTGCGGCTCCGAACTGGCAAATGGCTTGCCGCCGACGGCTCAGCCTGGGTCTAGGGCCGCAGGCGTCCCTCACACGTCCTTCATCGCCCGGTCGAGCAGCGCGCGGCAGTCGAGCAGCTCCTTGAGCACGCCCTGGAGCTTCTCCCGCTCCTCCGGCTTCATGCCGGCGCGGGTCGGTGGGCCGACGCGGAAGGTGTCGAGAATGTCGTCCTCGGTGTCGACGAAGCGGAAGTCGATGCCCTCCTCGTCGGAAGCCTCCTCCTCCTCGTCCTCCGATTCGACCTCGGCCTCGCCGATCGGCTCCTCTTCCATCATCGCCTGGCCGAGCGTCTCCTCCATCGCGCCAAACGAGACCGCGGCCGAGCTGTCGGCCAGTCCCTGGACCGATTTGACGCCGTGCTCCTTCAGGATGCGCTGCACACCCTTGATGGTGTAGCCTTCGCCATAGAGCAGACGCCGGATGCCCTTGAGCAGGTCGACGTCGTCGGGCCGGTAATAGCGCCGGCCGCCGCTCCGCTTCATCGGCTTGATCTGGGCGAACCGGGTCTCCCAAAACCGCAGCACGTGCTGCGGAATGTCGAGCTCCTGCGCGACCTCGCTGATCGTCCGAAACGCATCCGGCGCCTTGTCCAAATGCCCGTTCCCCTTCGACCGTGCTGACAAGAAAGTGGGAGACTACGCTGAAAAGACTGGACGAACTGTACGCGGGACGAACGATACGCGTTCGACACGGCCCTGCCGACATGCGGCGGGGCGACGGCCTCGGCCCTAATCCGGCTCGGCGCCGAACTCGGCGCTGGCCTCGCCGTTCATCTTGCCGCTGCCCTGCTGGCCGTTGATGCGCTGCTTCAGGATCGCGGACGGCTTGAACACCATGACCCGCCGCGGCGAGATCGGCACTTCCGTGCCGGTCTTGGGGTTTCGTCCGATGCGCTGTCCCTTCTTGCGCACCATGAACGACCCGAAGGACGATAGCTTGACCGTCTCGCCGCGCTCGAGGCAGTCGGTGATCTCCTTCAAGACCAGCTCGACGAACGCAGACGACTCCGTCCGCGACAGCCCCACCTTCTGGTAGACTGCCTCGCAGAGATCGACGCGTGTGACTGTTTTTCCGGTTCCCGCCATCGCCTGCCCCAAACTCACGGCGAATAATTCGCTCCGGAAATTAAGAGGTTAAGCGTCGGTGGTCAACAGCAGCGTGAATAGAAGTACAGGCCGTAGTGCCAATCTCAGGCGTAATCCCGCCGCGCGGCAGGCTCACCAGCGCACCAAAGCCGAGCCCCAGGTGAAGCCGCCGCCCATCGCCTCCAGCAAGACCACGTCGCCCTTCTTGATGCGGCCGTCCTTGACGGCCACGTCGAGAGCCAGCGGGATCGAGGCAGCGGAGGTATTTCCATGCCGATCGACCGTCAATACAACCTTCTCCGGCGCGATGTGCAGCTTGTGCGCCGAAGCGTCGATGATTCGCTTGTTGGCCTGGTGCGGCACGAACCAGTCGATGGTCTCGGCCGACAGGCCGGTGGCATCGAAGGCGTCGACGATCACGTCGGTGATCATGCCGACGGCGTGCTTGAACACCTCGCGGCCTTCCATCCTCAGATGCCCGACGGTCTGGGTCGAGGACGGACCGCCGTCGACATAGAGCTTGGCCTTGTGACGGCCGTCGGAGCGCAGATGCGTGGTCAATACGCCGCGATCGGCTGCCGTGCCGCCCTGCTCCTGAGCGTCCAGGATCAGCGCTCCGGCGCCGTCGCCGAACAGCACGCAGGTGGTGCGGTCGTTCCAGTCGAGGATGCGCGAGAAGGTCTCGGCGCCGATCACCAGCGCGCGCTTGAACGAGCGGCTGCGCAGGAAATTGTCCGCGGTCGCGAGCGCATAGACGAACCCCGAGCACACCGCCTGCAGGTCGAACGCCGCGCCATGATGGATGCCGAGGCCGTTCTGCACGGCCACTGCAGTCGCCGGAAAGGTGTTGTCCGGGGTCGAGGTGCCCAAGACGATCAGATCGATCGACTGCGGATCGACGTCGGCCGCGGCCAACGCGGCACGAGCCGCGTTGATCGCCAGATGCGAGGTGAACTCGCCGTCGGCTGCGACGTGGCGCTCACGGATGCCGGTGCGCTGCACGATCCACTCGTCCGAGGTCTCGATGCGGCTTGCCAGCTCGGCATTGGTCACGACCCGCTGCGGGAGGTACGAGCCACAGCCGAGCACGACCGAACGAATTGTCACGAGACAGCCTCCTGGGCGACGGGTTCGGACGCTGGCGCGCCGCCGTCGGGATTGAGTGTTTGATTGATCTTGGTCAGGAGATCGTAGCGGGCCATCTCATAGCCAACCCTGACCGCCGAGGCAAAGCCCTCGGCATCGGTTCCGCCGTGGCTCTTGACCACCATGCCCTTGAGGCCGAGCACCACGCTGCCGTTGGATTTGCGCGGGTCGAGCCGGGCCCGCAAAGCGGCGAAGGCGCCGCGGGCCAACAGATAGCCGATCCGGGCAAGCCAGCTCGCCTGGATCGCGCCGCGCAGGAAATCCGTGACCTGGCGGACGGTGCCCTCGGCCGTCTTCAAGGCGATGTTGCCACTGAAGCCTTCGGTCACGACCACGTCGGCGGCACCCTTCCCGATGCCGTCGCCCTCGACGAAGCCGATATAGTCGAGCTGCGGCAGGTTCATCGCGCGCAGCTGCTCGGCCGCCTCGCGGATCTCCTCATGGCCCTTGATCTCCTCGACACCGATGTTGAGAAGGCCGACGGTCGGCCTCGGCTTGTTGAACAGCACGCTCGCCAGCGCGCCGCCCATCACGGCCAGCGCGACCAGGTGGTGGGCATCGCCGCCGATCGTTGCCCCGAGGTCGAGCACCACCGATTCGCCGCGCGCGGTCGGCCAGATCGCGGCCAGAGCCGGCCGGTCGATCCCGTCCAGCGTGCGCAGGCAGAAGCGCGCCATCGCCACCAGCGCGCCGGTATTGCCGGCGGACACGGCGACGTCGGCCTCTCCCTTCTTCACCGCCTCGAGCGCGAGCCACATCGACGAGGTCTTGCGGCCGCGCCGGAGCGCCTGGCTCGGCTTGTCCTCCATGCTGACGGCGACATCGGTGTGAATGACGCGCGAGACCGCCTTCAGCCGCGGATGCCGGTCGAGCTCGGGAACGATCTTGGCACTGTCGCCGAACAGCAGAAACTCTGCATCCGGATGGCGGCTCAGCGCGATCGCGGCACCGGGGATGACGACGGCCGCGCCGAAATCCCCGCCCATGGCGTCCAGCGCGATTCGAACCTTTTGAGGCATGACGTCCCGGAAACCTGATCTCGAGCTTTGTCTCGTCTTGGCCTTGACTTGGTTGGCCGTGTTTGGCGGTCGTTCAGAGGCATTGCGCGGCCGATGGACGGGCCAGAGGCCGTCCGGGCCTTTTCGTCGCACCCCGACCCGGGCGCGACAATAGCGTCTCTCCGTGTCGAAACAACCTCCCGGGAGCGATGCATTTTGCAACCGCCGCGCCGGGCCGGGGCCGGCAGGGACCCGCCTTTGCCATCGAAATCAGCAGCTTGAGAGGATTTCGAGAGGCTTTGTGACAGGATCGATCGTTTCCGGCCTGCCCAACGGCGCGTCAATCCTCACCCGTTTTCTTCGCTTTGACCGCGCCCGGCCCGGCGGCATCTGCCGATTTCAGCGCCTTCAGCGCCGCGAAGGGATGGTCCTCCGGCTCGGCGGCCGCAGCCACCGGCTGCTCGAACACGGCGCCCGGCTTGCGCGGATAGGGATCGATCCCCAGGAGCAGCGCGTCGGCGGCGAGCCGGCCGAGATCGATCTGCCCGCCGATGATCGGCTCCGGCGGATCGGCCGTCTCCACCTCGCTGTTGGGATCGTCCTCGACCAGATCGGCAAGCTCCGGAATCTGCTCCGGCGGGGCGAACATCTGGTCGATCGGCTCGTCGATCTCGATCTCGATCGGATCCAGCGTGACGACGCAGGTCTGACCGATCCGGGCCTGCACACGGCCCTCGACATGCACCTTGCCGTCCCGCTTCTGGACGACGTCGAACGAGGCATGGGCCGAGATGACCTCGCGCAGATCGGCAATCGCGGCGAGCGCGTTGCGCGTGGCCTCGTCGGCCTCGATCTCGCGATGCAGGCCGGCATCCGGAATCTGCGCCACGATCACCGGCGGTGCCCGCCAGGGGTCCTTGGAAGGGTCTCGCGCCGTTTCGCGCGAGGTGTCTCTGTCTCTGGTCATGTCGCTAGTCCTGCTGAACCGGCCGCGGGAAGCTCCAGCCGGCGCCGAGCAGCCTGTTGTCGTCGAGAGCGGCGAGGTGCGCGGCCACCCGCGCCGCATAGGCGGCAAGTCCGGCCGCGCTGTCCGGATGCTCCCCGTTCAAGATATTCTTCTGCAATGCGTCCGCCAGCCGGGCCTCGCTCTCGGACCAGGCAAGGTCATAGGCGGCGGTGCGGCCATAGAACGCCTCGCCGAACTTCTGCATCCGCTTGGGCACGGTGAGATCCCCCACCCCCATCTCGCGCAGATTGTCGTCCATGTCGTCGCAGAACCGGTCGAACAGCGCCTGCGACAGGTCCGATCCCACCCCGCGCAGCCGCCGCAGCACCAGCCAGAGGTGCAGAATCAGCAGATCGAACCGCCCGTCGACCGTGTCAGGGACATTCAAGTGTCTATAAAACAACGGGTCTCGGGTTTGTGCCACGATCGTGCCATAGATCGGCTCGATGGTCCCGCGCGGGGACGGTCGGGATTTCCTGAGATGGTTGAATGGCCAGAGCATGACGGTTCCGCGGTCGAGTTTCCCTGACCCTGTTCAGGGGCATGTTGCAATCCGCAAGTTTGCCCGGTACGTCAACGCCCTGCCCGACGCAAGGGGACGGGATCCGATCTGAAGAAGATGACCCAGACAATGCGAACGACTGCCCGCCTGCTCTCCCGTGGCTTGAGCTCCCGTCTGCGCACCCTTGGTGCGATCGCGCTGACCTGCCTGGCGCTCGGCGCCTGCACCGGCGAGCAGTTCCAGAAGGGCTACATCATGCCGCCGGGCGCGCTGGAGCAGATCCCGATCGGCGCCAGCCAGGACCAGGTGCTGATCGTGATGGGCACGCCCTCGACGGTGGCGACACTCGACGGCGAGGTATTCTACTACATCTCCCAGCGAGCCGAGCGCCCGGTTGCCTTCATGAACCAGAAGGTGGTCGATCAGCGCGTCATTGCGATCTATTTCGACAAGAACCGCCAGGTCCGCCGCCTCGCCAATTACGGCATGAAGGACGGCAAGATCTTCGACTTCGTCAGCCGCACGACGCCGACCTCCGGCCAGGAGCTCAGCTACCTGACGCCGCTGTTCAAGCTGCTCAGCTTCAACTGATCCGGGCCCGATCGCCGCGGTCCGGAATATGTTTCCGGGTGACGGCACAAAGCCGGTGAACTGCGCTGATTGGCGCAGCTCGTGCGCCATTCGCCTGCTTGCTCTGGCGCCGCAATCTTCCCTACCCTGCCGCAAAACACAGGCAGGGAGAAATCATTGGCTCTTCGTATCGCGCTGTCGCGCCGCAAGCTGCTGTCCGGAGCCGCCGCGCTGTCCACAGCCGCCATCCTGCCGCGCGCGAGTCTCGCCGACTGGCGTCCGACCGAGACGGTCAAGCTGATCGTGCCCGCCGCGCCCGGCGGCAGCACCGATGTGATGGGACGCTTGCTGGCCGCGCATCTGCAGACGGCGTGGGGACAATCGGCGGTGGTCGAGAATCGCTCCGGCGGCGGCGGCACGATCGGCGCCGCCGAGGTCGCGCGCAACACCAAGGGCGACGGCCATACGGTCCTGATCGGCAACCCCGGTCCCAACGCGATCGCCTATTCGATCTTCCGCAACCTCGCCTACAAGCCGGATCAGTTGCAGGCGGTCTCCAACATGATCCGCATCCCCAACATCGTCTCGGCGCATCCCTCGACCGGCCTCAAGTCGATCCCGGAGCTGATCGCTTTTCTGAAGGCCAATCCCGACAAGCTGAACTACGCCTCGTCCGGCGTCGGCCAGAGCCCGCATCTGACCGGCGCCTGGTTCCTGCAGCTCACCGGGCTGAAGATGACGCACATTCCGTTCCGCGGCGCCGGCCCGGCGCTGCAGGCCGCCCTCGCCGGCGACATTCAGATTCTGTTCGATAATCTGTTTCCATCGCTGCCGCAGGTGCAGGAGGGCAAGCTGACTGGCCTGTGCGTCACCACGCCGGAACGCAGCGCCAATGCGCCTGACCTGCCGACGATGCGCGAAAGCGCGCCGGAGCTGGCCAAGTTCGACGTCTCGTCCTGGTTCGGCGTATTCCTGCCCAAGGCCTGCCCGCCCGAGATCGTCAGCGCGCTCAACCTGCAGGTCAAGGCGATGCTGGAGCGCGAGGACATCCGCAAGAATATCGCCGCGATGGGCGCGCGGGCCGATTACGGCACGCCGCAGCAGTTCGGCGACTTCGTCCAAGCCGAGACAGCCAAATTCGCGTCGATCATCCAGAAGGAAGGCCTGCAGATGGACGTGAAATAGCCCTGGGCCCGGCGGCGCCGCGTCTCGGCGGAGCATTGGAATGGGGGGGCGTGGTGTAACGGCACCTTAAGCGGGATGATGCGATAGATGGCGGCCGCGTGTCTTTGATCTGGTTGCGAGATACCGTCGGCGGATGCCGGGCCGACAACCTCGCGTGGATGCGGTCCGATCATCGTCCGAGGGGCAGGCGTCGGCGTCGTCCATCGCGTGAGCCGTGCCTTGCCCAACAGCGTCCTCCATCAGCTCGAAGACATTCTCGCCAGCCGCTACGTCTCCCGGCGCGCCGAGATCCTGGAGCGCGTCACCGACCTGTTCGTGGTGGGCTCGGGCAAGTTCACCGAAGAACATGTCGATCTGTTCGACCACGTGCTGTCCAAGCTGCTCGACAACGTCGCCATTGCGGCGCGGGCGCAGCTCGGCAGCCGGCTCGCGGTCCTGCCTGATGCACCGCCGCGGCTGCTCCGGCTGCTCGCCAGCGACGAGACGATTGCGGTGGCAGGCCCCGTGCTGCGCCGGAGCGACCGGCTCGACGACGAGATCCTGGTTGCGACCGCGCAGACCCGGGGCCAGGAGCATCTGCTCGCGATCTCCGACCGCAAGATCCTCACCCAATCCGTCACCGACGTTCTGGTCGATCGCGGCAATCAGGCCGTCGTCTCGAACACCGCCAACAATGGCGGCGCGCGCTTCTCCGATCACGGCTTCTCCGGCCTGGTGACGAAGGCGGCCGACGATCCCGGCCTCGCCTTGAAACTCTGGAGCCGGCCCGACAGCCCACGCGAGGTGCTGGTCCGGCTGTTCGTCGAAGCCTCCGACGCGGTACGCAGCCAGCTCGCCCGCGCCGACGCGGCGCGGACCGAGATCGTCGAGCTCGCCGTGGCGCGGGCTTCGGACCATCTGCAGGCTGCCGCGCGGACACGCTCGGCCGATTTCGTCACCGCCAAGAACTATGTCGAGCTCCTGCACGCGACCGGCCAGCTCCACGAGGCGCAACTGCACGGCTTCGCCAAGGAAGCCAGCTTCGACAAGGTCACGCTGGCGCTGTCATTGATGTGCAAGCTGCCGCTCGACGTGGTCGAGCGCGCCTTCGTGCGCAACCAGCCGGACCAGCTCCTGGTGCTCGCCAAGGCGCTCGACTTGTCCTGGGTCACGACGACGACGCTGCTGTTCATGCAGGCCAGCGCCAGCGGCAGCGCACGCCCACAGCTCGACCAGCATCTGGCGAGCTTCTCGCAGCTGCAGCCGCGCATGGCGCAGAGCACGTTGCAGAGCTATCGGACGCGGCAGCGCGCGGCCGAGTAGCAAACAACCAAACAACACAGCCTCATGAAAAGACCCCGCGGCTCGCGCCGCGGGGTCTTCGCTCGTCAAGACGCGTCGGCGCGCCTCAATGCGCGAGGATCGCCAGCAGCAGCAGGGCCACGATGTTGGTGATCTTGATCATCGGGTTCACCGCGGGGCCCGCGGTGTCCTTGTAGGGATCGCCGACGGTGTCGCCGGTGACCGCAGCCTTATGAGCATCGGAGCCCTTGCCGCCGAAATGGCCGTCCTCGATGTACTTCTTGGCGTTGTCCCAGGCGCCGCCGCCGGAGGTCATCGAGATCGCGACGAACAGGCCGGTGACGATGACGCCGAGCAGCATGGCGCCGACGGCCGAGAACGCCGCCGACTTGCCGGCCGCGCCACCGCCCGCGATCGCATAGATCAGGAAGTAGACGACGATCGGCGACAGCACCGGCAGCAGCGAGGGAATGATCATCTCCTTGATCGCCGCCTTGGTCAGCAGGTCGACGGCCTTGCCGTAATCCGGCTTGTCGGTGCCCTGCATGATGCCGGGCTTCTCGCGGAACTGGCGGCGCACCTCCTCGACGATCGCGCCGGCGGCACGGCCGACCGCGGTCATGCCCATCGCGCCGAACAGATACGGCAGCAGGCCGCCGAACAGCAGGCCGACCACGACATACGGGTTGTTCAGCGAGAAGTCCGGCTTGATCCCCGCGAAATAGGGATGGTGCGCCGAATCCGCGATGAAGAACTGCAGGTCCTGGTTATAGGCCGCGAACAGCACCAGGGCGCCGAGACCGGCGGAGCCGATCGCGTAGCCCTTGGTGACCGCCTTGGTGGTGTTGCCGACTGCGTCGAGCGCGTCGGTCGACTTGCGGACCTCCTTGGGCAGGCCGGCCATTTCGGCAATGCCGCCGGCGTTGTCCGTCACCGGGCCGAAGGCGTCGAGCGCGACGATCATGCCGGCCAGCGCCAGCATCGTCGTGGTCGCGATCGCGATGCCGAACAGGCCGGCGAGGCTGTAGGTGACCAGGATGCCGGCGATGATGACGATCGCGGGCAGCGCAGTCGACTCCATTGAGATGGCGAGGCCCTGGATCACATTGGTGCCGTGACCGGTGACCGAGGCGGCCGCGATCGACTTCACCGGGCGGAAGTCGGTGCCGGTGTAGTATTCGGTGATCCAGATGATCAGGCCGGTGACGACGAGACCGACGACGCCGCACATGAACAGCGCCGTGCCCGTGTAGTCGACGCCGTCGAGCTTGCCGAAGCCGATCAGCCACCCGATCGCCAGCGCGACGCCGCCGAGCGAGAGAACGCCGGTGGCGATCAGGCCCTTGTACAGTGCGCCCATGATCGACTGGCTGGCGCCGAGCTTGACGAAGAAGGTGCCGGCGATCGAGGTGATGATGCAGATGCCGCCGATGGCGAGCGGCAGGGTCATCATGTTGGTCAGCAGCGACGACTTGGCGAAGAAGATGGCCGCCAGCACCATGGTGGCGACAGCGGTCACCGCGTAGGTTTCGAACAGGTCGGCGGCCATGCCGGCGCAGTCACCGACGTTGTCGCCGACGTTGTCGGCGATGGTCGCGGGGTTGCGCGGATCGTCCTCGGGAATGCCGGCTTCGACCTTGCCGACGAGGTCGCCGCCGACGTCGGCGCCCTTGGTGAAGATGCCGCCGCCGAGACGGGCGAAGATCGAGATCAGCGAGGCGCCGAAGCCGAGCGCGACCAGCGCATCGATCACGGTGCGGCTGTCGGGCGCGAGCTTCATGAAGCCGGTGAGGATGCCGAAGTAGATGGTGACGCCGAGCAGCGCGAGACCGGCCACGAGCAGACCGGTGATGGCGCCGGCCTTGAAGGCGAGCTCCAGGCCGCCGGCGAGCGAGGTGATGGCCGCCTGTGCGGTGCGGACGTTGGCGCGCACCGACACGTTCATGCCGATGAAGCCGGCCGCGCCGGAGAGGATCGCGCCGATCGCAAAGCCGATCGCGACGAGCATGCCGAGGAAATACGCAAGGAGCACGAAGATCACGACGCCGACGATTCCGATCGTCGTATATTGGCGGCGAAGATAGGCCTGCGCGCCCTCACGCACCGCCGCCGCGATTTCCTGCATGCGCGCATTGCCGGCGTCCGCGCTGAGCACCGATTGTGTGGCCCAGATCGCATAGACGATCGACAGCGCTCCGCAGAGCACGATCACCCATAAAGCTGACATTTAGTTTCCTCGGCTCTTTGCTTTTTCTAACTACGTCACGCCGCGATGGTGCGACGCACGCCCCCTGTCAGGCCGCTCCGGGCGGAGCCGCCTCGAACATATGAAGCTTGCCAAAATCGCCATGATGACGCAACGCCGCGACGCCTGAACCGCTCCAAATTCAGACGCTTCTTTGGTCGCATTGTGCGGTGCAAATAGGTATCAGAAGTGGCTGAAGGACAACCGCGTCAGTGTGACGGGACGGCCCTGCCCGTCCAGGAAGCGCGGGGCTCGCGCCCCTTCGACGATGGCGCCGATGTCGGTGACGGCAACGCCCGCCGTCTCGGCTGCAGCACGGAACGCTGCGCATTGCGCTGCGGGAACAGTGCAGAGGATCTCGTAATCGTCGCCGCCGGAGATCATGCCTTCAAGCTGCGCGGCCCCGACAGCAAGCAGCTTCGCCGCTGCCGGCGATCGAGGAATGTCGGACAGCGCGATGTCGGCGCTCACGAAAGAGGCGGCGCAGAGCTTGGTCAGGTCGCCTGCGAGGCCATCAGAGACATCCATCGAGGCGGTCGCGCAGTCTCTCACGGCCGCGGCCAGTGCATTGCGCGGCTGCGGCGTGCGATAACGGCCGATCAGCATATCCCGCGCGGCGGCATCGTCGGCCAGCGCCGTGGCGTCGGCCGTGCCCGTCAGGATGCGCAGGCCGAGCAAGGCGTCGCCGATGGTCCCGGTCACCATCACCCGGTCGCCGGGACGCGCGCCGAAGCGATGCACCATCCGGCCCCTGGGCACCCTCCCCCAAGCCGCGATCGAGATCATCACGGGACCGGGCGTCGACACGGTGTCGCCGCCGAGCAGCGGACAGCCGAACGCCGCCGCGTCCTCGCCGAGGCCGCGCGCGAACTCCGACAGCCACGCGTCGTCCTTCTCGCGCAGCGCCAGCGTCAGGACGAAGCCGGCGGGCACCGCACCCTTGGCGGCGAGATCGGACAGGTTCACCCGCAGCGCCTTGCGCGCGATGGTGTCGGGGGGATCGTTGGCGAGATAATGGACGCCTTCGACGATGGCGTCGGTCTTGACGACGATGTCGTCACCATTGGCCGGAATGATCGCGGCATCGTCGAGGAGGCCGAACGCGCCGGGGTCGGTCGCCAGCGGCTTGAAGTAGCGGGCGATCAGGGAATCTTCGCCGGAGGCTTCGCGGGTCACGCGCTCGTCCCCCACACTCTGCTGTCATCGCCCGGCTCGACCGGGCGATCCAGTACGCCGCGGCCCTTCCGTATCCCTTGAACGTCTGTGGAATACGGGATCACCCGCCGTCGCGGGTGATGACAGTCGAGGAAAGAGACTGGCATCGCGCCGGTTCGCAGCGATCGTGCTCCGGCGCCGCCCATCGCTACTTCGGCCCCATCTCGTCGGCGCGGTATTGCCGGGCGAGTTGCTCCAGCACCGCGTTGACCATGCCGGTCTCGTCGCGCTCGACGAAGGCATGGGCGATGTCGACATATTCGGACACGACGACCCGCGCCGGAATGTCCTTGCGTCGCTCCAGTTCATAGGCGCCGGCGCGCAGCACCGCGCGCAGGATCGCCTCGATCCGCTGCAGCGGCCAGCCGCGCTCCAGCGCCGTATCGAGCACCGGATCGATCTTGGTCTGGTCGCGCACCACGCCGGAGACGATGTCGCGGAAGAACGCAGCCTCGGCCGGCAGATACTGCTCGCCCTCGACCTCGTTGCCGAGCCAGTGGCTCTCGAACTCGGCCAGGACGTCGTTGATGCCGGCGCCTGCGATGTCCATCTGGTAGAGCGCCTGCACGGCGGCGAGACGGGCGGCGCCACGGCGATTGGCCTTGCGGTCGCCGGCACGGACCGGGCCCTTGATTGGCTTGTTGCTGCTCTCGGCCATGTCAGCCTCGCGCCAGACGGCGTTTGATGCGCAGCACGGCGAGCGCGGCGCGGGCGGCATCGCCGCCCTTGTTCATCTCGGAGACGCGGGCGCGCGCCCACGCCTGGTCCTCATTATTGACGGTGAGGATGCCGTTGCCGAGCGGCAGGCCGCGCGCCACCGACAGATCCATCAGGGCTCGCGAGGATTCCTGCGACACGATCTCGAAATGGATGGTGTCGCCACGGATGACGCAGCCGAGCGCGATCGCGAGGTCATAGGGCTTGCCGGCCTTCGCGGCAGCATCGAGCGCAATGGCAATAGTCGCCGGAATCTCCAACGAGCCGGCGACGGTGAGAACATCATAGCCCACGCCCGCCGCCTTCAGCTCGGCGGTGGCGCCCTCCAGCAGGGCGTCCTGAAGGTCATCGTAGAAGCGGGCCTCGACGATCAGCGCGCGGGCGCCGGAGATGTCGGTCTGGTCTTTGAGCGGCGCGCGCCGTGCGTCTGCCATGGTTCTGTTTCCATTGTCTTCAGGTGCCTCGCCCCAATGGAGCGGCCATCCGGCCGCGTCGCGAAGGGCGAGATGAAATCGGCCTCATGCTGCGAGACGACACATCGGCGCCTCCTCGCCATGAGGGCTGGCCTTGTAGGCGCGAGCGCCCGCAAAGCCAAGACGGAAAGCCCCCTTCGAGGCTACTTCATTTCCGTGAGGCGCGCGGCATAGCGCGCCATCAGGTCGACCTCGAGATTGACCTCGCTGCCGGCCTGCCAGGACGACAGCGTGGTGACCGACAGCGTATGCGGAATGATCAGCACCGAGAAGACCAGTTCGTCGACGGTGTTGACCGTGAGCGAGACGCCGTCGAGGGTTACTGAGCCCTTGGTGGCGATGAAGCGCGCCAGATCCCGCGTCGTCCTGAAAACGAACCGCGCCATGTCCGGCAGGTTCTCTCGGCTGACGATGGTCGCAATGCCATCGACATGGCCGGAGACGATGTGGCCGCCGAGCTCGTCGCCGATCTTCAGCGCCCGCTCGAGGTTCAGCTTCGTGCCGACGCGCCAGTGCTTGGCGGTGGTCAGCGCCAGCGTCTCCGCGGCGGCATCGACCTCGAACCAGGTCTTTCCATCGGTGACGCCGGACTGCACGACCGTGAGGCAGACGCCGTTATTGGCGATCGACGCGCCATCGGCGATGCCGGCCTGATCATAGTGGCAGGCAATGCGCAGCCGATGCAGCTTTCCTTCGGTCCGCGGCGTCAGGCTGACGATCTCGCCGATGTCGGTGACGATGCCTGTGAACATTAGGCGCGCTCGTAAATCGTAAGGGTATCGGGATCGAGCGTCTCGCTAGCACGAACGCGATAGGCCGGCGACTGCGTGATTGCGGTCAGCGGCAATGCGTCCAGCGCAGCGATCCCGTCAGCTCCGATCTCGCCGGGGCCGCGCAGGAGCCAGATCTCATCGACCAGGCCGCTTGCCATGAAAGATGATGCGACGCGGCTGCCGCCTTCGATCATCAGACGCGTGACGCCGCGTTCCGCCAGCGCCTTGAGCACGGCCGGCGGCTCCAGCGCCGACGGGTCGGCCTGCGGCGGGACACGGATCACCTGCGCACCGGCGGCGCCCAGCCGGGTCGCGGTAGCCGGCTCGGCCACCTCGGACGCGACGAGCCAGAGCGGCGTCGTGCGCGCGGACTGCATCAATCGGCTCGCGGCCGGAAGCCGGAGCATCGGATCGAGCACGATCCGGACCGGCGAGCGGGATTCCATGCCCGGCAGCCGGCAGGTCAGCAGCGGATCGTCGGCGATCGCGGTGCGCACCCCGACCAGGAGGGCGTCGCTCTGGGCCCGCAGCACATGCACGCGCGTCCGTGCTGCCTCGCCGGTAATGGCCACCGGCTTGTTGCCGGCGGCTGCGATCTTGTCATCGGCGGAGACCGCGAGCTTCAGGATCACGTGCGGCCGTCCGTCGCTGATGCGGCGGAAATGGCCGGCATGATCACGCTTGGCGTCCGCCGAGCAGAGGCCGACCTCGACCTGAATGCCCGCGGCGCGCAGCTTAGCATGCCCCTGCCCTGCGACCTCGGGATTGGGGTCCTCGATCGCCGAGACGACGCGGTTGATTCCGGCTGCGATGACCGCGTCCACGCAAGGCGGCGACTTGCCGAAATGCGAGCACGGCTCGAGCGTCACGTAGAGGGTGGCGCCCTTGGCGGCCTCGCCGGCGCGCTTCAAGGCCTCGGGCTCGCCATGAGGGCGTCCACCGGGCTGGGTCCAGCCGCGGCCGACGATCACGCCGTCCTTGACCACGACGGCGCCGACGGCGGGATTGGGCCAAGTCCGCCCCAACCCACGACGGCCGAGCGACAGCGCGAGCTGCATGAAGCGGCGGTCGGCGTCCTTCTGCGCCTTCAGCTTCTCGCCGACCTGATCGACCAGAACCCGGAAGATCATTTGCGGACCGGCGCGAGGCGCGGTGCTTCGTCCTCGGCCGAGAGCTCGCCGAGCACGGCCTCGAAATCCTTGGCCTCGCGGAAATTGCGGTAGACCGAGGCGAAGCGGACATAGGCGACGTCGTCGAGATCGCGCAGATGCTCCATCACGATCTCGCCGATCGCCTCCGAGGACACCTCCGACTCGCCGCCGCTCTCGAGCTCGCGCACGATCGCCGACACCATCTTCTCGACCCGCTCCGGATCGACCGAGCGCTTGCGCAGCGAGATCTGCACCGAGCGCATCAGCTTGTCGCGGTCGAACGGCACGCGACGGCCGTTGCGCTTGATGACGGTCAGTTCGCGCAGCTGCACCCGCTCGAAGGTCGTGAAGCGGAAATTGCAGGTGACGCAGACCCGCCGCCGCCGGATCACCGAGGAATCCTCGGTGGGGCGGGAGTCCTTCACCTGCGTATCGAGGCTGTTGCAGCTCGGGCAGCGCATTGTGGCTTCAAGCCTTACTGGTAGATCGGAAACCGGTCGGTCAGCGCCTTCACCTTCTGCTTGACCGCGGCTTCGACCAGCGGCGCGCTGCCGTCCGGCGCCTGCGCGATCGCGTTCAACACCTCGGCGATCAGGCTGCCGACCTGCTGGAATTCGGCGACGCCGAAGCCGCGGGTGGTCGCCGCCGGCGTGCCGAGGCGCAGGCCGGACGTGACGAACGGCTTCTCGGGATCGAACGGGATGCCGTTCTTGTTGCAGGTGATGCCGGCGCGGACCAGGGCCTTCTCCGAGATGTTGCCCTTCAGCCCCTTGGGCCGGAGGTCGACCAGCATCAAATGGTTGTCGGTGCCGCCGGAGACGATGTCGAAGCCGTGGGCGCGCAGCGATTCCGCCAGGGCCTTCGCGTTCTCGACGATGTTCTTCGCGTAAGTCTTGAACTCCGGCCGCAGCGCCTCGGCGAACGCCACCGCCTTGGCGGCGATCACGTGCATCAGCGGGCCGCCCTGCAGGCCCGGGAAGATCGCCGAGTTGAACTTCTTGGTGAACTGCTCGTCGTTCCACAGGATCAGGCCGCCGCGCGGGCCGCGCAGCGACTTGTGGGTCGTCGTCGTCGTGACGTGGGCATACGGCACCGGCGAGGCATGGACGCCGCCGGCGACGAGGCCGGCGAAGTGAGCCATGTCGACCAGCAGGTACGCACCGACGCTATCGGCGATCTCGCGGAAGCGCTTGAAGTCCCACGGGCGCGAATAGGCGCTGCCACCGGCGATGATCAGCTTCGGCTTCACTTCCTCAGCCTGCTTCGCCACCGCATCCATGTCGATCAGCTGGTCGTCGCGGCGAACGGTGTAATGCGCGGCCTTGAACCACTTGCCGGACATGTTGACCGGCGAGCCGTGGGTCAGATGGCCGCCGGCGGCGAGGTCGAGGCCCATGAAGGTGTCGCCGGGCTGCAGCAGCGCCAGGAACACGGCCTGGTTCATCTGGCTGCCCGAGTTCGGCTGGACGTTGGCGAAATTGGCGCCGAACAGCTTCTTGGCGCGGTCGATCGCGAGGTTCTCGGCGACGTCGACCCATTCGCAGCCGCCGTAATAGCGCGCTCCCGGATACCCTTCCGCGTACTTGTTGGTCATCACCGAGCCCTGGGCCTCCAGGACCGCGCGGCTGACAATGTTCTCCGAGGCGATCAGCTCGATTTCGTGCCGTTGCCGACCGAGCTCACCCTTGATGGCGGCGGCGATCTCGGGATCGGCCTCGGCCAGGGTGGCGGAAAAGAAGGAATCGACTGACGAGGCGGGCTTGGCGCTGGAAGCGGTCATCGGCGGAATATCTCCACGTCCGCAAGGCCTTAGGCGGCCGGCGGTCGGTTCAGTGAAGGCGGTCGGAAAAGACCCCTGCCCTTACCATACGGGCGGCGGCAGGCCAAGGGACAGACCAGCCGTTGGGGTCGCCCTCGGGCGTTTATGCCAGATATGGTGGACGAGCGGCAGACAAAAGACCTGCGCTGGACGCTAGGCCCCGCCGCACATATGGGGATCATCCTGCATGGTCCAGGACTCGTTCGTTCTCAGATTGGTGGTCTCATGGACGCGGCCGCGATTGTCGCCGGGCGGACAATCCTTGGGAAACGAGACCAGGCACATCCGGACGCGATCGCCGACCTTGGAATGCGCCAGCGCCGCGTTCCACTCTCGAGAGACCTGGGTATCCTTGTTGGTGTACCGGACATAGCTGCCGCGATCCTTGCCGGGCTTGGGTCGCTTGCTCGGGAGCCGGTCATTGGGACCGTCCGCGTAGGACACGCCGATTTCGGCGATCGTGCGCTCTGCGCATTCGCCGACCTTGGTTGGGTTCTCTACCATCACCGGTGCGGCCGCAGCCACCGGCGCTGCCGCATCGATCGCCGGAGTCTCGTTCTGCGAGCAGGTCGCGATCATCAACAGCGGTACGAAAACGACGCGTGACATCCCGAACATGTGCCCCCAAAAACAAACAACCTGCATGAAACCGGACGGTCTCATACAGGTTGTCGGTATCATGAGGCAAGCGTCGCGCGAGCAATCTCGCGCCGAAGACATCAGAGGCCGGTGTAGCCCGCCTTCACCGGATCGACGCGACCGTCGAGCTGGCGAAGATAGGTCAGGCCGCACACGGTGAGACGATGCGGGTCGCGCTCGCCGGCTTCGAACAGCGTCTGGATGTAGGCGCTCACCTTGCGGCGCGCCTCGTCGCTCGCCGCAGCGGTGCGGTTCGCCAGCAGGTCGTAGGTGTGCATGATGCGATCGATGGCGGCTTCCATATCATCCCCTCTTGAACGTCAGGCCGTCAGGCAGACTTGAACATCGAAATCGCCTTGTTGGCGAGCTTGAGCTTGTTGAATTCTCCGCGGTGAATCAGTTGAACGATGATGTCGACAAGTCTTTCGTTCGGCGTGAACTCCTCCGGCATCTCGCCAGAGAGACGCAGATAGTTGGAGGCGATGGCATAAGCATCGCCGACCATCGCCACGTTCATGACTTGCATTCCGGCATCGTGCAGCATGGTCCGACCTCCGGTCCAAGGACATAAGCCCAGGAGCCTTGATTGGTTCCAATTCGGACCGGGGATTTTGCCAAACGAACACGAAAAAGCGCCGGCCGAAGGGGCCGGCGCAAGAACGACTTCCAGACGATCAACGACTGTCCGGTCTTGGCTCTCGAGGTCGGAGCCGGCTCAACCGAGACGATGAGGCCTGCTCAGAGGCGATAGAGGATCTGATCGGTCCAGAACCGCTCGAGACGATGCAGCGACTTGTTCAGCGTCGAGAACTCCTCGCTGGAAATGCCGCCGACCTGCTCCACGGTCTTGACGTGCTTCTGATACAGCGAGTCGACGATGCGGCGGATCTCCTGGCCCTGCGGGGTCAGGCGGATGCGGACCGAGCGGCGATCGACGCGCGAGCGCTGGTGATCGAGGAAGCCGAGCTCGACCAGCTTCTTCAGGTTGTAGGAGACGTTGGAGCCGAGATAGTAGCCGCGCGTGCGCAGCTCCCCCGCGGTCAGCTCCTTGTCGCCGATGTTATAGAGCAGCAGCGCCTGGACCGAATTGATGTCGGAACGACCACGGCGGTCGAACTCGTCCTTGATGACGTCGAGCAGGCGGCGATGCAGCCGCTCCACCAGCGTCAGAGCTTCCAGATAGAGCGACTGGACGGTGCCGCCCTGGCCCGGCGCAGCAGTCTCCACGGCCGTCGCAACGGCTTTCATCATGACACTTCCCCTGTCGTCGTTTTTGTCGACTTATTCGACGAAACTTTTGTCCCGTCTGATAGAACGAACTTAAGGGGCGTGCTTTGAAGATCGCCTTAAATAAGAGCATAAAGAGAGAATGAATCGCGGAGAGTGAATCCTCTTTTAATTCAGTAATTACAGAGGCTTTTGCAATAGTCCGTTGACGGTCGAGGCGCGATGTTCGCGCTCTGTTTCACCCACCTGTCGCATTACAAAACACGCTTGGGTAGCGCCGCTAAGGTCTCTGTAACAGCTGTGGCAGGCGCTCTTAAGGTGTTCGAAACATTACTTGCATGGCGCTGAAAAGATTTACAGCGTGCAACGAATTTTTCGCACGACCTATGGTGGCCGCTCCCGGGCCGCCATCCAGGCCAGCACGAGGTAGGCGGCGAGCATGATTGCCTCGCCCGCGACCACCAGCAGATTGCCGCCGTAGATGCCCGGGAACATCAGCTCGATCACCGCCATCGACACCACCGTGGTGAGCCACACCACTGCGCCCCACGGCGTGGCGAGCCACAGGCCCACGGCGGCGACGAGCTCGATGACCGCGAAATAGACCGTCGCAGCCTGCCAGGCCATCGCCTGGTTTTCGAACGCGTCGTCCTCGCCGCCGATGAAGCCGGTCACCTGGGCCCAGTGGTACAGGCCCTTGGCGATCGAGAGCATGGCCATGACCCGCAAAAACAGCACGAGCCGCCGCGTCCAGACATTGTCGTCGCTCTCGCGCCGATCCGAGGACATGGCGGCAATCGACATGGCGGCGTTGTCACGTGCCAGATCTCGCGCCGAGGGAATCTCAGCCATGGCAGCTCGAGCAGAACAGGATGGTCGTCATTGGGGCCTCTCAAGACCAGGAGCATGGCGATTCTTGGCCGGCCGGCACCGTGAAAGCAACCGGGTAGGAAATCAACCGGGCCGCTTGCGTCAGGTCAAGTGACGGGCGACGGCCGAAGTGCTACAGATTGTTGGAATTACAACAAATCAAATCCGGCTCGCCGGCCAGCTCAAGGAGCCAGCACCCCATGGCGATCAAATTCGGCCGCCCGATCGACCTGCGCGACACCGCGCGCAACCCGGCCACTGCACCGACACCGGCGCTCGAGCTGACCATCCGCCCCCGCCGCAACCGCAAGGCCGAATGGGCGCGCCGGCTGGTGCGCGAGAACGTGCTCACTACCGACGATCTGATCTGGCCCCTGTTCGTGGTGCAGGGCGACCGGACCCGCAGCACCGTCGCCTCGATGCCGGGCGTGGAGCGGCTGAGCGTCGACGAGATCGTCCGCGATGCCGAACGCGCGGTTAGGCTCGACATCCCCTGCATCGCACTGTTCCCCTATACCGAGCCGTCACTGCGCGACGAGCACGGCTCCGAGGCCTGCAACCCGGACAACCTGGTCTGCCAGGCGGTGCGCGCGATCAAGAAGGAGTTCCCGGAGATCGGCGTGCTCTGCGACGTCGCGCTGGACCCTTTCACCAGTCACGGTCATGACGGCCTGATCCGGGACGGCCGCATCCTCAACGACGAGACCGTCGCCGTGCTGGTGCGCCAGGCCCTGGTCCAGGCCGAGGCCGGCTGCGACATCATTGCGCCGTCGGACATGATGGACGGCCGGGTCGGCGCGATCCGCCAGGCTTTGGATCAAGCCGGTTTCCTCGACGTGCAGATCATGGCCTATGCAGCCAAATATGCATCCGCCTTCTACGGCCCGTTCCGCGACGCGATCGGCTCGGCCAAGACGCTCACCGGCGACAAGCGCACCTACCAGATGGACAGCGCCAATAGCGACGAGGCCCTGCGCGAGGTCGAGCTCGACATCGCCGAGGGCGCCGACATGGTGATGGTCAAGCCGGGCATGCCCTATCTCGACGTCGTCAGGCGCGTGAAGGACACGTTCAGCATGCCGACCTTCGCCTATCAGGTGTCGGGCGAATACGCGATGATCGCGGCGGCCGCCAACAATGGCTGGATCGACGGCGATCGGGCGATGATGGAGAGCCTGCTGGCCTTCAAGCGCGCCGGCGCCGACGGTGTGCTCACCTATTTCGCCCCGCAAGCCGCCGAACGGCTGCGGCAGCAGCGTTGAGGAGGCGCTGGGATCTTTCGGGACCCGCCGGTCTTTGAGCACGCCGATCCTTTCGCGTGCGCGAACCGCCGGGTCGCGGAAAGGGCTCAGAAGTCGCGAAATGGCCGGAAATTTGCCGCGCCTCCTGCAAGAACGGCCCTTGCAAGCGCAAGTCGGGTTCCCATGTGCTGGGTGCCAATCCGGAGGGCTTATTCATGGCGTATATGGGCTCAGGCGATAGCAATGACGGTCCCGGTGCTCGGCCGCACGCCTACGATCCCTATCAGCAGCCGGAATTGTTTCGCGGCGTGCTGACGCGGCGGATGATCGCATTCCTGATCGATCTCCTGGTGCTCTCGGTCCCGGTGATCCTGGCGGTGATCTTCATTGCCGTATTCGGCGTGGTCACGCTGGGTCTCGGCTGGGCGTTGTTCTGGCTGGTGTCGCCGGCTTCCGTGATCTGGGCCATCGTCTACTACGGCGCAACGATCGGCGGGCCGAGCTCGGCGACGATCGGCATGCGGGTGATGGATCTGGAGGTGCGGACCTGGTACGGCGCGCCGGGCTACTTTGTGCTCGGTGCCGTGCATGCAGTCTGCTTCTGGATCTCGGTCTCGGTGTTGTCGCCGCTCGTGCTGCTGGTCGGACTGTTCAACAGCCGCCGCCGGCTGCTGCACGATTTCGTGCTCGGCACCGTCGTGATCAACACGTCCGTGCGCTCGCAACTGACTGAACCGGCTCGTACCTGATGAGACGTCCGGTGGCACAGCAAAAGCGATTGACCGGCCGCCTCCGGAGCGCAATTCTGTTGATGATCGCCTCGGAGGCTCACGACGTTCCTTGACCCAGCATTCGCGTGACACCCCGCAATTCTACCTGACCGCGCCCTCGCCCTGCCCGTATCTGCCGGGCCGGCAGGAACGCAAGGTGTTCACGCATCTGGTCGGCGACAAGGCGACCGATCTCAACGACCTTCTCACCCATGGCGGCTTCCGTCGCAGCCAGTCGATCGCCTACCGGCCGGCCTGCGACCAGTGCCGCGCTTGCGTGTCCGTCCGCGTGATCGCCAACGAATTCCGCCCCTCGCGCAACTTCCGGAAGGTGCTCGCGCGCAACTCCGATCTGGTCGGCGAGCAGCGCAGCGCCGTGCCGACCTCCGAGCAATATTCGATCTTCCGCGGCTATCTCGATCAGCGCCATCGCCATGGCGGCATGGCCGACATGACGGTGCTCGATTACGCCATGATGGTCGAGGACAGCCATGTCGAGACGAGAATCATCGAGTACCGCCGCCGCAATCTGAGCAACGGTCCGAACGCCAGGGGCGGCGAGTTGGTCGCGGTCGCCCTGACCGACGTGCTCAGCGATGGCCTGTCGATGGTGTACTCGTTCTTCGACCCGTCGGAGACCACGCGCTCGCTCGGCACCTTCATGATCCTCGACCACATCGCCCGGGCGCGGCGCCAGGGCCTGCCCTACGTCTATCTCGGCTATTGGATCGAGGGTTCGAAGAAGATGGACTACAAGAGCCGCTATCTGCCGCAACAACGGCTCGCGGCTGCCGGCTGGCTGCGCGTGGATGCCGAAGGCGACATCGCACCCGAGCCGCAGGACTAGAGGGATGCAGTAGCGAGTGGGGAGTAGAGGTCCTTCGAAATCTCCTGTTCGCTCCTCCCTGCGCGCCACCTCTAGCCCGTGGCCAGATCCCACACCAGCTTGGCATTGAGCGCGATGATCACCACCGCGATCAAGGTCGCAATCGCCGTCAGCCAGCGCGGCGCCACGAACTGCCCCATCTTGGCCCGGCTCGCGGTGAGCAGCACCAGCGGCACGATGGCGAACGGCAGTTGCAGGCTGAGCACGACCTGACTGAGGATCAGGAGCTGCCCGGTCGCCTTCTCGCCGGCCCAGATCGTCACCACCACGGCCGGCACGATTGCGATCATGCGGGTGATCAGCCGGCGCAGCCAGGGCGCGACCCGCCAGTGAAGAAAGCCCTCCATCACGATCTGGCCGGACAGTGTCGCGGTGATCGTCGAATTCAGGCCGCAGCACAACAGCGCGATCGCAAACAGCGTCGGCGCCAGCGTCGACCCGAGCAGCGGCGCCAGGAAGGAATACGCCTGGTCAAGCTCGGCGACGTCGCGTTGTCCGGTGCGGTGGAACGTCGCCGCCGCCAGGATCAGGATCGAGGCGTTGATGGTCAGCGCCAGGCACAGCGCGATGGTGGAATCGATCGTGGAGAGCGTGATCGCCTCGCGCTTGTCCTCTGGGCTGTCGCCGTAGCCGCGAGTCTGGACCAGGCCCGAGTGGAGATACAAATTGTGCGGCATCACGGTGGCGCCGAGAATGCCGAGCGCCAGATAGAGCATCTCCGGATTGGCGATCAGCTGTCCGCTGGGAACGAAGCCCTTCACCACCTCGGCCCAGTCCGGCTGCGCCATCGCGATCTGGATCGCGAAGCACAGCGCGATGATGCCGAGCAGCGCGACCACGAACGCCTCGATCCAGCGGAAGCCGAACGCCTGCAGCGCCAGGATCAGGAAGACATCGAGTGCGGTGACGCAGACGCCGATCGACAGCGGCAGCCCGAACAGCAGGCTGAGACCGATCGCAGTACCGATCACTTCCGCGAGGTCGGTGGCCGTGATCGCGATCTCCGCCGACAGCCAAAGCGGCACCGAGACCCAGCGCGGGGTAGAGTCGCGACAGGCCTGGGCGAGGTCGCGGCCGGTGGCGACGCCGAGCCGCGTGCACAGCGACTGCAGCACGATCGCCATCAGGTTGGACAGCAGCGCGACCGAGAGCAGGACGTAGCCGAACTTGGCACCGCCGGCCAGCGACGTTGCCCAATTGCCGGGGTCCATATAGCCGACGGCGACGAGGTAACCGGGTCCGAGAAAGGCCAGCAGCTTGCGCCAGAGCGACCCTTTTGTCGCGGTTCGTACCGTCGCGAACATGTCGCCGAGAGACGGATCGCCGCGCTCACCGCGCCAGCCTCCGTTCAGGCGGTCGCTCGGCGGAACCATGGCGTGCAGTTGCGAAAGGTCTGACGATTTTGCGTCCATGGCGCTATCCTGGACGAAACTGACGTTTAATGCAACTTACTTGCAAGTGCGACTTGCCCATGTGGCGGTGCCACATAGAGATGCTGGAAATCCTCCGATACCGCTTCATCATTGCGAAAGCTCGTCCCTGCCGATTCGCGGCCCGCCTCCTCGAGGCGGCCCATCGGCGACGGGTCCCACTACCCCACTGACGGGATCCACCATGCTCTCTACCCAACTCGGGCTCCGACCGGTCACGAACGCGCCCGTGCCTTGCAAGATCTGTGACGGTCCTGCCAATCTCTACGGCGTGGTCGACATGAACCGCCCCTGCCAGACGGCCCATGCCCGTCGCCCGCCGCTGGCCGGCGTGCCCATCTACTACCGGCGCTGCGCGGATTGCGGCTTCCTGTTCACGGACGCCTTCGACCACTGGAGCATCGAGCAGTTCAAGACCCACATTTACAACGACGGCTACGAAGCCGTGGATCCGGACTATCGGGTCAAGCGGCCAACCGACAATGCGGCGGCCGTGGCCCGCTTCTGGGCGCCACACAAGGCCGGAATGCGGGTGCTCGACTTCGGCGGCGGCAACGACTTGTTCTGCACCGGCCTGCGCGCTCAAGGCTTCGCGGAAGCGGTCACCTATGATCCGATGGTGGCCGAGCACGCAACCCGACCCGATCGCAAGTTCGATCTCGTCACCTGCTTCGAGACGCTGGAGCACGTGCCAGATCCGCTGGAGACGATCGGAGCCATGGCGGCCTGCGTGGCCGAACCGGGCGCGGTGTTCTACTCGACGTTGACCCAGCCGGACGACTTCGACAGCCAGGGCATGTCCTGGTGGTACATCGCGCCGCGCAACGGCCACATCTCGATCTACACCCAGCATGCGCTGGCGCTGGCCTGGCACCGGTTCGGCTTCAAGACGGCGCCGCTGAATGCCGGCACGCATCTGGCGTTCCGCACGCTGCCGCCGGAATGGGGATTGGCCGAGGCACCGACCACGGCATAGGCCGTCCGCAGCACGACGGCCGATGCCGGAGATCAGGAAGCGGGTGGGCGCAGGGAGGCTGAGCGGCGATGATGGCCACATCATCACATCAGGTTCCTCTTCATGACTCCCTCGCCCGCCCTGCCCGCCGCCTTCCACCGCCTTGCCTGGTCGAACCTCACCGCGCAATCGGCCGAGCAGATCGCGCTCGCCGCAGCGCCGATCGTCGCGGTGCTCGCGCTCGGTGTCGGCGAGGGCGAGACTGGACTCTTGCAGACGGCACTGACCGCGCCCTTCGTGCTGTTCGCGATCCCTGCGGGGCTGCTCGCCGACCGGATGTCGCGACGGCTGCTGATGGCCCTGGCAGAGATGTTTCGCGCGCTGGCGCTGCTCGCGATCCTCATCGCCTTCGCGGCCGGCGCGCTCACGCTGCCGTTGCTGGCGGCGCTTGGATTCGCAGCGGTGTGCGGCACGGTGGTGTTCAGCGTCGCCGCGCCGGCCCTGGTGCCGAGCCTGGTCGCCCCCACCCAGTTGGCGCCTGCGAATGCGCGCATTGAGCTTGCCCGTACCATCGCCTTCGCCGCGGGGCCCGCGCTCGGCGGCGTGCTGGTCGGCTGGATCGGCGGCGCGCCCGCCTTCGGCTGCGCCGCGGCGCTCTCGCTGGTCGCAGCCGTCTGCCTGGCCGGCATCGCCGAGCCCGCCCGCGCGCCCGTGCCGCGCCGCCATCCGCTGGCCGACATCAGGGAAGGCGCCGCCTTCGTGCTGCATCATCCGCTGCTGCGGCCGGTGTTCGCCACCCAGTTCATCTTCAACACGGCCCATTTCCTGCTGCTCGCGGTGTTCGTGCCCTATGCAGTCCACCGGCTCGGCCTATCGGCAGGAGGCGTCGGCACGGTGCTGTCGATGTTCGGCGTCGGCATGGTGTGCGGCGCGCTGCTGGCGACGCGCATCATGCGGCTTCTGCCGTTCGGCACCGTCATCGGGCTCGGCCCCGTCACCGGCTTCGCCGCAGCGCTCGTGATGGCACTGACCACGTTCGTTCCCTCGCCTGTCCTTGCCGGGCTCAGCTTCTTCCTGCTCGGCGCCGGGCCGATCCTCTGGGTGATCTCGACCACGACGCTGCGGCAGTCGGTGACGCCGGCCGGCCTGCTCGGGCGGGTGTCGGCCATCAACATCCTGAGCTACGGCGCCCGTCCGCTGGGCTCCCTGCTCGGCGCGGTCGTCGGCGGCCGCTACGGCGCCGACACGTGTCTCTACCTCGTCGCCGCCATCTTCGGCCTGCAGGCGCTCGTCATCCTCGCCTCGCCGGTCGTGGCGATCGCGCGGCAGCCGGAGCCGCAGCCCGCCTAGCGATAGACCAGGATCGGCACGGTCGAATGCGTCAGCACCTTCAAGGTCTCGCTGCCCAGGATCGCGGAGACGCCGCGCAGCCCATGCGAGGCCATCAGCACCAGATCGCAATGCTGCTTGCGGGCGGTCTCGACGATCGCCTCATAGGGCTTGTCGTGCTCGACGCAGAGCGTGGCGCAGGCGACGCCGGCCTGCTCGGCATCGTCCTTCACATGATCGAGATATTTCGCGGTCTGATCGGCCACCAGCGATTTGTATTGCGCGAGCGCCTTGGTCGCAGCGTGAGGATCGACGACCAGCGAATGCAGCGGCGTCGACACCACCAGCGCCGTGACCTCTGCGCCGGTCGCCTTGGCGAGCGCAATGCCGTGCTTGATCGCGGCCTTGGACAGATCGGAGCCATCGGTCGGCAGCAGAATATGTTTGTACATGAGCTTTCATCTCCCGGCAGAGGGATGCTGGGCAGACTCGCTTCGGCTGGGCATTGACGTGGGTCAAGGGTGCGACATCTCGTCCGCCAGGTAGTTCTCGTAGGCCCGCGTGGCCAAGGCGCTGCCGGCAATTTCCGGATCGAGCGTGAAGAGATCCTGCGCGCGGCCGATGCCGCGCAGCGCGTAGCGGCCGGTCGACACCAGGTAGCGGCGACCTTCGTCGTCGAGCCCCTCGCAGAATTCGGCGGACGCCAACAGTTCGCGATCGACCGAGCGGCACATCGAGGCGATGCGGCTGACCTCGTTGACGGCCGGTCCCACGACGGTGAAGTCGAGCCGGTCCTCGCTGCCGATATTGCCGTAGAACACCTCGCCGACATGCAGGCCGACATAGGCCGAGGTGACGGGCCGTCCCTCGCCGGCGCGCCGTGCGTTCAGCTTCAGGATGTTCAGCCGAAAGCGATGCTCGGCACGCAGCGCAGCCCGGCGGGCCGAGGCCATGTCGCCCCCGGTGAAGATCGCCAGCACGCCGTCGCCGATCAGCTTCAGCACGTCGCCGCCGGACTCGTAGATCGCGTCGATCGAGGCTTCCGCATAGTCGTTGAGCAGCGGGATGATCTCGTCCGGCGATATGCTCTCACTGATTGCGGTCGAACTGCGCAGGTCGGAGAACCACAGCACCGCATTGATGCGCTCGGTGACACCGCGGGAAATCCGGCCGCGCAGCACCTGCTCCGACGCATCGCGGCCGAGATAGACGCGGCCAAGGGTTCGCACGATGTCGACCTGCTGCGCGGATTTGATCGTCAGCGCGAGCAGCGGGACCAGGTCGCGCAATGCGCCGACCTGCGTGTCGGTGAAGCCGCCGTCACGCCGCGTCAGCCAGTTCGAATAGAAGCAGTCCATCTGGCCGAGCGTGCCGGCTTCCCCGAACCGGTGCACGAAGGCGAGATAGTGCCGATGTCCCTGTGCGGAAAGCTCCTCGATGATCGGAAAATCGAGATGCGCACAATTCATGAAGTCAATGCTGAACTCGTCATGGCCGTTCTCCAGCATGTGGTGGAAGACCGAGCGCCGCCAATTCTGGGCCGCCTCTCCCTCATTGCTGGAGCCATATTCAAAGCTGTCGGCTTCGTTCGTGTCGAAATCGTTCCAGCGGAAGCCACGCCCCTCGAAAATCGGATGCAGCGTATCGATGATCGCAAGGCTGCGCGACAGTTCAAGCCCGGCCGCGCGACAGCGCTCGCAGAAGCCGCGCAGGATCTCGTTTTCCGGCGCGCCGGTCAGGCTCTGACCTACGAGCCAGTTCGCCACTTCGAGACGGGTCGCCGTATCCATCGTTTCAACTCACCAACGCGTCACGATCCGGAAGGCTTCAGGCAGGCCGGCTCACCACCTCGCCGTCCTCCTTGGTGAAGGAGGAGACGGGATGATCGAGCAGGTCGAGCACGAGTTCGGACGGGCGGCAGAGCCGCGCACCCCTGCTGGTCACCACGATCGGCCGGTTGATCAGGATGGGATGCGCGAGCATCGCCTCGATCAGCTGGTCGTCGGTCCATTTGGGATCGCCCAGCCCAAGCTCGGCATAGGGCGTGCCCTTCTCACGCAGCACGTCGCGCACCCTGACGCCCATCGCGTTGATCAGCGCAATCAGCTGCTCGCGGCTCGGCGGCGTCTTCAGATATTCGATCACCTCAGGCTCCTCACCCGAGGCGCGGATCATCGCGAGCGTGTTGCGCGACGTGCCGCAGGCCGGATTGTGAAAGATCGTCACGGGCATGGGCTGTCCAGTCGTTGCGTTCCGAAGGCACATTCCCGTGCCGTGCGTCTCACCCCAGACATCGTGTGCCTGATGGCGCGGCCGCGATGCGGGAAATGGTCACTGTTATCACGGCGCCGCCGCCGGCCGGAATAGGAACTCCGCCGGTCGAGGGAAATCGCCGGCGCGATGTGCAGACTGGCAGGAAGGAGCTGCCCATCGCGGCTCACACCACGTCGGCAGGAGCGAGCTTGCAGGCGCAGCCATCGGCCTCGATCTGCAGGGTCGGATGCTGGATGTTGAAGCGATGTGACAGCTCGGCGCAGACGCGATGCAGGAACGCATCATCCGTTCCGCCTGCCCGGACCAGATGCGCCGTCAGCGCGGTCTCGTTGGTGCTCATCGCCCAGATGTGGAGGTCGTGCACCTCGCTGACGCCGTCGAGCGAGGCGAGATAGTCGCGCACCTCCGGCAGCGCGATGTCGCGCGGCACGGCGTCGAGCGCCAGATTGACGCTGTCGCGGGCGAGATCCCAGCCGCTCAGCAGCACGACGAGCGCGATGACAAGGCTGACCACCGGGTCGACCCACAGCCAGCCGGTCCAGATCGTGACCAGTGCCGCCACGACCACGCCGAACGACACGGCGGCATCGGCGGCCATGTGCAGGTAGGCGCCACGGATGTTGAGGTCGGTGTCGCGGCCGCGCATGAACAGCAGCGCGGTGGCGCCGTTGATGGCAATGCCGAGCGCGGCGACCCACAGCACGGTGATGCCGGCCACTTCGCCCGGATTGCGCAGGCGATCGAACGCCTCGACGGCGATGCCGCCGACCACCAGCAGCAGCAGCCCCGCATTGATCAGCGCCGCCAGGATCGAGGCGCGGCGATAGCCGTAGGTATGGCGGTCGGTCGGCCGCCGGCCCGACAGCCACAGGGCGCCCCAGGCCAGGAGCAGCGACATCACGTCGGACAGATTGTGGACCGCGTCCGAGATCAGGGCCAGCGAATGCGCGGCGTAGCCGAAAACGAGCTCGGCGATGACGAAGCCGGTGTTGAGCGACACGCCGATCGCGAAGGCCGCGCCGAAGCTCGCCGGCGCATGGCTGTGGCCGGCGTGGCCGTGGGCATGTGAGTGGCCGTGCGAATGATCATGGTCGCGGTGGTCGTCGTGATGCTGGTGTGAGTGCGCCATGCGATCTGACCTACTACTCGCTGCTGATGAGCGCTCTCGATGTCGTCCCGGCGAAAGCCGGGACCCATAGCCACCGGCGGCAATCGGTTGGCACGCGCGTCGTTCCAGCCTGCCCATTCCCACGTCCTGTGGTTATGGGTCCCGGGTCGGCGCCATCGGACAACGCTACGCGTTGCCGATGGCTTGCCCGGGACGACAGTCTTGGTGTCGTCCCGATGAGTGGCAGACCGAAGGGGCGCTCGATCTTCACTCTCCCGCGCCTCACTCGATCGGCCGGTTGAACTTGTTCGACTTCGGCAGCCCCTGCGCGATGCGGCCGGCGTCGGCGCGGTTGCCCCGGTAGTCGGCCAATTCCTTCCAGCTCAGGCCCTGATCGCGGCCGGCGGAATCCTTCCAGGCCAGCCCCTGCTTCTGCTCGAAGGTGGTGACGTCGGACAGCTGCGCGCTGGTGTATTTCTGCAGCCGGACGCCGCGGCCACGCGCCATCTCCGGCACCTGGTCGAGCCCGAACACCACCATCTTGTGGTTGGTGCCGATGACCGCGACCTGATCGCCCGCGACGGTGGTGATCGCGCGCGCTTCCGCTGGCGCGGTCACGTTGAGCACCTGCTTGCCCTTGCGGGTGTTGCTGACGCAGTCCTCTTCCTTGACCACGAAGCCCTGGCCGTCGGAGGCCGCCACGAGGAACTTGCGCTCGCCCTTGGCGACGAACATCGACACGATCGAGGCGTCCTGGTCGAGGTCGATGAACATGCGGATCGGCTCGCCATGGCCGCGGCCACCGGGCAGCTTGCCGACGTCGAGCGAGTAGAACTTGCCATTGCTGGCGAACAGCAGCACCTTCGAGGTGTTCTCGGCGAAGAACGCCTGGCCGAGTTGGTCGTCGGTCTTGAACTGCAGGTTCGACAGGTCGGCGACGTGGCCCTTCAAGGTGCGCACCCAGCCCTTGTCGGAGACGACGACCGTAACCGGCTCGCGCTCGATGAAGGCCTCCTCGATGGCGGCGAGATCGTGCTCGGGCGCGTCGGCGAAATTGGTGCGGCGCTTGCCGAGCGGCGTCTTCGGCCCGAACATGTCGCGGACCGTCTTGACCTGCTCGCCGACCTTGGCCCATTGCAGCTGCTCGGATCCCAGCAGCGCATTGATGCCCTTCAGCTCGCCGCGCAGGTTCTTGTCCTCGGTGCGGATCTCCATTTCCTCGAGCTTGCGCAGAGAGCGCAGGCGCATGTTGAGGATGGCCTCGGCCTGGACCTCGGTGAGCTTGAACGTCTTCATCAGGACCGGCTTGGGCTCGTCCTCGGTGCGGATGATCCGGATCACCTCGTCGATGTTGAGGTAGGCGATCAAATAGCCGCCGAGAATCTCCAGCCGGTTCTCGATCTGATTCTTGCGGTAGTTCGAGCGTCGCAGCAGCACGTCGCGCAGATGGTCGAGCCATTCGCGCAGGCACTCGGCGAGACCCACCACCTTCGGGATCTTGCCCTTGATCAGCACGTTGAGGTTCAGCGGAATCTTGCTCTCGAGATCGGTGAGCCGGAACAGCGATTCCATCATCAGCGCCGGATCGACGTTCTTCGACTTCGGCTCGATCACGAGCCGCACGTCCTCTGCGGATTCGTCGCGGACGTCGCCGACCAGCGGCAGCTTCTTCTCGTTGAGCAGCTCTGCGATCTTCTCGACCAGGCGCGACTTCTGCACGAGATAGGGAATCTCGGTAATGACGACGATCCAGGTGCCGCGGTTGCCCTCCTCCTGCTTCCACTTGGCGCGGACACGGAACGAGCCGCGGCCGGTGGTGTAGGCCTCGATGATCGATTCCTTGGAGTCGATCACGGTGCCGCCGGTCGGGAAGTCCGGGCCCTTCACCCAGCGCAACAGCGCGCGCGACTTGGCGTCGGGCTTCTCGATCAGATGCAACGCGGCGTCGCACAGCTCGGCGGCGTTGTGCGGCGGGATCGAGGTGGCCATGCCCACGGCGATGCCCTGCGCGCCGTTGGCAAGCAGGTTCGGGAAGCCGCCGGGCAGCACCACCGGCTCCTTCGACTGGCCGTCATAGTTCGGCCGGAACTCGACGCCGTCCTCGTCGATGCCGTCCAGCAGCAGACGCGCGACGTCGGTCATGCGCGCTTCGGTGTAGCGATAGGCCGCCGGATTATCGCCGTCGATGTTGCCGAAATTGCCCTGGCCGTCGACTAGCGGATAGCGCGAGGAAAAGTCCTGCGCGAGGCGGACCATCGCGTCGTAGATCGCCTGGTCGCCATGCGGATGGAACGAGCCCATCACGTCGCCGACGATCTTGGCGGACTTCTTGAACGCGGTGCCGGGATCGAGCCGCAGCAGCCGCATGCCGTAGAGGATGCGCCGATGCACCGGCTTGAGGCCATCGCGCGCGTCGGGCAGCGCGCGGTGCATGATGGTCGAGAGCGCGTAGGCGAGATAGCGCTCCTCCAGCGCCTCGCGCAGCGCGACCTCGTGAATCTCCGCCGGTTCCGGCGGAATCAGTGATTTTCCCATTAGCGTTTAGCTTTCAGTGGGTTAGCCCAGGAGCTTGAGCTGGCGTGAACGATTTGGGAACAGGCTTTATGCGATGACGCGCCGGGGCGCAATGACGGCCCTGCCCGGTTCCAGGAGGAAAAAGCCGGGTGTCCGGCCGCGGAACCGCAAAGTAGCCCGCAAATCATGCAGATCACGCGCCGCCGGTGCATGCGGCTCCGCTCACGGATTGAGCAGCCAACGCGCGTCCCGTTGAGGTGCAACGCTGTCGCACACGAGTCTGTGTTGCTGAGATCGTCACCGTCGCTAAGGTGGCAGCGGGCATCCTTGGTTGCGGGCCGACGCGACGAGGCGCGCCATCACGCCGCGCCTTGAACGCGGCAGATTCCATCCAGTGAGAAAGGCAGACACTCCATGAGCTCAGGATTCGTGACGACATCGGACGGCACGCAGATCTTCTACAAGGATTGGGGCTCGGGCCAGCCGATCGTCTTCCACCACGGCTGGCCGCTGTCGTCCGACGACTGGGACGCGCAGATGCTGTTCTTCCTCGACAAGGGCTTTCGCGTCATCGCGCATGACCGGCGCGGTCACGGTCGCTCCAGCCAGACGGAGACCGGCAATGAGATGGACACCTATGCGGCCGATGTCGCCGCGCTCGCCGCCAAGCTCGACCTGCGAGACGCGATCCATGTGGGCCACTCGACCGGTGGCGGCGAGGTCGCGCGCTACGTGGCGAAGCACGGCAAGGGCCGCGTCGCCAAGGCTGCCCTGCTCGGCGCGGTGCCGCCGATCATGCTGAAGACGGAGAGCAATCCCGGCGGGCTGCCGATCGAGGTGTTCGACGGCTTCCGCGCGGCGCTCGCCGCCAACCGCGCGCAATTCTTCCTCGATATTCCGACCGGCCCGTTCTACGGCTTCAATCGCAATGGCGCCAAGGTTTCCGAAGGCGTGATCCGCAACTGGTGGCGCCAGGGCATGATGGGCGGCGCCAAGGCGCATTACGATTGCATCAAGGCGTTCTCCGAAACCGACTTCACCGAGGACCTCAAGGCGATCGACGTGCCGGTGCTGCTGATGCATGGCGAGGACGACCAGATCGTGCCCATCGACGACTCCGCGCGCCTCGGCATCAAGCTGCTGAAGCATGGGACGTTGAAGACCTATCCGGGCTTCCCGCACGGCATGGCGACGACGCATGCCGACGTGATCAATGCGGACCTGCTCGCGTTCGTCAGGGGGTAGCTCGATCATTGCACTTCGCCGAATGCGCATTCCGATGCCGATGAAGCGATAGATCTCAAATCTTGCTCGTCATGGCCGGGCTTGTCCCGGCCATCCACGCAGCACTGCACACGCCGAACGACGTGGATGCCCGGGACAAGCCCGGGCACGACGAGTTCGGGGCTACCATTGATCCACTATCTCAATTTCCGCGTTGGAGACGTCGTCCTGCCTTCTCGCGACGCGCTCCGCGCCCGAGCTATCAAGATCGATTACCCTCTTCGGACAGAGGGCACAGGGAAGGCCGGACCTCGACTGAGGCCCGTGGCCCGCCTGCTCAAAAAATGCAGGCGGCAGGTACCACAGGTTCAGCCGGACGACCCGGCCCTCCCTGTGCGATGGGCTTACGAGTTATACGCAGTCTCCCCGGTGTCCGGCTTGTGAGCCACCGTCGCCCCTGGGATCATCACCCACGGACTTGGCGCCAGCATCGGGGCGCCAGGACGCTGCGATTTCGTCGTCCTGCTGGACTCGTTCGTCCGCGCGCACATGCGCGCTGCGATCCGGCAGGCCACCGCTCCCCGCTTCCTACGTCTCGTGACGATCGCGATGCGCCCCTCCTGTGGAGGCGGGATGCCGGGAAACATCGTCCTGATTTGCCCGACGACACAAGGCGAGCCCCCTGCGGCAGATTGGCTCGACGGGCAATTGGCGCATGGGAGATCGCGCCATTCTGCATATCAGAAACCGGACCGGCTGAGGCTCGGCGCGACCGCGGGAACCGATGGCGCCCGAGGCGCGTTCTCTCCGCATCAACGTAATGCGTATGCGATATCAACCGAAGCACGACCTGCTGGCGGGCATCTTTGCATGAAGAATTTTTCCGATGCATCCTTTTCGCCTGATGTCATCGCGCTGATGACCGAAGCCCTCAACGCGTCGGTCGCCGCGCTGCCTGAGCCGGTGAGTTCGACGAACGTGAACCTGCTTGCGGAAGCCGTGCTGCGCGCCGCCAAGGCCGGCGAGCGCGACGTCACCGCGATGCAGCGGCTCGCGCTGCTCGAACTGCAGATCATGCCGCGCATGTAGAGCGGATCACAGGCTTTCCTACAGTCGTAGAGCATTCCCAACGCGCTCACTTCCGGACCTCCTGGTTCGAGATGCGCCGCACGCGGCGCTCCTCACCATGAGGATGTCGGATCGCGCCTGACGCGCCGCCGGCCTCCCGCGTCCATCCCCCCAGCCCCTGCGCCACGTCCCACCCGTTCGCAATTGACAAATCTATTCGTCGATGTCTAACTCCCGTCGCCGCCGACAGAGCGGAGCAAAACGGGGAGGATCTTCATGCGACGGCAGCTGCTCGCCTGCGCGTTCCTGGCAACGACATCATTCATCGCGACAGGCGCTTCAGCCCAGGTTTCTGACGACGTGGTGCGGATCGGCGTGCTCACCGATCTCTCGAGCTGGGGCCGCGACAACAGCGGCCCGGGCTCAGTCGAGGCGGCGAAAATGGCGGTCGAAGAGTTCGGCCCCACCGTGCTCGGCAAGCCGATCGAGATCATCAGCGCCGATCACCAGATGAAGACCGACGTCGGAACGACGGTCGTACGCGACTGGTTCGACAACGGCAAGGTCGACGCGGTCGTCGACATCCCCAACTCCGGTATCGCGATCGCCGTGCACAACATGGTGCGCGAGCGCAACAAGATCGCGCTGCTGTCAGGGCCCGGCGCGAGCTCGCTGACCGACGAGCTGTGCAGCCCGAACACCGTGCACTTCACCTACGATACCTATGCGCTGTCCAAGGTGACGACCTCGGCCGTGATCGGCCAGGGCGGCAAATCCTGGTACTTCATCACCGCGGACTATGCCTTCGGCCAGCAATTGGAGAAGGACGCCACGCGCTTCATCAAGGAGCTCGGCGGCACCATCCTCGGCGGCGTCAAGCATCCGACCAACACTGCCGACTTCTCCTCCTTCGCCTTGCAGGCGCAGAGCTCGAAGGCCGACGTTGTCGCCTTCGCCAATGCCGGGCAGGACACCGACAACGCCATCAAGCAGTCCGGCGAGTTCGGCCTGGTCAAGGGCGGCCAGAAGCTGGTCGGCCTGCTGATGTTCGACACCGACGTGCATGCGATCGGGCTCGAGGCCGCGCAAGGCACCTACATGACCACGGCGTCGTACTGGAACATGGACGACAACACCCGCGCCTGGTCGAAGAAGTTCTTCGCCCGCGCCAAGGTGATGCCGACGATGATCCAGACCGGCGTCTATGGCTCCGTGCTGCACTATCTCAAGGCCATCAAGGCGGCCGGTACCGACGATCCGAAGGCGGTGATGGCGAAGATGCGCGAGCTGCCGATCGAGGATACGTTCGTTCACGGCGGCAAGCTGCGCGAGGACGGCCGCGTCATCCGCGACATGTATCTGGCCCGCGTCAAGAAGCCGTCGGAATCGAAGGAGCCGTGGGACTATCTGGAGATCGTCAAGACCGTGAAGGGCGAGGATGCGTTCCGGCCGGTCTCCGAATCCAAGTGCCCGCTGCTGAAGAAGTAGGAGCGCGCACATGAGCGGAGCAGATCACCCGGCCGGCGACACCCATGATTGCGACGTGCTGGTGGTCGGCTCCGGCTGCGCCGGGCTGTCGGCGGCGGTCACCGCCGCCCATGCCGGGCTGAAGGTCATCGTGACCGAGAAGGAGCCGCGCTTCGGCGGCACCACGGCGCGATCCGGCGGCTGGCTGTGGATTCCGGGCACATCGCTCGCCAAGGCCTGGGGCATCGATGAGCCGCCAGAGCTGGCACGCACCTATCTGCGCCATGAGGCCGGCAACAGTTTCGATGCGGCGCGCGTCGACGCGTTCCTGACCAAGGGGCCGGAGGCCGTCGACTTCTTCACCAGCAAGACCGCGCTGAAGTTCGACATGCCGCTGACCTTTCCGGACTACCACGCGGAGGCGCCGGGCGGCACCCAAGGCGGCCGCTCGATGGTGACCCGGCCGTTCGACGGTCGCGAGCTTGGGCGTCACATCGAGGATCTCGGCCAGCCGCTGCCCGAGCTCACCGTGTTCGGCATGATGCTCGGCTCCGGCAAGGAGATCATCCACTTCATGCGCGCGACCAAGTCGCTGGCGTCGGCGTTCTACGTCGCGAAGCGGCTGTCGAAGCATGCGCTGGACGTGCTGCGCCATGGCCGCGGCATGACGCTGACCAACGGCAATGCGCTGGCGGGGCGGCTGGCGAAATCCGCGTTCGATCTCGGCATTCCCCTGTGGCTGTCGTCGCCGGTGGCCGAGCTGATCCGCGACGGCGAGGCCGTGCGCGGCGCCGTGGTGACGCGGCAGGGCAAGCGTATCAGGGTCAATGCGCGGCTCGGCGTGGTGCTGGCCTGCGGCGGCTTCCCGCATGACGTCGAGAGGCGCAAGGCGATGTTTCCGCATGCGCCGACCGGACAGGAGCATGTCTCGCCCGGGCCCGTCGGCAACACCGGTGACGGCCTGCGGCTGGCGGAGGCCGTCGGCGGCCGGGTCGAGGACGGCCTGCCGCACGCGGCGGCCTGGGTGCCGGTCTCCGTCACCACGCGCAAGGACGGCAGCAAGGGCGTGATGCCGCACTTCATCGACCGTGCCAAACCCGGCGTGATCGCAGTGACCGCGGACGGCGTGCGCTTCGCCAATGAAGGCAATTCCTACCACGACTTCGTGCAGGCGATGGTCAAGGCGGCGAAGCCCGGCCGCGAGATCGCGGCCTGGCTGATCACCGATCACCGCTCGTTGCGCCGCTACGGCCTCGGCTGCGTGCCGCCGTTCCCGATGCCGCTCGGGCACCATCTGAGCACCGGCTATCTCAAGCGCGGCGCGACGCTCGCCGAGCTCGCGAGCACGACGGGCATCGATCCGCGGGGGCTCGAAGCAACCGTCGCCGCGTTCAACGCCGATGCCGCGCTGGGCCAGGATCCCACGTTCGGCAAGGGCTCGCGCGCCTACAATCGCTATCAGGGCGATGCGCTGCACGGGCCGAACCCGTGTGTGGCGCCGATCAAGGACGGGCCGTTCTACGCCATCAAGATGGTGATCGGCGATCTCGGCACCTATGCCGGCATCCGCACCGATGCGCATGCCCGCGCGCTCGACGCCCAGGGCCACCCGATCGAGGGGCTCTATGCCGCCGGCAACGACATGGCGAGCATCATGGGCGGCAACTATCCGGGCGCCGGCATCACGCTGGGACCGGCGCTGACCTTCGGCTACATTGCCGGCCGCCATCTCGCCGAACGCGCTGGCCAAAGGAGCGCCGCATGAGCGACAGTCAGATGTTGGCCGGCAAGCTTGCGCTGGTCACAGGGGCGGCGCACGGCAATGGCCGCGCGATTGCGCTCGGCCTCGCCGGCCGCGGCGCCGATGTCGTCATCACCGACATCGACTTGGAGGGTGCCGAGCGTTGCGCCGCCGAGATCCGCGAGCACGGCCGCCAGGCGTGGGCGCATCGGCTGGATGTCACCGACGCCGCCGGATGCACCGCATTGGCGGCGCAATTGCGCGCCGAGGTCGGCGCCATCTCGATCCTCGTCAACAATGCCGGCATCATCATTCGCGAGAACATCGACTCGCCGCGTGCGCCACAGAACTGGCAGCGCGTGCTCGACGTCAATCTCAACGGCGTGTTCAACGTCACCTACGCCTTCCTTGCCGCCTTGCGCGCGACGCGCGGCACGATCGTCAACATTGCATCCGTCGCCTCCTTCGTCGGCATCAGCAACACGCTCGGCTATTCGCCGTCCAAGGGCGGCGTGAAGTCGCTGACCCAGGCGCTGGCGCGCGAGCTCGCCGCGGACGGCATCCGCGTCAATGCCATCGCCCCCGGCGTGATCGCCACCGCGATGACGGAGTCGACCCGCAACGATCCCGAGCGGCTCGCCGGCTTCATGAGCCGCACGCCCCTCGGCCGCGTCGGCCAGCCCGAGGAGCTCGCTGGCCCGGTGGCGTTCCTGGTCTCCGACATGGCGTCCTACGTCAACGGCGTCACGCTGCCGGTCGACGGCGGCTTCCTGGCGGTGTAGGCACGGCGCCGGACCAGGGGCACAACAAGACATGGGACGAGAGAGCCGCGGCATCCAGTCGATCGAGGTCGGCGGCACCTTGCTGCAGGCACTGGCGCGCAGCGGCGAGCCGATGATGCTGCGCGACCTCGCGCGCGAGGCCGGGCTGCCACCGGCCAAGGCACATCCCTACCTCGTCAGCTTCTCGCGCATCGGTTTGATCGAGCAGGACGAAACCACCGGCCGCTACGAGATCGGCCCGCTGGCGCTCGAGCTCGGCCTGATCAGCCTGCGGCGGCTGTCGGCGGTCCGGATCGCCACCCCGAAGATCGCAGCGCTCGCCGGCGCGATCGATCACGCGGTGTCGCTCGCGGTGTGGGGCACCAATGGCCCAACCGTGGTGCGGCTTGAGGAGCCGAGCCATCCGGTGCACATCGTGATGCGCGTCGGCTCGATCATGGGGCTGCTGGAGACGGCGACGGGCCGCGCGTTCGCGGCGTTCCTGCCGCCGAAGACCGTGAAGGCCGCGCTCGACACCGGCCTCGATCATCTCGGTGTCGGCTACAATCCCAAGCGCTCACCGAAGAGTCCGAAGGTCGCCGAGATGCTGGCCGAGGTGCGCGCGCAGGGGCTGGCGCGCGCCGTCGGCGATCCGCTGCCCGGCGTCAACGCCTTCGCCGCGCCGGTGTTCGATCACGCCGGCCACGTCGCACTGGTCATCACCGCGATGGGCCCGGCCGGCACCTTCGACGCCGGTTGGCAGTCACCGCTGGCGACGCGGCTGCGCGCGTGTGCGGCCGAGATCTCCAAGCAGCTCGGCCACGGCATCGCGCAGCCGTGACGCTCAGGCCGCGACCGAGCGTTTCTCCGGCCACGGCTCGGCCCACGCCGGCAGCCGCATCAGGCCATCGAGCCAGCGCACGATGTTCGGAAACGACTCCATCGGCATCTCGGCCTCGCGCCAGTCGGTCGCCATCGAGGCGGCCGCGAAATCGGCGATGGTGAGCCGGTCGCAGGCGATGTGGCTGCGCGCCCGCAGATGCGCATCGAGCACGGCGGCGAAGGTCTTCAGGTTGGCGACCTTGCCGGCCAGCGCGGCACGGTCGGGCGCACCGAGGCCGAACGTCTTGCGGACGATGTGCTCGAAATAGAACGGTCCGACCGCCGGCGCCCAGTGGCAGTCGTTCCAGGCCAGCCAGCGCAGCACCTCGATCTGCTCCTGCGGATTGCGCGCCGGCCACATGTCGCAGCTCTCGCGGATGCAGAGGTGCGCCATGATGGCGGTCGACTCCCACAGCACGGTGTCGCCGTCGACCAGCACCGGCGCCTTCATATTCGGGTTGAGCGCGGCGAACTCCGGCGTCTTCAGGCCGCGGCTGATGTCGATGAACTCGGCGGGCACGCCGAGATGCTTGACCAGTGCGAGCACGCGGCGCGGCGCCTGGGCCTTGATCCAGTAAATCTTCATGACGGGTCTCCATCTCCTGTGCCTTGAAGACGAACGTCGCAGCACCGGATCGACAGTGACGGAGCAAAAATTCAGCGGCGGTTCCGCCGACTCCTACGGTTCCCGTAGCCGTCACATCGCGCGCACCGCCGCCCGTGCGGTGAGAATGCAACCCGGCAGGAACGTGCCCTCCAGCGAACGCTTGCCCGACGCGCCGCCGCCGCCGAAGCCGGCGGCTTCGCCGACCGCATAGAGCCCGCCGATCGGCGCACCCGTGGTGTCGAGCACCCGGCTCTGCAGATCGGTCTTGAGGCCGCCGAGGCTCTTGCGGGTAATCAGTTGCATATGAATGGCGATGTAAGGCCCGGCGCCCGGGGCCTGCAGCGGCGCAGGCTTGCAGGTGCGGAGCTTGTCGGGGCCCCATTGCCGCGCGTGCAGGATGCGGCGCAACTGATCGTCATTGTGGAGCTTGTCGCCATTCCCAAAGTTCGCGTCGAAGGCGTCGGCGGTGGCCTGCAGCACCTCCGGCTTCACGTCGCCGGTGCCGGTCAGCGCATTCATCTTGGCGGCGAGACCGGTCAGCGTCTCGTCGACCAGGAAATGCCGGCTCTCGCGCTGCATCTGCCTGACCAGGCGATGATTGCCGAGCAGCGTCTCCTTGAGGAACATCGGCATCTGCCGGTCGCGGATGCGCGGATTGTGCTCGGCGCCGGAGATGGCGAACTCCTTGGCGGCGATGCGCCAGTTCAACAGATGCCACGTATACGGCTTCTCCTGCGCCGCGACGCGCTGGCACAGATCATGGGTGTCGAAGCCGGTCACCAGCGGCTCGGGCCCGATGCGCTCGCCCCTGTGATTGAGCCACAGCGCCGATTTGCACGGCACCAGCGACAGGCCATGGCCCTCGAAATGCGGAAACGGATGCGGGATGCCGGCGGCGTAGTTCCACATCTCGCCGGCATGCGTGATCTCGGCGCCGAACGCCTCGGCCGCGTGGTGATGCAACTTGCCGTCGGAGAACGGATGCGCGCCATTCAGCATCGCCGCCGGCAGCGGCCGGCCCTTGATCCAGTTGGCGCGGGCCTCCGCATGGCTGCCATTGAGGCCGCCCATCGCCAGCACCGTCAGCGGCGCGGCGATGCGGATTTCGGCGCCCGTCTCCTCGTTGACGGCGACCACGCCCGATACCGCGCCGGCAGCGCGATCGAGGCTGACGACGCGATGACGGTGCAGCACCGTCAGCCTGCCGCCACCGTCGGCCGCGCGCATCGCTTCGATCATTACGCGCGTGAGCCGCTGCGAGGTGCCCCAGACGATGTGATAGCGCGGCAGCGCATTACCGTCGCCGTACCGGCCGCGCTCGACCCAGTTCACTGCCGGCATGAACGTCACGCCGTGCGCCAGCAGCCAGTCGTAGACCTCGCTGCGGGAATGCGCGACGTAGTAGCGCGCCCATTGCAGCGGCCAGTGCTCGGCGGCATCGAGCTCGCCGAACCTGATCCAGTCGCGCAACGCGATCTCCGGCGTATCCGGGATCTTCATGCGCGCCTGCAACGGCGTGCCGATCAGCGCCATGCCGCCGAATGCCCACAGCGCCAGCCCGCCGAGCCGCTCGGGCGTGTCCCGGTCCACGATCGTCACCGACTTGCCGGCGCGCAGTGCCTCCAGCGCGGTGACGATGCCGGCAAGACCGCCGCCGGCGATGACAACATCGGATTGCAGCGTCGCGCTCATGTCACGGCGCGATCTTGCGCTTGAGCATCCGCGCCACCGGCAGCGGAACGCGGTCGAGCGATCCCAGGAGGTGCGGCAGGAGCTTCAGCTTGAGGCCGGTCAGCGCCGGCGGCACCATCGCCTCGATCAGATGGGGCCCCGGCCGCGCCAGCGCCCCCTGCAAGGCGCTGGTGAGTTCGTCCGGCGTGGTGACGCGGGTCGATCGCACGCCCATGCCGTCGGCGATCTGCGCGAGCTTGAGGACCGGCCCGTGCAGGTCGAGCTGCGCCCGCGCCTTCGGTCCGATCTCCTCGGCGCCGACCCGTTCCAGCTCGACGTTGAGCACCGAGTAGGAGGCGTTGTTGAAGATGATGGCGGTGACGTTGAGCCGCTCGCGCGCGATCGTCCACAGCGACTGGATCGTGTACATCGAGCTGCCGTCGCCGATCAGCGCGATCACCGGCCGGTCGGGACAGGCGATCGCCGCCCCGATCGCATTCGGCAGCCCCTGCCCGATGGCGCCGCCGGTCAAAGTGATCAGATCGTGGCGCGGCGCGCCCGCGGTGAATTTCGACAGCATCAGGCCGGAGCTGATCGCCTCGTCGATGATGATGGCGTTCTCGGGCAGGAGATGACCAACGGCCTTGCAGACCTTTTCCGCGGTCAGCTTCTTGCCGCGCGGACGCCCGGGCCGCGAGGCCGGCGACAATGCCGGCGTGGCGCGCCCGGCCTCCAGGGCGGCGGCAAGCCTGGTCAGGCTGCACGCGGCGTGCTGCGCCGGCGTCGACAAGGTCAGCACCTTGCAGCCGTCATGCGGCAGATAGCTCTTCTTGCCGGGATAGGCGAAGAACGACACCGGCGCCTTGGCGTCGACCAGGATCAGGGTGTCGATCTCCTTGAGCTGGATCTGCGCCATCTCGGCGAGATAGGCGATCCGCTCGACGGCCGGCAGGCCCGCTCCACGCTGCATGCGTGTCGGAAACGTTTCGGCATAGACTTTCACACCGCAGGTCGCGGCGATGCGCGCGGCCGCCAGCAGCGACTCCTCGTGCAGCGCCGTGCCTCCGAGTAGAAAAGCGCTGCGGCCGCCCGCCCTGATCGCCTCGGCGACGGCCTGCACGGTCGCATCGTCCGCAGGCGCCGGCGGCTCGATCACCGGCGCCGGCTCGGCGACGCCGCCCTCACCCCAGGACACGTCGGCCGGCAGGATCAGCGTCGCGACCTGTCCGGGCCAGGAGCACGCCGCCTTCACGGCCGCCACCGCATCGCGGCACAGCTCCGACGTCACCTGCGAGGTCCAGACGAATTCCGGCGAGACGTTGCGCGCGACGGTCTCGATATCGGACTGGAGCTGCGCGTCATAAGGGACATGATAGGTGGCGTGGTCGCCGACGATGTTGACGACGGGCACCTTGCCCTTGCGCGCATTGTGCAGATTGGCGAGGCCGTTGCCGAGGCCGCAACCGAGATGCAGCAGCGTTGCCGCGGGCGTGCCGGTCATCCGGGCGTAGCCGTCCGCCGCACCGGTCGCCACCCCTTCGAACAGGCACAGTACGGCGCGCATCTCCGGCGCGGAGTCCAGCGCCGCGACGAAATGCATCTCGGAGGTGCCAGGATTGGTGAAGCAGACCCGAATGCCGGAATTGACCAGGGTCCGTATCAGAGCTTGTGCGCCGTTGGGCATGAGAAAAGCCTGTTGCGGGGAAACTGCCGCAGCTCGGGGCGACTTGGCCGGCCCCGCCATGGCATTTCCCCTGTTTGTATTTGTGCCATTTTGGAATTGACGGTCTCAGAAATCCAATGAATTGTTATGCTTTGATCAATGAGCTGGGGTCATCGATGCACACACCAACGTTGCGTCAGTTGCAGCAGCTGGTCTACCTCGCGGAAGAGCGGCATTTCGCCCGGGCCGCCAAGCGCGCCCATGTCACCCAGTCGGCGCTGAGCCGCAGCCTGCAGACCCTGGAGGACGAAGCGGGGATGCGGCTGTTCGACCGCAGCTCGCGCTCGGTGGAGATCACGGCGGTCGGCGAACGGCTGGTGGCGCGGGCGCGCTCGCTGTTGTCGGGCGCCGACGATCTCGGCCGCGAGATGCGGCTGTTGCGCTCGGGCGATGCCGGCCAGGTGACGGTGGGCGTCGGCGCGTTCACGGGCCTAGTGCTGCTGCCGGATGCGATGGCGCAGCTGTATGCCGAGCATCCATCCGTGCGCATCAAGCTGGTGCAGGACAATTGGCGCGCCCTGATGGACGTGCTGCAACAAGGCAAGCTCGATTTCTTCCTGGCGCACATCACCGACATCAGGACCGACGACAGCCTGGACCTTGAGCCGCTCGGAAGCCTTCCCGGCTACTTCTACTGCCGGCCGACCCATCCGTTGGCGGGGCGACGGGAGCTGTCGGCGCGCGATCTGGCCGGCCAGCACTTCGCCTCCGTCGCGCTGCCGCCGGACTTCAGCCGGCGGCTGGACGACCTGATCGCCGCGCCACGGGGACGCGGTTTCAATGTCGCCCTCGAATCCGAGAACGCCGGCCTGCTGGTGCAAATGGCGGTCCGCTCGGACGTCGTGCTCGTCGCGGGGGATGCGGTCGTCACCCACGAGCTGGCCTCCGGTCAGCTGGTCCGGCTCAATGTGGCCGAGCTGAAAGAGCCACGCGCATCCGACCTGCTGCTGGCGCAGTTCGGCATCCTGCGCCTGAAGGGCCGCACCCTGTCGCCGGCGGCGATGATGCTGATGGACATGGTGCGCGCGCAAGCCGCGCAAATGCTGACCGGACCGCGCCGGCCGCCGGCTCCGCGCGCCGCACGCAACGCGCATCGATCTCGGCCGAGATCACGCAAGAAGCCGGGTGCACCCCGGCGCAACCGGTCGCGAAGTCATACCAGGAGCAAAGCCTGACCGGGGCGTGGCCCTGCGCCATCATCCGACGGCCGCGCGGCGCGACATCTCCTCCAGAACCCGCATTGCCTGCTCTGCCTGCGCTTCGGGTACGAACAGGTGATCATGATGAAAGGCCGAGACCGCGTTGACACTGATGCCGGCCCCTGCGAGGCAGGTCGTGACTGCGGCGAGGAAGCCGACCGCATCGAGCGCTGATCGCACCGACAGCGTGATCAGGCGCGCGACGAACTGATACGGCAGCCCGGCCTGCTCGGCGTCCTCGCGCCGGACGATCAGCGTGATCCCTTCGCGCTCGCGAAACAGCATCAACGGCGTCAGCTCGGCCGGGATGTCGTGATGCGTATCGACGGTGCAGAACACGAATACGCCGTCCTGCAGCTCGGGAGCCATCGTGCGCAGCAGCGTATCGAGGTTGCGTCCGCCCGCCATGGATCCCCGTCAGTTCGCCGCCAGGCGCTCGCGCCCATGCGGCGAGGTGAAATCCTGCCGCGGCCCGACCGGGACGATGCCGGTCGGATTGATGGTGCGATGGCTCTCGTAGTAGTGCCGCTTGATGTGCTCAAAATTCACCGTCGCGGCAATCCCCGGCCATTGGTAGAGATCGCGCGTGTAGGCTGAAAGATTCGGATAGTCGGCGATGCGGCGGATGTTGCACTTGAAGTGGCCGACATAGACGGCATCGAAGCGGATCAGCGTCGTGAACAGCCGGATGTCGGCCTCGGTCATGGTGTCGCCGAGCAGGAAGCGGCGCGCCGACAGCCGCTCCTCCAGCCAGTCGAGCGTGGCGAACAGCGGGCCGATCGCCTCCTCATAGGCGGATTGCGTGGTCGCGAAGCCGCATTTGTAGACGCCGTTGTTCAGCGTGTCGTAGACGCGCGCATTGATGGCGTCGATCTCATCGCGCTGGGCTTGCGGATAATAGTCGCCTTGCCTGGCGCCGACGCCGTCGAACGCCGAGTTCAGCATGCGGATGATCTCTGACGACTCGTTGTTGACGATGGTGCGGTTTTGCTTGTCCCAGAGCACGGGCACGGTGACGCGGCCGGAATAATGCGGCTCCGCGGCGGTGTAGACCTGATGCAGAAGGCCGGCGTGATTGACGCTGTCGGCCACGACGCCCGGACCCTCGGCAAACGTCCAGCCCTGCTCGCGCATCAGCCAGTGCACGACCGATACCGAAATCATGTCATCGAGCCCCTTCAGCGCGCGCATGATCAGGGTGCGGTGAGCCCACGGGCAGGCCAGGCTGACATAGAGATGATAGCGGCCCGCTTCGGCCTCGAAGCCGCCGGTGCCGGATGGGCCCGGACGGCCGTCAGCCGTGACGAAGCTACGGAACGCCGAATCCTTGCGGATGAAACGGCCGCCGGACGCCGCCGTGTCGTACCAGACGTCGTGCCATTGGCCGTCGACCAGGACTCCCATGACGCTCTCCTCTCACACCGTGGCCTGTGCGCAGGACTGCAACCTGCAGCCCCTTCGCCTGGGCCCTTACGTGACAGGAGTACACGTCACCCCGCCGCTGCGCCAGCAGAGAGCACGCTCCGAGAAGACGGCTCCGCCGAACACGCGGTCACGACTGGAACGGGATGGTGCGCCCCGGCTGCGCCGCCTGTTCCCGCGTATAGGAGACGCCGTGCACCTTCACGCCCGCGGCATTCAACAGCGTGATGATGCCGCCCCGGTTCGACAGCGCGACCGGCGCGACGATGGGCACCACCAGGGTGGCGCCGCGCCCGATCATGCCGCTCAGTTGCATGGCGTTCTTCTGCTTGTCCTTGATCTGCCAGCCGGTGAGATCGACGTCGACATCGGCGGTGTTCAGCAGCGTGACCGTCTCGTGCTCGGGCGTGCGCACGTCGTTGACATAGGCCGCGATGATCCGCACCAGCCCGTCGGGCACGTCGAGCGGCGGAATGTGGTCGCGGTCGGGAGGCGTATGCGGCGCGTTCGGGTAATCGGGATCGGGCGGAAGGATGACCCCTCCGCTGGCATCGTCCGAATGCCAGGCCTGGGTCTGGAATTTCAGGAAGATGGCGACCCATTGCTGCTGGTCGGGAAACTCGAAGAGCAGTCCGCCATCCTGCCAGGGACCGTTGTCCTTGGCATATTGGCCGGGCGGATTGCCCTGGTTGAAATGGATGTCGTGGATACCGCGGCCGGGCTTGAAGCCGAAATAGCGGTCCGCCTTCTCCTCCGGTCCCCATGCGACGCCGAAGGCATAGATGAGAGCCATCTCGTCGGACATGGCGCGCTGAACGTAGGCGTCGATCTTCTCGTTGAGATCGTTGTCGGGGCCCGCGGCCGACAGTGGCAGCGGCTTCAGCTCCCATGGCTGCATCAGATTGCCCCGGATGAAATCGAGCGCCACGCCGCCGGGCTTGCTCTCCAGCGGATGCAGCCCTTCCGAAAACGCCTTCAGGTCGTCGACGATTGGATGTTCGAAGCGCGAGCGAACCAGGAATTCGACCTCGCTGCCATCCTGGGAGCGGACATTGATGGCTATCCGATAGAGCTCACCGCCGGCCGAGACCTGCACCTGATAGTGCGGACTGCTTCCCGTCGCCAGACGATTGTTGATGGGCCGACCCTTGAGAAGCGAATAGTCATTCAATGGCATGGTCGTCTCCAACTCTGTCCGTAGCGATATCTAGGACGAGAACAGCAATCGATCGCGTTCAGCCTGCGACCCCTCGACATAGAAGCGCTCGAACCAGGCCGGCTTGCCGGACAATGCGGTCGGCTTGCGCAGCGTGATCGCGGCAGGCGCGGATGCAGCGCGCTGCCGCTCGGACTTGCCGTGGAACGCGTCGCGCATCCGATTGCGAAACTGCAGGTGATCGAACACGCGGGTGGCCTCGATCGCATAGGAGGTCGCGATCTTTCGGTCCTCGATCATGATGAGATGGTCGCCGTTGCCCTTCTCGCCGCTCGGCGAGAAGTTGCTCGATCCGGTGAACACTTTCGCTGTCGGCAGGCTGAAATCGGTCACCAGGAATTTGTGATGGATGTTGCGGCCCTTGCCGCCGGACCATTCGCTGCGGAACGGCTCCGGCGCCTTGCTGGCGAGATAGGCGAAATCGACGAGACCGATCGAGCCGTCGGGCTTGCGCAGCTCCAGGGCGCCGCGCTTGTCGACCGTGCCGTAGCTGAAGATCGGCCGCTCCATCACGCGGTCGAACGCCTCCTTGGTCGGACCGTCGCCGAGCTGGCTCAGAAACGCGACCGAGTAGAACACCGACGAGGAGGCCTGATCGATCGCGGCCCGGATCGGATTGAGCGAGAGATCGGTGGCCTGGTGCGGCGAGAAGCAGAGCTGCACGGTCGGCTTTCCCTCGGAATGGACGGCGTGCCATTTCTTGGAGAAATCATTCTTCCGGAAGAGCGAGGGGTCCTCGAAGGCGATGTCGAACATCTCGCCGAACAGCCCGGCGACATCAGGCGAATGAAAGACCAGCATGTTGTTGGCCTGAATATAGAGGCCGCGGAACGTGAAATTGGTCGAGCCGCACAGCACCTTCTCGGGCTTGCCGTTGCGGCGCGTGATCAGGACCTTGTTGTGCTGGAGATTGCTGAAATGCGTGCGCAGCACGGCAGCACCCGCCTGCTTGAAGCGCTTGGCGCTGCGCGATTCCGCGCTGCCGGGCAGCTTGTGGCTGTTATCCTTGGCGTTGGAGTCGTCGATGATCGCGCGCAGCCGCGGACCGAACTGCTCCAGCAGGCCGATCACGTCGGGCTCATTGAGGTCATAGGCCATCACGTCGAGCGTGAGCCCGGGATCCGCCAGGGCGTCTTTCAAAAAGCCGAACAGGAGGTCGTAGGCCTCGAACCCCAGCCACTCATAGACGCTGTCGCCAGCCTCGTTGGTGAGGTCGAGCTTGTCGAAGCCCGGCCCGTCGCGGCTCTCGACGGGGATGATCTCGGCATTGTTGCCGAACTGATCGCGATAGGCCTGAGACGAGGCGAAGTTGCGGGTGAAACCGATGTCGATGAGGCCATCATAGGTGACCGCGCTCTGCGCAATGTCGAGCGTGAGGCTGGTCCCTGCCACGAGCGTGCCGTCGTTGCGCATGTGCTGCTTGGCGACGCGATACGTATAGACGCCATCCTTGGGCCGGTAGGGAAAGTGGATCCAGCGGAATTTCTGGAACGGTGCCTCGGTCGACGGGAAATTCCGGTTGCCGTCGACCTCCGCGCCGGCCCCGGCCGGATAGGAAAACGCGATCCTGTTGCGCAACTGGGAAAAATCCCGCGCGCCCGGCGACTTCACCTCGATCGAGTATCCGACAAGATCGGGTTCGGGCTCGGCGACGTCGAAGCCGATCATCGTCATGCGCTCTCCACGCCACAGCTTGGACGTGAACCCGTTGCTGGATTTGCTGTTCTCGAAATCGCTCATGATCGAAATGCCCCACGGTGATGAAAAAAGGCGCGCACGAAACGCATCTCGCCGAAGGGCTGCAATCTTCGCCATGAGCCGCGGACGACGCAACTTCAAAATGATGTGAAAATGTTCATCAACCAGGATTGTTGCATGATCCTACGTCGGTCATGTGAAGGCGGATGTGAATGACGTCACAGTCGGAGACGGTATCCGGATCAGCTTTGCCGTGATGCCGGCGCGTGTGTCGTCAGTCTCGACGTTGGCGAACGAGCGCGCGGGCGCATGACGACGAACGTCGAAAACGAGCCCTATCGCGAGGCGGGCCTTGCCCGCGTCACGGCGTTGATGAAGCCCTCGCGGGCGTCGGAATGGCCCTGCCCGCGCGGCTCCAACACGTGACGGAGAAGGAACATGCCGGTCAGCCGGAAACCGTCGAGCAGATCCTGCTGCGACCAGCCATGGCCCTGCTCGCTCTCGCGCAGGAAGGGCGGCAGCGGCAGCAGCCGGTCGGCCCATGGCGCCCCGGCCGTGCGCGACACCGCGCCGCCCGACTTCGGCGATACGTAGATCAGGTCCGAGGTCTCGCCGGTCGCAGCGCAAGAGTCGAGATCGAGCCCGAAGCCGAGTTCGGCGAGGATCGCCAGTTCGAAGCGCACGATGTGGGCGGCGGCGCCGCCCGCATCCTCGAAATCATCGAGCGCATGTTCGAGCCGCAGGTACATGTCTTCGTGCGGATCGCGCTCCGGCAACAGCCGGGCCAGCGAGGCAAGATGCGTCACGCCGTAGGCGCCGTGTTGCGCGGAGATCAGCCCCGCCGCCCGCAAGGTCAGCGCGTCGATGGCGTACATGCCGAGATGCTCGTCGAGCCGCGCGCGCCAGATCGCGCGCACCGTGTTGCCCGGCTGCAGCACCGGCCGCATGCGCTTGCCGCTCGCCCCGCGCACGAGACCGAGATGCCGGCCATGCTCGCGGGTCAGCAGCTCGACGACCGCCGAGGATTCGCCGTGCCGCCGCACGCCCAGCACGATGCCGTCATCGGTCCATTCCATCGGTGTGGGATCTCCACCACTCGCAGACGCCAAGCCGTGAGCGCCAGTCGACGATCAAGCTCCAACGTTGCTCGCGCATGCTGCCGCCACAAACACCGTCGTTGCGAGCGCAGCGAAGCAATCCAGAGTTTCACGCGCAGCCCTGGATTGCTTCGCTGCGCTCGCAATGACGGAATGATCGTTAAGCGCCAAACGCAGGGGGGCGCGCTGCGCTTGCCCACCCCGCAATCTGCATTCCATCCATCACGCGTTGAACCAGCCGCGCGCATCGCCCGTGAACGAATAGTACAAGCCCATCGTCGTCAGCGCGCAGGAAATGACCTCGATGCCGGCATCGAGCGTCATGCCCTTCTGCCCGATCACCTGCACCAGGGAGATGTCGGACAGCACCAGCGCCCCCAGCAGCACCCAGCGCGGCCAGTTCCTGCGGCGCTGCGCCGCCAGATAGACGAAATAGAACAGCAGCAGGATGACCACCCCGTTGAGCACGGTCTGCGCGGTGATCATGTCCTCGGTTACGTCGAAGGTCGGCGTCCGGTCGGAGACGGCAACCGACAGCGCGTCCAGCATCAGCGAGATGTAGAGCAGCACTTCGAACCACAACACGTTGCGCGGCACGCTCATTGTCATTCCCTGGGGAACTCGAGCCCCATCTCCCGGTAGCGGTCGGGATCATCGCCCCAGTTCTCACGCACCTTCACGAACAGGAACAGGTGCACCGGCACGCCGGTGATCTCTGCGATTTCCTTGCGCGCCTGCGCGCCGATCGACTTGATCGTCGCACCGCCCTTGCCGAGCACGATCTTGCGCTGGCTGTCCCGCTCCACGAAGATCGTCTGCTCGATGCGGATCGAGCCGTCCTTGCGCTCGGTCCAGCTGTCGGTCTCGACCGTGGACTGGTAGGGCAGCTCCTGATGCAGATGCGAATAGATCTTCTCACGGGTGATCTCGGCCGCGAGGTGCCGCATCGGCGCGTCCGACATCTGGTCCTCGGGATAGTGGAACGGACCGGGCGGCACCATCTCCGCCAAGGCCCGCCTGAGATCGTCGACCCCGTCGCCGGAGATCGCCGAGATCATGAAGGTGCGCGCGAACGACAGCTTCTCGTTGGCAGCCGCGACCAGCGCCAGCAGCTTCTCGCGCGGCACCAGGTCGACCTTGTTGACCACCAGGATCTTCTCGTGCGCGACCGCAGCCGCCTTGTCGATGATGGCCTGCGCCTCATCGTCGATGCCCTTCTTGGCATCGAGCAGCACGCAGACGAGATCGGCATCATGCGCCCCGCTCCAGGCCGTCGTGACCATGGCGCGGTCCAGCCTGCGCTTCGGCGCGAAAATGCCGGGGGTGTCGACCAGGATGATCTGAGACGCGCCTTCGATGACGATGCCGCGGATCAGTGCCCGCGTCGTCTGTACCTTGCGCGAGACGATCGTGACCTTGGAGCCGACCAGCGCGTTGACGAGCGTCGATTTGCCGACATTGGGCGCGCCGATCAGCGCGACGAAACCGCAGCGGGTCCCGGCAGCCGGCACCGATTGTTGTTCAGCCGTCATTGCTGCCGCCGCTGACGCCTTCGCGCTCGATCATGACCGATGCCGCCACCTTTTCTGCCGCCCGCTTGGAGCCGCCGATGCCTTCGGCCGGCTCCAGCCCCGGCAGGTCGACGGCGACACGGAACTGCGGATCGTGATGCGGGCCGGTGCGCTCCACCTCCCGGTACACCGGGGTGGGCAGGCCCTTGCCCTGCGCCCATTCCTGCAGCACCGTTTTCGGATCGCGGAGCGGGCGCCGCGGCTTGTGCATGCGCTCGGTCCAGTTGCGCTCGACGAATCCAGCGGCGGCCGTGTAGCCGCCGTCGAGGAAGATCGCGCCGATCACCGCCTCGCAGACGTCGCCCAGCACCGACTTGCGCAACCGCGCCCCGGCGCCGGCGCCGACTGCGCCGAGCTTGATGTCGTCGAGCAGGCCGAGCGACTTGGCGACGTCGGCACAGCTCTCCTTGCGCACGAGATCGGCGAGCCGCTTCGACAGCTCGCCCTCGTCCGCGCTCGGAAACGAGCGGTACAGCATGTCGGACACAATCAGGCCGAGCACGTGATCGCCGAGGAATTCGAGCCGCTGATAGCTGTCGCCGCGCTTCTTGGACGATTTCAGCGCCGAGACGTGGGTAAAAGCGGTGCTGAGCAGCGAGGGATCGGCAAAGTGATGGCCGATGCGCGCCTCGATCGCGGCATTGGCGGCCTTGTCCGCAGCCTTGGCGCCCTTGGCGGCGCTGGTCCCCGCGCTCTTGGTACGGCGACCGCCCTTCGCCTTGCTGCGCGGCTTGCCGTCGGAATCGGCCTCGGCAACGAGCGCGGTCGGGTCCGCCCCATCCTCGGTCGGGCGAGCGGGCACCGATTCAGACTCGACGGTCTTCATGTCTGGCTTGGAGACCGGCTTCGCGTCGGTCTTGGAATCGGCCTTTGGCTCGGTCTTGGGCTCGGCCTTGGGCTCGCTCTTCTGCTCAGGCTTGATCTCGGACTTCGGCCGCGACGCGGCCTTGGGCGTTGCCTCGAGCGCACCCGTGCCGGGTTGCGGGCTCGATGCGGCAGCCTGCGTGGTCTGGATTTCGGGTGAGTCGTCGATCATCGCACGAATTTGAAGATTCGATTCCAGCGCACCGATACCGGCCAGCGCCAGAACGCCCAGGCATGCTCGCCTTCGGCAATGGAAAAGAAGATCAGCTGCGCACGGCCGACGATGTTCTCGAACGGCACGTAGCCGACCTGGCTGAGGAAGCGGCTGTCGGTCGAGTTGTCGCGGTTGTCGCCCATCATGAAGAAGTTGCCGGCCGGCACGGTATACACCGCGGTGTTGTCGACATAGCCATTGTCGACGCAGTCCAGCGTCTCATAGCTGACGCCGTTCGGCAGGGTCTCCTTCCAGCGCTTGACGCGCGCGGTCGAGTCCGGCTGCCCGCAGGGATCCTCGCCGATGAAATCGGAGAGCCGCTCGCGCTGCACCGGCTTGTCGTTGATGTAGAGCAGCCCTTCGCGCACCTGGATGCGGTCGCCAGGCAGGCCGATCACCCGCTTGATGTAGTCGGTGGTGTCGTCCTTGGGCAGACGAAACACGACGATGTCGCCGCGGTTCGGCTCCGAGCCGAAGATGCGGCCCGAGAAAATCGGGGGCGACAGCGGAATCGAGTAGTGGCTATAGCCGTACGAATATTTCGATACGAACAGATAGTCGCCGACCAGCAGGGTCGCCTTCATCGATCCCGAGGGGATGTTGAACGGCTGGAATAGGAAGGTGCGGATCACCAACGCGATCAGCAGCGCATGAACGACGACACGAACGGTTTCACCGAGGCCGCTCTCAGTCTTGGTTCCGGAGGTCACGCTCATCGCTCTTTCAATGTCCCTTGGCGAATGGTCCGACGATTCGCCAGCCGTTGCCGAACACCCCTCCGTCCGCGAACACCATACCGTTCCGCGGCTTAAGGGAGTCTGTCCTGATTCTGGTGGTTAAGGCCAACTCCGGTTTGACCCAGAATCCGCCCGTGATGCAGCCGGTTCGATCCCGGCGGGTTTTAGACGACTGCGCGGGGCCGCGCAATCAATCGCCGTATCAAAACTACATAACTCGCTGGAATCGATCGCATTTTTGTTTTTCCTGCGGGGCGGCCGCCCTTCAGGATGTCTCGCGGCGCACCGCCGAAATTATGACGAAGGCTTGCGCCAGCGGCCAGTCGTCGGTGATCGACAGGTCGATGCGCGGCTCGTGGCCCTCGGGAGTCAGCGCCTTCAGCCGTTCGGCTGCGCCGCCCGTGAGCTGCATGGTCGGCCGGCCGCCGGGCAGATTGACGACGCCCATGTCGCGCCACCACACCCCGTGACGGATGCCGGTGCCGAGCGCCTTGGCGCAGGCCTCCTTGGCGGCGAACCGCTTGGCGTAGGTGGCGACCACCATCTTCTCGTTCTTGGCCCGCCGCTCGGCCTTGGCGCGCTCGGCCGCGGTGAAGATCCGGTTCAGGAAGCGCTCGCCGTGCCGGTCCATCACCTCGGCCACGCGGCGGATGTCGATCAGGTCGGAGCCGATGCCGATGATCATGCCGATGTCCCCAGCCGCGCCCGGCCACGATCCATGGCCGCGCGCATGGTCCGGACGGTCTCGGCGAGGCCCACGAACAGCGCCTCCCCCATCATGAAGTAGCCGATGTTGAGCTCGACGATCTCCGGCAACGCCGCGATCCGCTCGGCGGTGGCATAGTCGAGCCCGTGGCCGGCATGGACCTCGAGCCCGGCCGCATAGGCCTGTCGGGCGCCGGTCACGATCCGCTCCCACTCCACCTCCGCCTTGTCGTGGTGGCCGTCGGTGATGGCATCGCACCAGCCGCCGGTGTGGATCTCGATCACGGGCGCGCGCAGCCGCGCCGCCATCTCGATCTGCGCCGGGTCGGCGGCGATGAACAGCGACACCCGGATGCCGGCATCGCTCAGCCGGGCGATCGCCGGCGCCAGCGCCTTGTGCTGGCCGACCACGTCGAGGCCGCCCTCGGTGGTCAGCTCCTCGCGCCGCTCCGGCACCAGGCAGCAGGCATGCGGGCGCGTCGCCAGCGCGATCCGCACCATCTCCTCGGTGGCCGCCATCTCGAAGTTCAGCGGCTTGGAGATCTCGGCCTTCAGCCGCGCCATGTCGTCGTCGCGGATGTGCCGGCGGTCCTCGCGCAGATGCGCCGTGATGCCGTCGGCCCCGGCCTCGATCGCGAGCAGCGCGGCGCGCACCGGATCGGGGCTGCGGCCGCCGCGGGCATTTCGCAAGGTGGCGATGTGGTCGACGTTGACGCCGAGGCGCAGCTTCGGAGGATGTGACTTTGACGGATCGGACATGGGCCGGCTCGCAGGACTTTCGAATAGACTACGGCTTGTTTAGCGCATCCCGAAGCAGAACGCCGCAGCCATCCCCGCAGATTAGCCATTCACCCGGTCGACCCGCGCCACGATGGTCTTGGCGCGCAACTGGTTGATGATCGCCGAGAGATGCTTGAGGTCGTAGACCTCGAGATCGATCGTGAGCTCGGTGAAATCAGGCGAGCGGCGGCTCATGCTGATGTTGTCGATGTTGCCGTCATGCTCGGCGATCACGGTGGCGACCTGGGCGAGGCTGCCGGGCTCGTTGACGTTCTCGACGCGAATGCGCGCCGGAAAGCGCTGCGGCGAGGTCTCGTCGACATCCCAGCGCACGTCGAGCCAGCGCTCCGGCTCCTCCTCGAAATCCTTCAGCGCCGGCGACTGGATCGGATAGATCGTGATCCCCTCGCCCGGCGTCACGATGCCGACGATACGGTCGCCCGGCACGGCGCCACCGTTCGGCGCGAACTTCACCGGCAGGCCGGAATTGAGCCCGCTGATCGGGATGGCGAACGGGCCGCGGTGGGGCTCGGCCGCGGGCGCGGCAGCCTTGGCCGCCGGCGCGGCGGCCGTCTTCTTGGCGCCATAGCGCACGACGCGCTCTTCCTTGTAGTCCGGATACATCGCGCGCGCGACGTCGGAGGCCTTGATCTCGCCGCGGCCGACCGCCGCCATCACGTCCTCGATCGAGGCGCGCGCCAGACGCGGCAGCGCGCCCTTGAGCTTGTCGTCGGCATATTCGAGCTTGGTCCGTTCGAACAGACGTTCGACGATGCGCCGGCCCAGCCCGGCATATTGATCGCGCACGGCGGTTCGGGTGGCGCGCCGGATGGCGGCGCGTGCCTTGCCGGTGATGGCGAGCGTTTCCCAGGCCGAGGGCGGCGCCGACTGCGCATCCGAGGTCAGCACTTCCACCTCGTCGCCGTTCTGCAGCTCCGACGACAGCGCCGCGAACTTGCCGTTGATCTTGCAGCCGACGGCGCTGTTGCCGACGTCGGTATGCACCGCATAGGCGAAGTCGATCACGTTTGCGTGGCGTGGCAGCGCGATCAGCTTGCCCTTCGGCGTGAAGCAGAACACCTGATCGTGAAACAGCTCGAGCTTGGTGTGCTCGAGGAACTCCTCGGGGTTGGCGCTCTCCGAAAGGATGCCGATGGTGTGGCGGAGCCACGCGAAGGCGTTCGATTCGCGCTTCAGCCGTTCCGTCGGCGAGGCGAGGTCGTCCTTGTAGAAGGCGTGGGCGGCGATGCCGAGCTCGGCGATCTGATCCATCTCCTCGGTGCGGATCTGCAGCTCGACGCGCTGCTTGCCCGGGCCGATCACGGTCGTGTGGATCGAGCGATAGTCGTTCTGCTTCGGCGTCGAGATGTAGTCCTTGAAGCGGCCGGGCACGACAGGCCAGGTCGTATGCACGATACCGAGCGCACGATAGCAGGATTCCAGATCCGGCATGATGACGCGAAAGCCGAAGATGTCGGACAGCTGCTCGAAGCCGATGGATTTGCGTTCCATCTTGGTCCAGATCGAGAATGGCCGCTTGCGGCGGCCGAACACCCGCGCGGTGAGGCCGTGTTCGCGAAACTTGCGGGCCAGCTGGCTCTCGATTTCGCCGATCAGGTTGCGGTTGCGCTCCGCCAGCGCATCGAGCCGCTGCATCACCACGCTATAGGCCTGCGGGTCGAGCGTCCGGAACGAGAGATCCTCGAGTTCCTCGCGCATCTCCTGCATGCCCATCCGGCCCGCCAGCGGCGCGTAGATGTCGAGCGTCTCCTCGGCAATCCGCCGCCGCGATGCCTCCGGCACGAACTCCAGCGTGCGCATGTTATGCAAGCGATCCGCGAGCTTGACCAGCAGCACACGCACGTCGTCGGCGATCGCCAGCAGGAGCTTGCGCAGATTCTCGGCCTGCTTGGCCTCGCGCGAGACCAGCTCGAGCCGCTTCAGCTTGGTCAAGCCTTCGACGAGCGCACCGATCTCGGGGCCGAAGAAGCGGTCGATCTCGGCACGGGTCGCCTCGGTGTCCTCGATCGTGTCGTGCAGCAGCGCCGCGACGATGGTGGCGTCGTCCAGCTTCAGGTCGGTCAAAATGGCCGCGACCTCGAGCGGATGCGTGAAATACGGGTCGCCCGACGCGCGGGTCTGCGACCCATGCGCCTTCATGGCGTACACGTAGGCGCGGTTGAGCAGATCCTCGTTCGTATCCGGATTGTAGGAGCGGACCCGTTCCACGAGATCGTACTGCCGCATCATGCGGGAGCGCGGCTTCGGCGGCCGCGGCCGCTCAGCCGGCGGCGGAGGCGCCAACGCGGCCGATTCGGCCGCCGCCTGCATCTGCTGAGGAGTGTGGCCCGAAACCACCATGGAAAATGACTAAACCTTTATCTTCGTGACCAAATCTGCCGGATGGCAGGCGCTTGGCGCAGCCCTATGGTAATCACGGAATCACGTTCAAATGCAAAGGCCCGGACGTGGTCCGGGCCTTCACATTCTCACAAGTTAGCTGGAGCTCGCGCTGACGGTGACGAGACCGTCACTCGTCCTCTTCCGGCTGTTCTTCCGGCGGAGCGAGGCCCTCGAGGCCCTTCAGCAGCTCTTCCTCGGTCATGCGCTCGACGGCGACCTCGGTGTCGTCGGCATCGACGCTGGCACCGGCCGAACCGATCAGCGGCACCGTGTCCGGCTCCGGCTCGTCGACCTCGACGAACTTCTGCAGCGAATGCACCAGTTCTTCCTTCAGATCCTCGGGAGAAATGGTCGAATCCGCAATTTCCCGGAGTGCGACGACGGGATTCTTGTCATTATCTCTATCAATTGTAAGTTGCGATCCTGATGAGATCATGCGCGCGCGATGCGCGGCCAGGAGAACCAGGTCGAACCGGTTGTCGACTTTATCGATACAATCTTCCACAGTGACGCGCGCCATTGTCGCTCCGGTCCTTTGTGTGCTTAATATGCTGATTATGCTGGGCTAGTTATAGAGGCTGGCCGGCTTTCGCAAGGCAAAACTGGCGTCAGGGTTCGGTAAGGGGCAAGGAGTACCGAATTCGGCAACCTTGACTGGCGCTCCGTCCAGACCCGTGGAATTCGGGCCTTGGACAAGAAAACGCTTCATTACGTCGTCACAAGTGCGCCTTTGTTGCCCCGACCACTCCTGTTTGCGGTAACCTCACACCAGATGGACCGCCGACGCCTTGGCAGTATCTTGAAATGGAATGCGCGACCGACTGGAGTCGCGCCAAAAATAGAATCTAACTGAACGCGAGACACTGAATGTCATCTTCGACCAACAAGATTGCGCTCTTCATTGACGGCGCCAACCTATACGCCACGGCCAAGACGCTCGGCTTCGACATTGACTACAAGCGCCTGCTCAAGGAATTTCAGAGCCGCGGCACGCTGCTCCGCGCGTTCTATTACACCGCGATCATCGAGGATCAGGAGTACTCGTCGATTCGGCCCTTGATCGACTGGCTCGACTACAACGGCTATACGGTCGTCACCAAGGCGACGAAGGAATTCATCGACGCCAGCGGCCGGCGCAAGGTCAAGGGCAACATGGACATCGAGCTCGCCGTCGATGCCATGGAACTCGCCGAGCATATCGACCAGATGGTGCTGTTCTCGGGCGACGGCGACTTCCGTTCGCTGGTCGAAGCGATGCAGCGCCGCGGCGTTCGCGTCACCGTGATCTCGACCATCTCCAGCCAGCCGCCGATGATCGCCGACGAGTTGCGCCGCCAGGCCGACGTCTTCACCGACCTCATGGAGTTGCAGTCCAAGCTCGGCCGCGACCCGTCGGAGCGCCCCGCCCCGCGCGAGCCGCGCCACCATTCCCCGCAATTCCTGCAGCGCTCGACCACGGCGCCCGCCCGCGCCACGACCACCACCACCACCACGCCCAACGATGACGATTTCGAGGACTAGGCGGACGGGCACTCAGCCTGCGCCGCCTGCCCCGTCTTCGACCAATCCCGATCGAGACTGTCCGCTGTGCCCTCGCCTCGTTGAGTTCCGCGAGGCGCAGCGCGCGCGTGAGCCGTCATGGTTCAACGCCCCGGTGCCGTCGTTCGGCGATCCCGACGCGCGCCTCCTGATCGTCGGCCTCGCGCCAGGGCTGCAGGGTGCGAATCGCACCGGGCGCCCGTTCACCGGCGACTATGCCGGGGAGCTGCTCTACGGAACGCTGCTGCACTACGGATTTGCAAAAGGCCGCTTCGAAGCCCGCCCCGACGACGGGCTGACGCTGGTGGACTGCCGAATCAGCAACGCGGTGCGCTGCGTGCCGCCGCAGAACAAGCCGCTGCCGGCCGAGATCAACCAATGCCGGAGCTTCCTCGGCGCCACCATCGCCGCGATGCCTCGGCTGCGCAGCATCGTCGCGCTCGGCCGCATCTCCCACGACACGCTGCTGAAGCTGCTGGGCTTGCGCGCGGTCGCGGCGCCGTTCGCCCATGGCGCCGTGCACCAGGCCGGCGGGATCCGGCTGTACGACAGCTATCACTGCTCACGCTACAATACGAACACCGGCGTGCTCACGACCGAGATGTTCCACGCCGTGTTCGCGCGCGTGAAGGCGGATCTGGATTAGTTCGGCCCGCCCTTATCCTCACGCGGCAGATGCGCGGTTGTCCTTCAGCCACGCCAGCACGTCGCCCGCGTTCCTATCCGGTGGAAACACCGGATAGAACACGTGGGTGATGCGGGCGTCGTCCACGATCATGGCAAGCCGCTTGATCATGGTCAGCCCGGCGATCTCCATCGTCGGCAACCGCAGGGCATTGGTCAGCTCGAGCTTTTCGTCCGACAGCACCGGAAACGGCAGGTGCAGGCGCGAGGCCATCTCGGTCTGATAGGCATTGCTCTGCGTCGACAGGCCGAACACATGCGCGGCGCCGGCCGATTTCAACTCGCCGAACAGGTCGCGGAAGCTGCAGGTCTGCGGCGTGCAGCCGCGCGCACCCGGGATCATGTCCCAGTCCTCGACGAGCGACACCTTGCCGGGTTCGCCGGTCCGCGGATAGGCGAACACGACGGTCCGTCCAGGCAGATCGGACAACGTGACCAGCGTGTCGTCGGTCGCACGCAGTCCGATCGCGGGAATGATCGTCCCGACCAGATGATCGGCTGCGCCGTCGTCGGTCGGAGCCGGAATCCGGCTCCAGTCGACGTCCAAGAGGTTCTTCTGATTCATCGGATGCTTTCCCAAGGCTCAGGCGTGCCGCCGAGGAGCGCGCGGCAAAGGTCTCGTTAGCCGCGCGCCCGCAGCAGCCGGCCCTTCTCGCGGCCCCAATCGCGCTTCTTCTCGCTCTCGCGCTTGTCGTGCAGCTTCTTGCCCTTGGCGACGGCGAGCAGCAGCTTGGCGCGGCCCCGCTCGTTGAAATAGAGCTTCAGCGGGATCAGCGTCATGCCTTCGCGCTCGACCGCGCCCATCAGCTTGTTGATCTGCTTGCGATGCAGCAGCAGCTTGCGCGGCCGCTTCGGCTCGTGATTGAAGCGATTGGCCTGCAGATATTCCGGAATGTTGGCGTTGATCAGCCAGATCTCGCCGTTGCGCGAATCCGCATAGGATTCCGCGATCGTCGACTTGCCGCCGCGGACCGACTTCACCTCGGTGCCGGTCAGCGCGATGCCGGCCTCGATGGTGTCCTCGATCGCGTAGTTGAACCGCGCCTTGCGATTCTCGGCGGCGACCGTGATCTTGGGTTCGTTCTTTTCAGCCATCAGGATTTTTTCAGGAGATCACGGATCTCGGTCAACAGCTCGACCTCGGCCGAGGGCTTCGCCGGCGCCGCGGGGGCTGCCGCTTCGTTCCGCTTCAACCTGTTTATCACACGGATGATCATGAACAGCACGAAAGCGATGATGAAGAAGTTCAGGGTCAAGGTCAGGAACTGTCCATAGGCCAGCACGGCACCCTGCTTCTTCGCGTCCGCAAGGTTGCTCGCATTGACCGTCTTGGACAGCGGGATGAAGTAGTTCGAGAAATCGAGGCCGCCGGTGATGGCGCCGATGATCGGCATGATGACATCGGCGACGAGCGAGGTGACGATGGCGCCGAAGGCCGCGCCGATGATGACGCCGACGGCGAGGTCGACGACGTTGCCCTTCATCGCGAATTCACGGAATTCCTTCAACATGCTCGCGTCCCCCTCAGATACGTCGGCTCAGTTGATCAGTCCGGCATGAACCATCGCCTCGCGCACCGCGACCCGGGTCGGCTCCGACACCGGCACCATCGGCAGCCGCAGCTTCTCCTCGATCTTGCCGAGCAGCGACAGCGCGTATTTCACCGGGGCCGGGTTGGACTCGATGAACAGATTGGTGTGCAGCGGCATCAGCTTGTCGTGGATCTTCAGCGCCGTCGCGACATCGCCCTTCTGCCAGGCCTGGTGGAATTCCGAGCACAGCCGCGGCGCGACGTTCGACGTCACCGAGATGCAGCCATGGCCGCCATGCGCCATGTAGCCGATGATCGTCGCATCCTCGCCCGAGAGCTGGTTGAACTCCTCGCCCATCGCGGCGCGCTGCTGCGACACCCGCACCATGCTCGCGGTGGCATCCTTCACGCCGGCGATGTTCTTCAGCTCGAACAGGCGCTTCATGGTGTCGACGGACATGTCGATCACCGAGCGCGGCGGAATATTGTAGATGATGATCGGAATGCCGATCGCATCGTTGATCGCCTTGAAGTGCTGATACAGGCCTTCCTGCGTCGGCTTGTTGTAATAGGGCGTCACCACCAGCACCGCGTCCGCCCCCGCCTTCTCGGCGTGCTGGGCGAGCTCGACCGCCTCCTTGGTCGAATTGGAGCCGGCGCCGGCGACGACGGGCACGCGTCCCCGGGATTCGGCGATGCACCACTCGACCACCCGCTTGTGCTCGTCATGACTGAGCGTCGGGCTCTCGCCCGTCGTGCCGACCGGCACGAGGCCGTTGGTGCCCTCGTCGATCTGCCAGTTCACAAGGCTGCGAAAAGCGGCCTCGTCCACGGACCCGTTCTTGAAAGGAGTGACCAAGGCGGTGAAAGAACCCCGGAAATTCGTCTTGGCTGCCATGAAACTCCCTCCCAAACGCCGTTTGGCCCCTGTGCGAGCCACTTCATACCGGGTCTACCGACGGGGCGGAAGGCCCGCCCGCGGCTGGGCTGCCTTCTCAACAGGCACACGAATCGCGCGAATCGCTTTGCCGAGGCCCGCGATCACCCTTCGCTGAAGCCCCACGGCCCGCACGCCGCCCTTCGGTCGTGATTTCGCCGCGGTGTTGGCGCAGGTTGCAGTCCTTCCCGGTATATTTAGGATTTGTTCACCTTTTCGATAGACCCATGTTGGTCAGGGGATCGAAGTCATCCGCCGCAAAAGGAACGCCGTGCCCTTTTCTGCCCGCGCCACTGCATTGCGATCGACCGCCCTGTCGGTGTCACTCTCGGTGTCCTTGGCCGCCGGCCTGACACTCGGATGGGCTCTCGCCGGACATAGCGCTCTCGCCAAGGACCAGGCCGCTGGGTCCAAGGTTTCGGGATCCAAGGCTCCCGCGACCAAGGTTCCGGTGCCGAAGGCGCGTCCGATCGCGCGCAGCGCGGTTCCGAAGACGAACACCCACGAGGCCGCCGGGACCAAGAGCGAGGTCGACGCGCGGGCCGAAGCGAAGGCCGAGGTCAAGAACAGCCCCAAGGGCGCCGGCGAGACGCCGCGCGCGGCCCCGAGGGACATCACCCCCAGCGCGGCGGCTGCAAGCCTGCCGGCCCGCCAGCATGCCGCCCTGCCCGCCTCCCGTAAGCTCGTGGTGCCGGCTGCGATCGCCGTGACGTCCTCGACCTCGCAGTCCGACAAGGACGCGCTCGAAAACGTGATCGAGCTCGTCCGCAAGCGCAAGCCCAGCGATGCCACCGAGGTCGTGCAGGCGATCTCGGATCCCGTGGCGCGCAAGCTCGCGGAGTGGGTGATCCTGCGCAGCGACAACAACAATGCCAGCGTGGAGCGCTACCGCGCGTTCATCACCGCCAATCCGTCCTGGCCGTCACAGAGTTTCCTGCGGCGCCGGCTCGAGGCCGCCTTGTGGGACGACAAGCGCGACGATGCCGTGGTGTGGTCGTGGTTCGAGAACGAATCGCCGCTGTCGGCCAAGGGCAAGTTCGCGCTGGCCCGGGTGATGCTCAATCGCGGCGACCGCGCCAATGCCGAGCGCCTGGTGCGCGATGCCTGGCGCAACGACGCGATGTCCGAGGAGACCGAGAACAACATCCTGGACCAGTACGGTGCCCTGCTGTCCGGCGGCGATCACAAGGCGCGGATGGACACGCTGCTGTATGGCAGCGAGCACGAGGCCGCGATGCGCGCTGCCCGGCGGCTTGGCTCGGGCCACGTGGCGCTGGCAAAAGCGCGAATCGCGGCCTACCGCAAAGCCTCCAACAGCCAGAGCCTGCTCGATGCCGTGCCGCGCGAACTCCACGGCGATGCAGGCTACATCTTCAGCCGCATCCAACTGCTGCGGCGCGATGAAAAATTCGCCGAGGCGGCGCAGCTGATGCTGAACGCGCCCAAGGATCCCGGCCGCCTGCACAATCTGGACGAATGGTGGATCGAGCGCCGACTGCTGGCGCGCAAGATGATCGACACCGGCGAATATCGCAGCGCCTACCTGATCGCGCGCGACGCGGCGCTGCCGAACCGCGACATCTACAAGACCGAGCAGGAATTCACCGCAGGCTGGATCGCGCTGCGTTTCCTCAACGATCCGGCCACCGCGGCCCAGCACTTTGCACGGATCGGCGTCGGCAGCGTCAATCCGACCACCCTGGCGCGGGCCGGCTATTGGCAAGGCCGCGCGGCAGAAGCGATGGGGCGCATGCAGGAGGCGCGCGCGGCCTATACGTCGGCCGCCGAGCAGTCCACGAGCTACTACGGACAGTTGGCGCGCGCGAAGCTCGGCCTGCCGCAGCTCGGCCTCAATGCCGCGCCGAGCGGCCGCGGACGCGGCGTCGAACGGCTCGAGGTGGTGCGCGCGGTGCAACTGCTCTACGAGCTCGACGAGGGCGAGGTCGCGATCCCGATCTTCGCCGACATGGGCGACAACGGCGACCCCGACGTGCTGGTCGGAATCGCGGAAATCGCCGCGCGAAACAGCGATGCGCGAGCGATGCTGCTGGTCGGCAAGGCCGCGCTCAATCGCGGACTGCCGTTCGATCATTACGCCTATCCGGTCACGGGCATCCCCGCGTTCCGGGCGCTCGGGCCGGAGGTCGAACAGAGCGTGATCTTCTCGATCGCGCGCCAGGAGAGCGCCTTCAACCAGGCCGTGGTCTCGCCGGCTCAGGCCTACGGGCTCATGCAGGTCACGCCGGATGCGGGTCGCTACGTCTGCAAGCGCGCCGGCGTCAGCTTCGATCTGAACCGGATGAAGACCGACCCGGTCTACAACGCGCAGCTCGGCGCGGCCGAGCTTGGCGGCCTGCTCGAGGACTATCGCGGCTCCTACATCATGACGTTCGCGGCCTACAATGCCGGCCGCGGCAGCGTACGGAAATGGGTCGAGCGGTATGGCGACCCACGCGATCCGAAGGTGGACGCGGTGGATTGGGTCGAGCTGATTCCGTTCGCGGAGACCCGCAACTACGTGCAGCGGGTGATGGAGAACCTGCAGGTCTATCGCGCCCGCTTCGGCGGCGGCTCGCGGCTGCAGATCGAGGCCGATCTGCGCCGCGGCGCTGTGGTGGAGTAGCGAGTAGCGAGTAGCGAGTAGCGAGTAGCGAGTAGCGAGTAGCGAGTAGCGAGTAGCGAGTAGCGAGTAGCGAAACCTGGGCTCCGCTCCGTCGTCAACTGCTATTCGCTACTCCCTATTCGCCATTCGCCCGCACTTACCAGTTGCGCTGGGCACGCACCAGCAGCGAGACCGAGTCCTGGTCCTTCAACTGGTAGGTCGTGGCCGGCTTGGCGACCGCCGCGACCGCCGGTGCGTTCGCCACGCCGGTGAACTTCTGGTCCAGCCGGGTCCAAGCGACGTCCGCAGAGAAGGTCAGATTCTTGACCGGCGTCCAGCGCGTGATCACACCCACCGTCGAGATGTTGAAGTCGGGGTTGCAATTCGCAGGCGTGATTCCGAGAGCGACCATGCCCGCACCGTTGCAGATCAGTCCCTTCGCGGCGTTGTTGTATCTGACGCCGCTCCAGGAGCCGTAGACCGCCGTATTCCAGAACGGATCCCAGTTGTGGGTAAAGGCACCCCGGAAGCCGTAGGTGGTGGTCAGCTGCTGCTGGGTATTCGCCCCGAACACCGAATCCGACACGCCGGCGAAGCCCAGGCTCTGGAAAGCGCCGGCCATGTTGCTGCCGCCGTACATCGCATAGTTGATCGGCGCGAGGCTCTGGAAGTTGTAGCGGCTGGCACCGTTGGTGTAGACGCCCTGCAGATTGATGGTGTCGCCGGCGCCGGTCGGGATGTTCTTGATCGACAGGGCGAGCTGACCGGCATAGCCCCATTTATCTGCGGGATGCCCCGTCGTCTCGTTGGCACCGAAGAAGGCGGCGTGATTGTCGTGCGCCGCGAAGGACGCCTGGAACAGGCCCCAGGCCTGATCTACGCGCACCATGCCGACGATGTCGGGCGCGACGTTGCCGCCGAAATTCGACGTGCCATAGCTGCCGGTGAGCACGCCGGCGGCCGTCTGTCCCGCCGTATTCCAGATCTGCGACTGCGAATACTGCGTCGCATCCTGGGCCGAGATCGCGGCCGTGATGCCCGAGCCGAAGTCCGCGGTGTAGGTGAACTGGTTGACGCCGGTGATGGTGCCGCCGCCTCCCGTCAGACCGTCGAAATTGTTGCCGGGGTAGTTGGCCCAGGGCGCGTCGAACTGCGACACGGCCTTACCCATGGTGAAGCCGGCGAACTGGATGAAGGCATAGAAGACGCCGATCCCGCCTTGCGCGATGTTGCCGTCAGCCTGCGCTCCAGGCGCGCCCGCCGTCGAATAGGCAGTTGCGCCCGTGGCGGAGCCGGTCCCGGCATAGCTGCCCCCGGTCCACTGGAAGACACCGTCGAAGAAGGTGCGCACGACGCCATATTCGGTCGCGGTGCGGGTGTCGATGTTGAGGTCGGCGCGCGAACGCGTCGTGTAGTAGTTGCTGAGACGATTTCGCCCGCCGGCGACGCCGTTCACGGCATTCTGGAAGATCGTATTCGTGCCGAAGCCGGCCTCGACCCGCAGATAGCCGCCGAGCTTGATGCAGGTGTCGGTGCCCGGAATGTAGAAAAATCCGGCGCCGTACATCGAGCAGACCCTGACATACTCGACCGCTTTGGCCTTGATCGGAAGGTCGGCGGCCTGAGCCCCACCCATGGCGAGCAACGCCGCCCCTGAGCCCAAAACAAGGCTCCTCACAGTCTTCATACTAACCTCCAAATTGCTCAGTTCAGACCGGCCCGGCTCGACATCGAACGACCGCCCCAACGGTCGGCCCGTCTCCAGCTGCACCACAGTGCCCGCGCATAGCGTTGCAGTGGGAACGATCGCGAGGCAGAGTTGGTGCTTTATCGGACCATTCTCGTGACCGGCCGGATCACGCATGTGGCACGGCCGCGGCACGGCACGCGGTCGCCGGATCTCCAAGAGTAATGTGTCGGGGAAGACTTTCGCCGCCGAATGCGTGTCGCGGTCGTGGCGGGAATGCAGCAGGACGGACGTCGAGAACCGCGGCGAGCGCGAGGCTCAAACTCTCTGGCCCTGTCATCCCGGCGATCGTGGCACGGGCCCTCGCCCGCCCGAGATCACGCAGGCCAAGCTTGGCTCAAACGCGCGGTCGAACCGAGCGAATCCGCCGACCACCTCTCACGGATGTTTGAGCCGCATGGCCACGAGGCGGTCGCGAAATTCCATCCAGATCGTATTGCGTCGCGTGGCCGCGCGGTGTGGTTCTCGGGCGGGTCGGCAGCATGTTTGTCAGCGACAAAGCGGCACGGTGAGGAATGCGGGTCTCGGTGCTGGAGCACGCGCTGGCGAGGCAAAGAAAAACCCCCGGCAGTTGCCTGCCGGGGGTTGGTCAAACCGTCGTGAGACGGTCTGGATCAGAAGTTGCGCTGAGCGCGGAGCAGCAGGACAGCCGACTGCTGATCCTTCAGCTCATACACCGCAGCCGGCTTGGCGACAGCGGCGGCAGCCGGGGCCGTGACCGAACCCGAGTGCTTCTGGTCGAGCCACGAGTAGGCGAAGTCGGCCGAGAAGGTCAGGTTCTTGACCGGGGTCCAGCGCGTGATCAGGCCGATGGTGGCCAGATCGAAGTCCGGATTACAGGTCGAACCCGCGTTGAAGGCCGCAACCACGCCGGGGCTGGTGCAGATCAGGCCCTTGGCCGTGCCGTTGTAGCGGACAGCAGCCCAAGACCCGTAGATCGCAGTGTTCCAGGCCGGGTTCCAGTTGTGGGTGTACGCACCGCGCACACCGTAGGTCGTGGTCAGCTGCTGCTCGCCACCGGTCGTGAAGACCGAGTCGCCCACGCCGGCAAAGCCGACGCTCTGATAGGCGCCAGCCAGACCCGTGCTGCCGTACATCGAATAGCTGTTCGGCATCAGGCTCTGGATGTTGTAGCGGCTCGCACCGTTGGTGTAGACGCCCTGCACGTTGATCGTGTCGCCAGGTCCGGTCGGGATGTTCTTGATCGACAGGGCCAGCTGAGCCGCCCAGCCCCACTTGTCGGCCGGGTGGCCGGAGGTCTCGGACGCGCCGTAGTAAGCGACATGGTTGTCATGCGCCGCGAACGACGCCTGGAACAGACCCCAGGCCTGGTCGACACGGACCATACCAACGAAGTCCGGAGAGACGTTGCCGCCGTAGTTGCTGGTGCCGTAAGCACCACCGATCACGCCAGCCGCCGTCGAACCCGCCACGTTCCAGAGGTTGTTCTGGTAGTAGGCGGTCGCATCCTGAGCCGAAACGGTGGCCGTGATGCCGGAGCCGAAGTCAGCAGTGTAGCTGAACTGGTTGACGCCGGTGACCGTGCCGCCGCCGCCGGCGAGACCGTCGAAGTTGTTGCCCGGATAGTTCACCCAGGGCGTGTCGAACTGCGACACGGCCTTACCCATGGTGAAGCCGGCGAACTGGATGAAGGCGTAGTACACGCCGACCGAACCCTGCGCGATATTGCCGTCGGCCTGTGCGCCCGGCGCACCAGCCGTCGAGTAAGCGGTCGCACCAGTGGCCGAACCCGTGCCGGCATAGCCGCCGGAGGTCCAGCTGAAGGTCAGGTCAGCGAAGGTACGGACCACGCCGTACTCGGTCGCCGTGCGCGTGTCGATGTTGATGTCCTGACGAGCGCGGGCCGTGTAGTAGTTGCTCAGGCGGTTATGCGCACCACCCTGGCCGCTGAACGCCGCGTTGAAGTCGCTGTTCGTGGCGATCGCCGTTTCAGCGCGGAGATAGCCGCCCAGCTTGATGCAGGTGTCGGTGCCGGGGATGTAGTAGAAGCCCGCACCATACAGGGAGCAAACCTTCACATACTCGACCGCTTTGGCCTTGATCGGAAGGTCGGCCGCCTGAGCCGCGGACATGGCGAGCAGAACTGCCGCCGAGCCGAGGACAAGGCTCTTAACCGTCTTCATTTAAACCTCCAAGTTGCTCTTTTGAGAAAGAACCGGACCAAGATCCCCCAGGACGATCCGCTTCCTCTGCTCCCGAAAAACCGCTTCAGCCGCTTCGCGCCATCGGACACACCCGCATCACGCGAGGGACTTAAGCGAACCACCTGTCACGGGACGATCGAGTAACCCCCCACCGTCATCAGGAACTATGCCTTCGCTCATTCGGTAAGCAAAATAGTTTATGCAGTCAGGTAATTGAATGAAGCCGAAATGTGTCTTGGGGGCAACACAATGGCAGCTTGTTGTGCAGCGCACGGGGGACGGCCGATGTCCTCCTAGATAAGTGATTTTGTTGCGGATTTTTTTTCTTTAGGGTCGAGCTTCGTACTGGAACTCCTGAGCAATGGCGCCCTTGAAGAACATGTCTGCCGCACCTGTGGAAGCGGACGCGCAACCGAAGACTGTCGAACATCTGCCGAAGAATCGCGACGCCATTCTTCGCTTCGCCCGGGAGATCTCCACGATCAACGTCCATCTGGAGGAGCTGAGGTACTTCTGGGCCAAGAGAATCGGCATCAGTGGCCCGCAATGGATGATCCTGATGGCGATCTCCGAGCTGGATCAAGGCGAGGGAGTCGCCGTGAATGCGGCGGCCAAGCGGCTGCACGTCGACCCTTCGTTCGTCACGACGCAGTCGAAGCTGCTCGAGAAGAAGGGCTTCATGGAACGCAAGCCCGCCCCCAACGATGCGCGCGTGGTCCGGATGTCGCTCACCACCAAGACCTCGGAGCAGTTCGCCGAGCTGGAAGCTCAGCAGGCGCAGATCTTCAGCTTCATCTTCGAGGAATTCGACGCTCGCGAGCTGGCGACCTTCACGGACAAGCTGGCTGGCCTCAAGGACCGTTTCGAGAAGGCCAGCGCGCGACTCACGATGGGACTCTGAGCCCCCCGAGGCGGTCACGGCCCGACCGCCTCTTACGGGGGAGCTGGAACAGACATGCGGTCGCGTCAGCCTGGAGGCCGCTGAGACCCGGCCAGACGCTTGGCGATCCAGTCGAAGACGAAGGCATCGGCCTCGAGCCAATCGGCGCCCGCGCTGGAGACGATCTTCAGAGTGATGTCCGGGTGCTCGCGCTTGATCTGCGCGATCAGCCGGGTTGCGATGTCGGCCCGCAGCCAGCCACGCTCCGGCACCGTCACCAGCAGCGGACACATGATCTGCCGGGCCGCCAGCCCATCGCTGGCGATCGACAGCCTGCCCCGCTCGCCCGCACCGGGTCGGCGCGACAGGAAGACGCGCTCGTGAATATCCCACAAGCCGGCGTCGCAGACCGCTGCAGCATAGCGCGGATCGAGTGCGATGCCGCGCGCGACGAAGGACGAGCTCCAGTCATCCGCCAGGATCGCGATCCGGCCTTCGTCCACGTCGTCACGGGACGTCGCGTAGTCCATCACGCTTGCGATGGCTGATTCGAGATCGCGACGGCCGACGATCTCCTCGAAGCGGCAGTCCGGTCCGCTGCCCAGCAGATCGACCACCAGCAGCGCCAGGCCGCGCTGCTCCGCATGGCCTGCAAGCTTGAACAGGGAGGTTTCCTTGCGACGGCCGGGCTCACCGATGCAGATGACGGTGGGCGCCCTGCCTGCCTCGCAACGCGCCGGCAGGAAATAGGCTTCGAGCGCGTAGTCGGCGCGCCAGTGAATTGTGACGACCTCTCCTTGCGGATCGGCACCGCGCAGGAATTCGCGCGCACATTCGCGCATGCGGGACAGCACGACGGCCTGGCGGGAGCGTGAGCTGCTGAACGGACAGGCCGCAGCCTCATAACAATCGATCGCGCGCGACCATTTGCGAAACGCCAGCTCGGGACGGCCGCTGCTCACGGCGTCGGCGGCGGCAGCCTTCATCGCATCCGCGCATTGCATCCACTCGCGGTACCAGGACTCGTCGTCGCTGGCCTCGATCCGCTGCGCAACCGCCAGACATTCCGCAAGCTCGGCCCGGCCCTCGGGCCGCGCTTCCAGCAGCCGCGTGATGGCGCCCGCCAGATCGTCTTGGTCGGACCACGGACGCAGCACTCCCACAGAGCCTTCCGAACTCATCTTTGGACTCATTCCTCACTGGCGTGACGGTGTGGCCCCGTCATCTGGCGGTCATGGTGACCATCCGGCATTTCCCGGTCAAGCCGATGCGCAACGATTTTTGGAGAGACGATCGATGTTTGCGCTGACGGCACGGCCTGCGGAGATCACGCCGAGGCTCTGCAATCGAGACGCAACGTCAGATGCTGGGCGGCGAGGAGATCCCGACATGAAGAAGCCTCCGGCGGGGCATCGCCAGAGGCTTCCTGGGGTCTAACATCGTATGATCGTCGTCTTGCGTCGGTGGTGAATGATTACTCAGGCGTGACAAAATTAGCTTATCAACTCATCTGTTTTCAACACCATTTTTAAAAAAATACCAGCACGCAGCCAAACTACTGAAACGAATGCGATTTTCGAGCCACAGGCAATTGGATCCCTTGCTCAATTGCCTCGATCCGCCGATTTGGCATCGATCGCTGCTTGAGCGAACCAGACCCGGTGCCGCGCCGGAATGGGCGCCCGCACACAAGCAAAAACCCCCGGCAGTTTCCTGCCGGGGGCTCTTGAACCCGATCAGACGATCAGGATCAGAAGTTGCGCTGAGCGCGGAGCAGCAAGGACACCGAGTTCTGGTCCTTGAGCTGATAGACCGCAGCCGGCTTGGAGGTCGTGGTCGTGGCCGGAGAAACGATGTTGCCCGAGTACTTCTGGTCCAGGTTGGTCCAGGCCACGTCGGCCGAGAAGGTCAGGTTCTTGACCGGGGTCCAACGGGTGATCAAACCGAGCGAGGAGATGTTGAAGTCGGGGTTGCAGGTGAAGCCTGCGCCCGCGATCGCACCCATCGCCGCGCTGCCGCAGATCAGGCCCTTGGCAGTGCTGTTGTAGCTCACGGCAGCCCACGAACCGTAGATCGCCGAGTTCCAGGTCGGGCTCCAGTTGTGGGTGTAGGCGCCACGGAAGCCGTAGGTCGTGGTCAGCTGCTGCTCACCGCCGGTCACGAAGACCGAATCGCTGACGCCAGCGAAGCCGAGCGTGCCGTAGACACCAGCCGTGCTGCTGCCGCCGTACATCGCGTAGGTGGTCGGCACCAGGCTCTGAGCGTTGTAGCGGCTCGCACCGTTGGTGTAGACGCCCTGGATGTTGATGGTGTCGCCGGGGCCGGTCGGGATGTTCTTGATCGACAAGGCCAGCTGAGCAGCCCAGCCCCACTTGTCAGCCGGGTGACCGGTGAGCTCGGTGGCGCCGTAGTAGCCGGTGTGGTTGTCATGCGCCGCGAACGACGCCTGGAACAGACCCCAAGCCTGGTCGACACGAACCATGCCGACGATGTCCGGAGAAACGTTGCCACCGAAGTTGTTGGTGCCATACGAGCCGCCGATGATGCCGGCCGCGGTGATGCCCGACACGTTCCACATGTTGGTGGTGTAGTACTGGGTCGCGTCCTGCGCCGAGATCGCCGCAGTGATGCCCGAGCCGAAGTCGGCGGTGTAGGTGAACTGGTTGACACCGGTCACGGTGCCGCCGCCGCCCCACAGGCCGTCGAAGTTGTTGCCCGGGTAGTTGGTCCAGGGCGCGTCGAACTGCGACACGGCCTTACCCATCGTGAAGCCAGCGAACTGGATGAAGGCGTAGTACACGCCGATGCCGCCCTGGGCGATGTTGCCGTCGGCCTGAGCGCCAGGAGCGCCAGCCGTCGAGTAGGCGGTCGCGCCGGTCGCGGAGCCCGAGCCAGCGTAGGTGCCGCTGGTCCAGGTGAACGTCAGGTCAGCAAAGGTGCGGACCACGCCGTACTCGGTCGCGGTGCGCGTGTCGATGTTGAGGTCCTGACGAGCGCGGCTGTAGTAGTAGTTGCTGTTACGGTTCATGCCGCCGGCAACGCCGTTGACGGCGTTGTTGTACTGGCCGTTGCTGGCGAACGACGTTTCAGCACGCAGGTAGCCGCCCAGCTTGATGCAGGTGTCGGTGCCGGGGATGTAGTAGAAGCCAGCGCCGTAAAGCGAGCAGACCTTCACATATTCGACCGCCTTGGCCTTGATCGGAAGGTCAGCTGCCTGAGCCCCAGACATGGCGACGAGAGCGGCCGCCGAGCCCAGGACAAGGCTCTTGATCGTGTTCATAATGTTAAACCTCCAAGTTGCTCAGTCAGGGAAGGTTCCGCCTCCGCTGGGTGAGAGACACCCTTGGGGTTGGACCCGTTATCCCTCTTCGACCCGTCGCTCAGCCGCTTCGCGCTATCGGACACACCCGCATGAACGCGAGGGACTTGAGCGAACGACCTAAACGGGACGACGTTGGGATGCCCCCCTTCGTCGTGCGAGCAGAATTACCGAAGGCCTTTGCACACGCAACAAAGGAACCATCATTGCGGCGCTCGAGCGGCGCCTTTTCGGACCGGTGTTGCACAAAAGGCACGGAACCGTGGTTCTGCGGGAACACCTAAGTGGTTGTTTATGTTGTCGTTTTGTGACAACGCAATTTGGGGTGCTCAAGGCCGCGAGCACTCGCCCGCCAGGAACCCGCCCCAAGTCAGGCGTCTGGGCCACGAATCCAGCCACGCGCTGAACGAGAATCGGGTTGGAGGACGATGCCGTCTGCGCCCCTGCCACCGGCCGCCTTTGCAGACGACCCTCTATATTAGGGGTCCTCCGTGTCAGGGACCATCGAGAGGGCCGGCGCCGCCCGTCGACTTCCACGCCGTGCCGCGGCCGATCAACGGCAGGCTCAGCTCGCATCGATGGCCGAAGGTGAAGAGCACCGTCCACACCAGTCCAGCGAAGCCGCGGCCCTGTGAGGATTTCGAAACCGCATGCAATCTGCCGCTTGCGGCTCAGCGCGGCGTCGGGCATACCGACCCTCGCCGGAGACGTGGCCGAGTGGCTGAAGGCGGCGGTTTGCTAAACCGTTATAGGGTTGTAAAGCCCTATCGAGGGTTCGAATCCCTCCGTCTCCGCCAGCCGCCCGTGGGCGCGGCCAACAGCCCCTCCCCCTGATCATCCGCCTCAACGCCGAGCCGTTCACGCACCTGCCGGATCGCAACGGACCGTGGCCGTCGTGATCACGGTTGCCGCTCAATCACGCGCGGTTCAATCGAACAAGCCACGGCTGATGTTGATCACGAAGGCGGCGGGCACGCCGATGATGGTGCCGACGAACCCATAGCCGAGCGCAGCCCACCATGACGCTGCGCCTCCTGCTCCCGTCACGGCACCATAGATGGCGCCGAGACCCGCACAGAGGGCGGTCACCACGACGAGGCGGCGGTCATTATGAGCCTCGACCCGCAGACGCTTCAACTCGCGCCGGCTCTGCACCGCAGGCCCGGCCGGCTCGGTCGATCCACAATGCGGGCACGCCACTGCGCTGAAGGAGACACCGCTGCCGCAGTCATGGCAGTCGATCAGCTCTTGCCGCCGCGCCTGTCGCCGTGCCTGGCCCATGCCGTCAATCCCGCTTGCCTGCGTCACACCGAACGACAGATAGGAGATTTATCGGCGCGCGACGAGGCCCGCTTCCGACGAGAATGAACGATCGGGCGCGGGTGGCCACCCCAGCACCCCGGTTCGCGGCCGGCAACACTGGCGCGTGCGGCATGCTCGCGCCGAAAGCGAGATCCGCCAAGCCGCGGCTTAGCTCGCTCAGTGCGCGGTCATCCAGGCGCGCGCCTCGCGCTGCGCGGTCGCGATCTCGGCATCCGACATCTGCTCGGCGACCTCGCGGCGCATTGCCACGGCGTCGACGCGCCCCCTGAGGGCGGCGAGATTGAACCATTTGTGCGCGGCGATCAGATCGACCATGCCGTCGCGACCGCTCGCATAGAGCATGCCGAGCTCGAACAGCACATCGCCGCTGGCGCCCTGCTCCGCGGTGGTCACGTCATCAAAATTGAGTTGTCCCTGAAACATCGTCGCTCTCCTTCGCTCGAGGAGGCGGCCGGTCACCCGAGCACGCCCCCGTCCAACTGTTCAACGCCTGGTTATCCCCATGCCGTCTCGCGGCTTATGCGCGAAGGATGACCGATCAAGTTTGAAAGGCAGTTTAAACATCGTGCTGAACGAGCCCTGAACGCGGAGCCCCGCATTTTCCCGGGCCGGCTTCAATGCATTGATTCGAAATGGATTCTTCAACTCGGCAAAGAGCGGTTTACCGTTCTGTTTGGCAAACTCATAACCATCCGCGAAAGCGCCTCACCGCGCTGGCGCGGAGCGCACCACGCCGTTGGTCAACAGCCGCACCGGGACTGGACACGTCTCGACAGCACGTGCGCGGGATTGCGCAGCGCGGTACGAGCACGGCTGCGCCGAGCTGCCGATGATGATGCCGTTCGTCTATGGGAAGGTTGGAGGCACACAGTCGCCAAAGGCGCAGTGCTCAAGGATCGAGGGCGTCGGCGAACACGTCAGGATCAGATCCCACTCTGGCTGATAGCCGCTCGTGAGATTGCAGACCGGAAACGCGATCTGCACCGAACGAAGAAATCCTGTTTCTTCTGCCGGACCGTACCGCGAGCGAAGCCGCTCTCGAGTTCGATCCGACCGTTGACCTGATGTCTCGCCGACACCCTCTATCGTCTGTTGGAGCTTCAGGAGATCCGCCCGGCTCTCGAGGAGCTATGCCGACCTGCGTTCCAACGACGTGCCGGCATCAGTTGCCGGACTCATCTCGCAGAGGACTGCGAGAGTTACTTCTTCTTGGCGACCTTCTTGGTCTTCTTGGCAGTCTTCTTCGCCGCGGTCTTCGCGACCTTCTTCACTGCCTTCTTCGCCTTCTTCGCTTTCTTGGCCATGTTGCCCTCCGATGTGAGATGGCTTAGTCGATGCGTGCACTCGGGAATCGAGCTGCACTCCTCATCGATACACCAACGAGTGAAAAAAAACAGCTTCCGGCTTAAGGAAGTGTTGACAGGCGCGCGCGTGTGCGGCTGACGAAACGCGCGAAGCAGCGCGTCGATCGATCGAGAAAATACAAACGTCTCCCTGCGCAAGGCCGCGATCGCAACTAATCGAGATTGCGCAAAAAGCCTGTGCTGCAAGTATTTTTCTGAACGGCTGAACGGCACGGCGCACGCGACGACGCCGGCGTGTCGGCGTGCAGACTCGCATGGTGAGAGCAACGCGCGGACTCTGAGTCGTAAATTTTGGCAATGAAAAAATTTTCATTGCACACGCCCTCGTGTGCGTTCGAACGCTCGGCAATGGTGGCTTTTTTGCGAATCGCGTGCGGCGATTCGCCGGACCGCGACGCCAAGACAAACGGCGCGCACCATGTGCGCGCCGCTGGAACGAAGACGGGCGATCGTCGTTCAGATGCCGAGCTTGCTCTTCAGGAGATCGTTGACCGCCTGCGGGTTGGCCTTGCCACCCGACGACTTCATCACCTGACCGACGAACCAGCCGGCGAGCTGCGGCTTGGCCTTCGCCTGCGCGACCTTGTCCGGATTGGCGGCGATGATCTCGTCGACCACCTTCTCGATGGCACCAAGGTCGGTGACCTGCTTCATGCCGCGGCTCTCGACCAGCTCGCGGGGGTCGCCGCCCTCGCTCCAGACGATCTCGAACAGATCCTTGGCGATCTTGCCGGAGATGGTGCCTTCGCCGATCAGCGCGACGATCGCCGCGAGCTGGGAAGCCGACACCGGCGAGGACGCGATGTCGCGGCCCTCCTTGTTGAGCCGGCCGAACAGCTCGTTGATCACCCAGTTGGCGGCGAGCTTGCCATCGCGTGCCCGCTCGGACAGCGCCTCCAGGACGGCCTCGTAGAACGCAGCGCTCTCGCGCTCGGCCACCAGCACGGAGGCGTCATAGGGCGACAGGCCGAAATCCGCGATGAAGCGCGCCTTCTTCTGGTCCGGCAGCTCCGGCAGCGCAGCCTTCAGCTCGTCGACGAAGGCCTGGCTGAATTCGAGCGGCAGCAGGTCCGGATCCGGGAAGTAACGGTAATCGTGCGCCTCCTCCTTGGAGCGCATCGAGCGCGTCTCGCCCTTGTCGGGATCGAAGCGGCGGGTTTCCTGCTCGATCACGCCGCCGTCCTCGATGATCTCGATCTGGCGCCGCGCCTCGGCCTCGACCGCCTGGCCGATGAAATTGATCGAGTTGATGTTCTTGATCTCGCAGCGGGTGCCGAGCGGGCCGCCCGGCTTGCGCACGGAGACGTTGACGTCGGCGCGCAGGCTTCCCTTCTCCATGTCGCCGTCGCAGGTGCCGAGATAGCGCATGATCGAGCGCAGCTTGGTCACATAGGCCTTGGCCTGCTCGGCGTCGCGGATATCAGGCTTGGAGACGATCTCCATCAGCGCCACGCCGCAGCGGTTGAAGTCGATATAGGACAGCGAGGGCGACTGGTCGTGCAGCATCTTCCCGGGATCCTGCTCGATGTGCAGGCGCTCGATGCCGATCGTGGCGGTCTTGCCGCCGTCGAGCTCGACCGTGACCTCGCCCTCGCCCACGATCGGGTCCTTGTACTGGCTGATCTGGTAGCCCTGCGGCAGGTCGGGATAGAAATAGTTCTTGCGGTCGAACACCGAGCGCAGGTTGATCTTGGCGTTCAGACCAAGCCCGGTGCGCACGGCCTGGCGCACGCACTCCTCGTTGATGACCGGCAGCATGCCCGGCATCGCCACGTCGACCAGCGAGACGTGGCTGTTGGGATCGCCGCCGAACGCGGTCGAGGCGCCCGAGAACAGCTTCGACTTCGAGGTGACCTGGGCGTGGATCTCCATGCCGATCACGACCTCCCAGTCGCCGGTGGCGCCCTTCATCAGCTTGCCGCTGGTTGCCGTCATGGCCCTCAACTCCCCATCAGCGCGGAGACGATCCGCTCAAATTCGATATCCAATGCATCCTTGGCGACGGGCTGCCCGGCCTGCCGATACCAGTAGGCGGCATTGCCGAGATCGCCTTCGACGCGATGCAGATGCGCGTGCACCCAGGCCGCGTCGCGGCCGGTCTCGTCCTGGATGATCTTGTGCGCCCGGTCCCAGTCGCCCTTCGCCAGCCACCACAAGCCGGTGAGCACCGGCGTCAGGCCGGCCGCGGGCGCGTCGCCCGCGAGACTCGTCTTGAACTCGGCGACGCTTACCACCACCGGACCGGCGTGAAGCGTCCCGCCGCCTGCTCGATGACCTCGCCGAGCGAGAACAGCGTCTCCTCGTCGAACGGACGGCCGATAAGTTGCAGCCCGAGCGGCAGCCCCTGTCCGTCCTTGCCGGCCGGCACCGCGATGCCCGGCAGGCCCGCCATGTTCACCGTCACCGTGAAGATGTCGTTGAGATACATCTCGACCGGGTCAGCGCCGCCCTTCTCGCCGATGCCGAACGCGGCCGACGGCGTCGCCGGCGTCAGGATCGCGTTCACGCCCCTCGCAAAGCAGTCCTCGAAGTCCTTCTTGATGAGGGTGCGGACCTTCTGCGCCCGGATGTAATAGGCGTCGTAATAGCCGGCCGACAGCACATAGGTGCCGATCATGACGCGGCGGCGCACCTCGGCACCAAACCCTTCCGCGCGGGTGTTCTCGTAGAGCTCGCCAATGGACTTACCGGGCACGCGCAGGCCGTAGCGGACGCCGTCGTAGCGGGCGAGGTTGGAGGACGCCTCCGCCGGCGCCACGATGTAATAGGCCGGCAGAGCGTATTTGGTGTGCGGCAGCGACACCTCGACGGTTTCTGCGCCGGCGGCTTCCAGCCACTTGCGACCCTCACTCCAGAGCTTCTCGATTTCGGCCGGCATGCCGTCGAGCCGATACTCCTTGGGAATGCCGATCTTCATGCCCTTCACGGACTTCCCGATCGCAGCCTCGTAGTCCGGCACGGGGATGTCGACCGAGGTCGTGTCCTTCGGGTCGTGGCCGGCCATCGAGCGCAGCAGGATGGCCGCATCGCGGGTCGAGCGCGCGATCGGCCCGGCCTGGTCGAGCGAGGAAGCGAAGGCGACGATGCCCCAGCGCGAGCAGCGGCCATAGGTCGGCTTGATGCCGACGGTGGCGGTGAACGCGGCCGGCTGGCGGATCGAGCCGCCGGTATCGGTTGCGGTCGCGCCCATGCAGAGCAGCGCGGCCACCGCCGACGCCGAGCCGCCGGACGAGCCGCCCGGCACCAGCGTGGTGTTGGAGCCCTCGCGGCGCCAGGGGTTGCCGACCGGGCCGAAGTACGAGGTCTCGTTCGACGAGCCCATCGCGAACTCGTCATTGTTGAGCTTGCCGAGCATCACCGCGCCATCGCGCCAGAGCTGCGAGGTCACTGTCGACTCGTAGGTCGGCACGAAATTACCGAGGATCTTCGAACAGGCCGTGGTGCGGACGTCCTTGGTCGCGAACAGGTCCTTGATCCCGAGCGGAATGCCGGCCAGCGGCCCACCCTCGCCTCTATTGATCTTGGCGTCGGCGTCGCGCGCCATCGCGCGCGCCTGGTCCGGCGTCTCCATCACGAAGGCATTGAGCGCCCGCGCCTCCTCGATCGCCTTGAGATGGGCGTCGGTGAGTTCCAGCGACGTGAAGGTCTTGCTCGCGAGACCCTTGCGGGCCTCGGCGAGCGTCAGGGACGTCAAATCGGTCATTTGTTGATCGGGCTGCAGAAGAAAGGGGAAAGCGTCTTGTCGTCGGCCGCGTCGTCCGCGAAGAACTTGTTCTTCGCAGGGGAGGCTTTCTTGGTATTGGCGGCCGCTTCGAGCTGGTCGAGGATCTCGTTGACGGTCTTGTCCGGATCGGCGGCCTTGCCCTGCCGCTCCATGGCGTCGAGATAGTCCATATAGGCCTTGTAGGCCGCTTCATCGTCGCAGAGCAGGCACATGGCGTTGGCTCGCTTGTCGGTTTGAAGGAGCGGATCACGCGCGATAAGCGCGGACCTGCCCTGGCTATTCCACGACCTTCGGCACGAGAAAGAAGTTGTTCTCGGTCATGGGCGCGTTCTTGACGATGTCGTCGGCGATCTCGCCGTCAGTGACGACGTCCTGGCGCTTCTTCATCGCCATCGGTGTCACCGAGGTCATCGGCTCGACGCCCTCGACATTGACCTCCGACAGTTGCTCGACGAAGTTAAGCATCGCATTGAGCTCGCCCTGCAGATGCGGGACCTCGGCGTCAGTGACAGCGATCCGCGCCAATTGCGCGATCCGGCGGACGGTGGCGGCATCGACCGACATTATATAGGGCCTCACGGGACAAGGTGAACCCGCCCTATAGCAGAGCCCGCTTTCGCGCCGCAACCGGCAGCCTCCGGACTTTCTGGGGCAGCGCCCTGCCCGCAGCGTCAGCCCGCCATCCGCCGCAAGCGCGCCTGGGCCTGTTCGGCCAGTGTCCGCGTCAATTCGGCGGCCGGTAGCGCGCGCCCGAGCGGCAGCGCCTGCCCGGCCCAGAGATTGGTGAAATCGACCCTTCCCTGCTTCTCCGCGGCGGCCTTGAGCGGACCGAGCGCGGTGGCGGCATGCGGAAACGCCGGCGCATCCGGCGAGATCGGCCCGACCTCGCGCATCACCCGGTTGGCGACGCCGCGGGCGAGCCGGCCGGTCATCACGTTGGTGATGACGGTGGATTCGTCATCGGCCGCGGCAAGCGCGGCGCGGGCCATCGCGCTGACCTTGGACTCGGGGCAGCGCAGAAACGCGCTGCCGATCTGCACGCCGCTGGCGCCGAGCGCGAACGCCGCGGCGATGCCGCGCGCATCGGCGATGCCGCCGGCGGCGATGACAGGCAGCTTCACCGCATCCACGATCTGCGGCACCAGCGCGAACGTACCGACCTGCTCGGCAAGCTTGTCGGTCAGGAACATGCCGCGATGACCGCCCGCCTCCGCACCTTGCGCGATGATGACGTCGACGCCGTTCCGCTCCAGCCACACCGCCTCCCGCACCACGGTCGCGGACGCCATCACGACCGCGCCTGTCGCCTTCACGCGCGCCAACAGCGACGGCTCAGGCAGGCCGAAATGGAAGCTGATGACCTCCGGCCCCAGTTCCTCGACGACGGCGCACATCGCGGCATCGAACGGAGCGCGGTTCGCGGCCGTCACCGGAGCCGCCGGATCCACGCCATACTCCTGGTAATAGGCGCCGAGCCTCTGCTTCCATGCGGCCTCACGTGCCGCATCGGCCTCGACCGGCGTGTGGCAGAAGAAGTTCACGTTGATCGGCGCCGACACGCGCTGGCGGATGATGTTGACCTGCTCGCGCGCCTTGTCTGCGGAGAGCATGGCACAGGGCAGCGAGCCGAGCCCGCCGCCTTGCGCCACCGCGATGACGAGATCGGCATCCATCACGCCGGCCATCGGCGCGAGCACGATCGGGTGCTCGGTCTTGACGAGATCCAGGAAGCGGCGGTCGGGCCACATGGGCTGCTCCTATTGCTTGGCGAAGACGGCGGACGAGTTGCGCCGCCCTTGCAGGATCTGCGCGGCCTCATCGACGATGCGCGCGACGATCTCGGCGGCCGGCGGGATATCATGGATCAGGCCGACCGCCTCGCCGGCAATGACGGCGGCGATGTCGAAATTGCCTTCGGTCCGTGCCTTCACATAGTCCGCCGACACGTTCTCGACCTGCTGCAGCAGATCGACCTCGCGCCCCATCCAGCGGCGCGCATGGTCGTTGACCAGGCAGCGGCCGGTGAACGGCGCCGGCCAGACATTGTTGCGCGACAGGTCGAAGATGATGCCGCGCACGGTCTCGCCGGATTTTGCCGCGCAGATCCGCCGCTTGGCCTCGTCGGCGCCGGCAGCCTCCCGGCTGGCATAGAAGCGCGTGCCGAGCAGCACGCCCTCCGCCCCCAGCATCAGCATCGCCGCAAGGCCGCGGCCATCGGCAAGACCGCCGGCCGCCGCCACCGGCACTCGCCCCGCGGCGAGGTCGACGATCGCCGGCACGATATCGAGCGTGGTCCGCGAGGCGCCATGACCACCCGCCTCGGTTCCTTGTGCAACCAGGATGTCGGCAGCCGCCGCGATCGCCTGCTCTGCCATCGCCTCGTCCTGCACCTGGCAGATCAGCAACGCACCGGCCCGCTTGATTGCCGGCGCGAACCGCGCGGGATCGCCGAATGACAGCATGATCGCCGCGGGCCTGGCGGCGAGCGCCACGTCGAGCAGATCGGGCTGCTTCGCCAGCGACCAGGTGATGAAGCCGATGCCGAACGGCGCAGGCAGGCCTTCAAGCCGTGCGGTCTCTTGCGCGAGCCAGGTTCGATTGCCATAGCCGCCACCGAGAATACCGAATCCCCCGGCGTCGCTGACCGCGCGCACGAGGCGCGCATCGGCAATCAGATCCATCGGCGCCAGCAGGATCGGCTGGCTGATGCCGAGCTTCTCCGTCAACGCCGTCCGCAGTGCCATGAAAGTCTCCTCAACTCTGGACGGCGACTTTAGGCGCGGCTAGCATTCTCTCAAAATGAATACTTGAGAACTCTGCCATCGCAGATTCAAAACGGAGATCGGCGTGGAACTGAGCGACCTCGAAACCTTTGCAGCCGTGGCGCGCAGCGGCGGCATCACCCGCGCTGCTGAGGCCCTCAACACGGTGCAGTCCAACGTGACCCAGCGGATCAAGGCGCTGGAAGGCGAGATCGGCACCGCACTGTTCGAGCGGCACAGCCGCGGCATGACCCTGACCCATGCCGGGCTGCGACTTCTGCCTTACGCCGACCGGATGGCGGCGCTGTCGCGCGAAGCGCTGCTCGCCGCGCGCGATGACGGCGAGCCGAGAGGACCGCTGACGATCGGCTCGATGGAGACGACCGCCGCCGTGCGCCTGCCGACGCTGCTCGCGGATTTTCATCGGCGCTTCCCGGCTGTCGCCCTCGGTCTGCGCACGGCGCCAACTGCCGAGCTCGTGGCCGCCGTACTCGACGGGACGCTCGAGGGCGCTTTCGTGGCCGGCCCGATCGAACATCCCGAGCTCTCGGGTATCATCGCCTTCGAGGAAGAGCTGGTGCTGGTGACGGCCCGGCGCTTTGAAAGCCTGTCAGCCTTGCGTGCGGCCACGGCTGCCTCCGGCCCGACGGCGCTGGTGTTCAGGGCCGGCTGCACCTACCGGCAGCGGCTGGAGCAGGTCTTCAACGATTTCGGCTGGCCCGCGGCCGCGCGCATCGAGCTCGGTACGCTCGACGGCATGATCGGCTGCGTCGCCGCTGGCATGGGCGTCGCGCTGCTGCCACGCGCTGTGGTGACGCGAAACGAGATGATCGGCAGCGTCAGCCTGCACACGCTCGATCCAAGTCATGGACGCGTCGAAACCCTGTTCATCCACCGCCGCGCGGCGCATCGCAGCAGCGGCCTCTCGGCCTTCATGGCCGGACTCGCCGGCCGGGACCACGACATCGCAGCCTGACGCGATTCATTCAAAGATTGTGCTGAGCATCGCCAGCGAACGGCGCATTCCATTGCGCGAAATGACGTTTTCGCGCAGGGAAAAACAGCCATTTCGACCGATGCGACTTTCGGGCGCTGTGCAGCGCACGCGCGCGAAATAGCTTTGTCTGGCCATCCTCTACTACGTTAGGATGCAGCGCTGGCCAGCGCGAAACAGAACAAACGTCAACATGTCGGAGGAAATGCGATGCGCAACGCGTTCGTGTTGTGCTGCTCGATTGCCATGATGGGTGCGATCGGGACGGCGAATGCCCAGGACAAGACCCCGGATTGGACGAAATCGAAATGGGGCCCACAGGACGAGATCGGCGCGGCCAACTACATCACGCCGGAGCTCGTGGTCAAAGCCGCCTCGCTGGTGAAGACCGGCAAGACCTACCCGCTCGGCATGATCGTCGATTCCAAGACGCCGGCCTATCCGCCGCGTTCGTTCAAGATCACAGTGGTGCAGCCGGGCCAGGCCGGAATTCCCGGCCTCGGCCCGAACAAGGCGACCTACAATGACGACATCGTCGAAGGCTGGGTCGGCGTCGGCAGCCAGATCGACGGGCTCGGCCATCTCGGCATCGAGCACGTCTATTACAACGGCAACAAGCTGCTCGACTTCGCCGATCCGACCGGCCTGAAGAAGCTCGGCATCGAGAAGGTGCCGCCATTGGTGGCGCGCGGCGTGCTGCTCGACATGGCGGCTTATTACAACACCGACGTGGTCAAGGAAGGCACCGCGTTCAACGTCAAGGAGATCGAGGAAGCTGCCAAGAAGCAGGGCGTCGAGATCCGCCAGGGCGACATCGTGATCTTCCACACCGGCTGGCTTGGTTTGATCGGCAAGGACGATAAGCGTTACGGCGCCGGCGAGCCCGGTCTCGGCGTCGAGGGCGCCAAATACCTGACCTCGAAGGGCGTGGTCGCGGTCGGGGCCGACAACTGGGCGGTGGAGGCGATCCCGTTCGAGTCGCCGAACCTGTTCGAGGTGCACCAGATCCTGCTCGCCATGAACGGGACCTACATCCTGGAGAACATGAACACGGCCGACCTCGCCAAGGACAAGGGCTACGAGTTCCTGTTCGTGCTGGGTCAGCCGCGCTGGCGCGGCGGCGTCCAGGGCATGATCAACCCGATCGCGATCCGTTAAGCTCCGCCGATCTCCTCGTGAGGGCATCCCGGGAGCGCCGCGTCCTCACGAGGAGTCTGGAATCGTCCTGCGAAAGCAAGCCTTGGACAAGGAGTCCGCCGCAGGCGCGCCTGGAGCGAGCCGGCCGACACAGACCTGGGATCGGTCGGTCAGTCGACCAAGCCGCCCCTATCGGACGTTAATGGAGGTAGGCGAGCAACAAGGCACTCGCCATGTCTCGCGCACGCGGGGCGAGCGCCGCGTCCGACAATTCGCCCGCAGTCCAGAAGGACAACACGCCGCGGAAACTGAAGGCGAGTTGCTCTGGAAGGCAGCGCAGCGCTTGTTCTTGCCGGCTGGCCGTCAGTCCCTCTCCCTTTCCCAAGGCCAGTGCCCAGAAGGCAGTGGATCGGGAAAGCGTCTGACCGGGCGAAGCCTGGGCGGCACCCAGCCATCCCATCACGGTCCGGTTCACGTTTGGATTCTCCAACATCACTGCCACCGCCGTATCAATAGCCAATAGCACGCGCGTCTTCGCATCTCTCGATGGTGGCGCGGCGGTGTACCGCGTCTCCATGGTGTCGATCCGACGTATGGAGAGAGCCTGCATGATCGCAGCCTTGTTGCCAAACTGATTGAATGGCGTCGCGAAGCTGACCCCCGCCTCAGCGGCAAGGTCTCGCATCGAGAAATCGGCCCTGCCCTGACGGAGAAGCCGCTCTGCCGCATCGAGGACGTGCCGACGAAGCGGCTCGCCTCTCATGCCAATGGATGAATGTTCGGTCTTGCGAGGTGCCATGCAATATCTATATCATGATATAGATAACCTTGTCATGCGGAGTTGTACGATGGCGGCTGCCGAATCGAAGATTTTCCTCGTCACTGGCGTCAGTTCGGGCTTGGGCCGAGCGTTCGCAAAGGGCGCGCTGGCCGCCGGCCATCGGGTGATCGGGACCGTGCGAAGGGTCGGGGATGCCGAGGCTTTTGCCGCGCTTGCAGCGGGCAAGGCTCATCCTCTCGTGATCGATGTTACCGATTTCGATGCAATCCCGGCTGCTGTGGCAGAGGCCGAGAAGCAGATTGGCGCGATCGACGTCCTGGTGAACAATGCCGGCTACGGTCACGAGGGCACGCTGGAGGAGTCCTCGCTCGACGATCTGCAGCGGCAGTTCGCCGCCAACGTGTTCGGCCCTGTCGCGATGATGAAGGCCGTGTTGCCGGGGATGCGCGCGAGGCGGCGCGGCCATATCGTCAATGTGACCTCCATGGGCGGCTTCATCACCATGCCCGGGATCAGCTTCTATTGCGGCAGCAAGTTCGCGCTGGAGGGCATCTCGGAGTCGCTCGGCAAGGAAGTGGCCCCCTTCGGCATCCGCGTCATTGCGCTTGCGCCCGGTCAGTTTCGTACCGATTGGGCGGGACGGTCCATGGATCGCACGCCGCGCAGCATTTCCGACTACGACGCCGTCATGGATCCGATTCGCGCCGCCCGATTGGCCAAGAGCGGAAACCAACCCGGCGATCCCGCGAAGGCCGCACAGGCATTGCTTGCCCTCGTGGAAGCCAAAAAACCGCCTGTGCGGCTGTTCCTCGGTGAGGACGCGCTGGCCCTAGTCGAGCAGAAGATCGAGGGCATGAAAGCCGAAGTGAGTGCCTGGAACAAGCTCTCGCGCTCCACCAGCTTCGCTTGATGATCCAAAGCCGGCGCATCCGGGAAAGACTGCAACGCTCGACATCTGGGCCGGTCGACTCGCGTGCGCGAGCTTCATCGGGGCGGCGAAGCGATGCACGCCCTCACCTGCTGGCTCGCCACGCGCCTGCGTGTTAAGCGCATTGCCATGCCCGCCCCCATCCTTCCTCTCATCGAGGCCGCTGGCCGCTGGCCCGAGCGCGGCGCGCTCGTCGGCCTCGATCTCGGCACCAAGACCATCGGCGTCGCCGTGTCCGATCCGGACCGGCGGCTCGCCACCGGCGTCGAGACGATCCAGCGCAAGGCCTTCAAGGCCGACGCGGCGCGACTGCTGGCGATTTGCACCGAGCGCAAGGTGATCGGCTTGGTGCTGGGCCTGCCCATCAACATGGATGGCAGCGAGGGGCCGCGGGCGCAATCGACCCGGGCGTTCGCGCGCAATCTCGCCGGCCTCACCGACCTGCCGATCGGCCTGTGGGACGAGCGGCTGTCGACGGCTGCGGTCGAGCGCGAGCTGATCGGCATGGATGTCAGCCGCGCCAGGCGCGCCGAGGTGATCGACACGCATGCGGCGATCTTCATCCTGCAGGGAGCGCTCGATCGGCTTGCGACCTTGCGCCAGTCCGGTCGCTAGCCCATGAGCCCCGTCGCCGCGGCGCTCGCGCCGGTATTCCTGCTGATCGTGGTCGGCTTCGGCCTGCGGCGCAGCCTGATCCGGCTGGATACGCAATGGCACGGGCTCGAGCGGCTGACTTATTATGTGCTGTTTCCGGCGCTGCTGATGCAGAGCCTGGTGAAGGCCGATCTCGGCAAGGTGCCGGTCGCCGGCATCGGCGGCGCCTTGTTCCTGGCGATGCTGGCGATGTCGGCGCTCTGCCTCGCGCTGCGGCCGCTGCTCACCCGCTCCGGCATCGATGGTCCGGCCTTCACCTCGATCTTCCAAGGGGCAACCCGCTGGCAGACCTACGTCGCGCTCAGCGTCGCCGGCAGCCTGTTCGGCGCGTCCGGGCTTGCGGCGGCGTCGGTGGCGATGATCGCGATCATCCCAATGGTCAACGTGTTCAGCGTCGCCGTGCTCGCCCACTACGCCTCGCCGACCCGCCGCTCGATCCGTGAGATCCTTGCCACCATCGTGCGCAATCCGCTGATCTGGGCCTGCATCGCCGGGCTCGCACTGAACGTGGCGCATATGCCGCTGCCAAAGCTCTGGCACGATGCCGCCGATGCGCTCGGACAGGCCTCGCTGCCGATCGGCCTGCTGGTGACCGGCGCCGGCCTGCACTTCGAAGGCTTGCGCCGCGCTGGCCCGGCCGCTGCGCTCGGCGTCGTGCTCAAGCTGGTCTTGATGCCCCTCCTCGCGATCGGGCTCGCCGGATCGTTCGGCGTCACCGGCCCGAGCCTCGTCGTCGTCGCGATCTGCGCCGCGGTGCCGACCTCGCCGAGCGCCTATGTGCTGGCCAAGCAGATGGGCGGCGACGCGCCGCTGCTGGCGCAGATCATCTCGCTGCAAACGGTGCTGGCGGCGCTGACCATGCCGCTCGCGATCGCCTGGGCGAGCTGAACGCGTCCGTTCAGGAAGAACCGCTGGCCAGCCACATGGTCTGCACCGTGGCGGCGAGGTTGTTGAGGCCGTGAAGCACCATGGTCAGATAGGTGGAGTGGGTTCGAGAGCGCAGATAGCCGAACCACACGCCGAGGGAAAACACGTTGAGGAGGGCGAACCAGTCGTACTGGAGATGCAGGACGGTCCACAGCAAGGACGACAGCACGATGGCGCCGGGCACGCGCAGGAAGGAGTCCGACCAGCCGCGGTAGAGAAAGCCACGCGCCATCAACTCTTCCGACACCGGTGCGGCGACGCAGAAGGCGATGACCATCAGCCAGACCACGCCGTCGCCTCTGGCGGTCTTCATGATGTCCACCATGAAGCTCGCCGACTTCTCTTCGCGTCCCGTCAGCTGCGCGGCCAGCTCCCAGCAGCCCAGGATCACGACCATCCCGACAACGCCAAAGGCGAAATTCTTCCAGCCCGTCCAGCGCAGGCCCAGATAGTCGACGAACGACATGCGGGTGTGGCGGACGGCAAAATAGATCGGGATCAAAATGGCCGGAACGCCCATGATCGCCGACAGCGAGACCGTGAGCGACCGGCTCGCAATCTGGATCATGGCCAACTGAAACGCGGCCATGCTGTCGATTGGACCCTCATGGCGCAGCAGGAAATAGACGATCGGAGTCAGCTGGCCGATGAAGAACACGACGATGATGAGGAGGCCCCACAGCAAGGTGCGCCAGAAGCCGAGCGTGCGCGGCTGATGATGCGCCGGAACGACCTGCTGCGGCGGGTTGCCCGGATCGAGCGAATCCATCACGGCGGCTTCGGGAGTGTCGGTCAAGGCAGCGCGCGCTCCAGCAAGCTACGGATGTCTGAGCGATCGAGATCGACCGCGCCATACATGCTCGGGTGAACATTGGCGAGCCGCGTGGCGGCGAAAAGCTCCGCATGAGCGGGCATAACGAGGTTGAGCGCGGCGGCGGCTGCGAGCAGCGCCAACTTCTCGACTGCGAGGCGCGCGACGCGCTCGGAATCCGGCCGGCGGAAGCTGGTCTCGATGAAGGCGAGCGACTCCGCCGCGCCGGGCAACCCGCTGGTCTCTGCTTTGAGATGCATCAGGACGTGCGCGGCCGCCTCCGCCTCGCGCGCCAGCGCCCGCAGCACGTCCAGGCACATGACGTTGCCCGAGCCTTCCCAGATCGCATTGACCGGCGACTCCCGGAAATGGCGGGCGAGGATGCCGTCCTCGACATAGCCGTTGCCGCCCAGGCATTCCATCGCCTCATACAGGAACGGCGGCGCGCTCTTGCAGACCCAGTATTTGATCGCCGGCGTCAGCAGCCGCACGTAGTTCGCCTCCCGCGGCGACAGAGGCGCGCGATCGAACGCCTGACACAGCCGCATCACCAGCGCCACCGTCGCCTCGACATGGAGAGCCATGTCGGCGAGCACCGCCTGCATCAGCGGCTGGTCGGCGAGATGCTTCTGGAACACGCTGCGATGGCGCGCATGATGCAGCGCGTGCGCGAGCCCCGAGCGCATCAGGCCGGCAGACGAGATCGCGCAATCCTGCCGCGTCAGTTGCACCATCTGGATGATGGTGCTGATGCCCCTGCCCTCGTCGCCGACCCGCTCGGCATAGGCGCCGACGAACTCCACCTCCGACGAGGCATTGGAGCGGTTGCCGAGCTTGTCCTTCAAGCGCTGGAACTGGATCGCGTTCACCGAGCCATCCGGCTTGAAGCGCGGCATGAAGAAGCAGGTCAGGCCGGCATCGGCCTGCGCCAGCACCAGGAAGGCGTCGCACATCGGCGCCGACATGAACCATTTATGCCCCGTGATGCGATAGCCATCGGTGGTACGCTCAGCGCGCGTCAGGTTGGCGCGCACGTCGGTCCCGCCCTGCTTCTCGGTCATCCCCATGCCGAGTGTCATGCCGCGCTTTTGCCACCACGGCGCAAACGCCGGATCGTAGTCATCGGTCGCGATGACCGGCATCACTCTTGCCAGCAGATCAGGCTGGGCGGCCAGCGCCGCCACCGAGGCCCGCGTCATGGTGATCGGGCAGAGATGGCCGCTCTCGACCTGCGAGGCGATATAGAACTTCGCGGCGCGCACCACCTCCGAGCAGCCGCCGACGGGCTGGCCTTCTGCCGTCCATGTCGAATTGTGCAGGCCGGCTGCGGCCGAGCGCGTCATCATCGCATGGTAGGCCGGATGAAATTCGACGACGTCTCGCCGAAAGCCCTTGGCGTCGAAGCTGCGCAGCTTCGGCGTGTTCTCGTTGGCGAGCCGGCCCTGCTCGGCCATCGCAGCTGAGCCCCAGAGCGCACCGAATGCAGACAGCTCCTGCTCGGCTCCGGCACCATCATTGGCCTTCAAGGCATCCATCAAGGGCCGGTCGGCCGTGAACAGGTTGACGTCCTCGAATGGCGGCGACTGGTTGAAGACCTCATGGGTCGCGAAGGAAGACTGCGTCATGGCCGTGCCCTACAGAGATCGATCATCGGCGCGGCCGAATGGGAAAAACATAAGTCGTCGCGCCAGCGCCCGGCAGCGAAAAGTGCCACCACTCCTTGGCATAGTTCACAAAACCTTGCCGCGCCATCACCGCGACCAGTTCGTTGCGCCAGCGGCGCTGCTCCGGTGTCAGGTTCTGCGCGGCGGTATGAGCCTTCACGTCGGAACAATCGTAGCCGGTTCCCATGTCGACGCTGCCCTCGGGCGCGCGTAGCGCTGCGGGCGCGGTGCAGTCCGCGTAGTCCTTGGCCGGGTCGAACGCCGCGGAATTGTCGGCCGCGAGCTCGACCAGCGTGAGATCGAGCGCCGCACCGGTCGAATGGCCCGAACGCACGGCGATATAGCCGAGACGGAACAGGTCCTGCTTGGCAACGCGCGGAGTGTAGCGGCGGCCGGCCGCGGTCTCGACGCCGTCCTGCGACCAGGCCAGCATCTCTGCGACCGCACGCACCGGGCGGTAGCAGTCGAGCATCTTCAGCGACAGGCCGCGCGGCCGCAGCTCGGCCTGAGCCGCCTGCAGCCGCCGCGCCACGTCACGCGTCACGACGCATTCGGCCGCCTCGTAGCCCGGCAAAGGGCGGCCGACGAAATTGTTGCTGCCGGCATAACGGATGTCCTGGAGGATCGTCGGGTCGATGTCGCGGAGATAGACGAAATCGAACGGCAACGCGGCCGCACCGGCCGGCACGATCGCCGCCAGCAGGATCAGGGCATATCGGAGCGGACCTCTTCCGGCGATGGCCCGCCAGTCCCCGGTTTGGAGCCCCCCGAGAGGCTCGGAAGACGGAACGGGGGAAAACTCGGAACCCCGGCTTTCGGCCTTGCCCCCCATGGAAACCGCGCCTATAGCTCTGGCTTTAATGGCAACCTCTCCGAAATCGACTTTCGTCCTCGGGCACCGGCATTTGCTGGGAATCGAGGGCCTTTCCGCCCACGACATCACCGGCCTCCTCGATCTGTCCGAGGAGTATGTCGAACTGAATCGTCAGGTCGACAAGAAGCGCACCGTGCTGCGCGGCCGCACCCAGGTCAACCTGTTCTTCGAGGCCTCGACGCGGACCCAGTCGTCGTTCGAGATCGCTGGCAAGCGGCTCGGCGCCGACGTCATGAACATGTCGGTGTCGTCCTCGTCCATGCGCAAGGGCGAGACCCTGATGGACACTGCGGTCACGCTGAACGCGATGCATCCGGACATCCTGGTCGTCCGTCACCACGCCTCCGGCGCGGTGGAGCTGCTGGCGCGCAAGGTCGACGGCTCCGTGATCAATGCCGGTGACGGCGCGCACGAGCATCCGACCCAGGCGCTGCTCGATGCGCTGACCATCCGCCGCAACAAGGGTCGCATCGAGGGGCTGGTCATCGCGATCTGCGGCGACGTGCTGCATTCGCGCGTCGCGCGCTCCAACATCCTCTTGCTCAACACCATGGGCGCCCGCGTCCGCATCGTCGCGCCCTCCACTTTGCTGCCGCCGGGCATCGAGCGGATGGGCGTCGAGGTCGCGCGCGACATGCGCGAAGGGCTCAACGGCGCCGACATCGTCATGATGCTGCGGCTGCAGCGCGAGCGCATGAACGGCTCGTTCGTGCCGTCCTCGTCGGAATATTTCCAGTATTTCGGGCTCGACCAGAAGAAGCTCGCCTACGCCAAGCCGGACGCGCTGGTCATGCATCCGGGACCGATGAACCGCGGCGTCGAGATCGAATCCATCGTCGCCGACGGCGCGCAATCGCTGATCCGGGAGCAGGTCGAAATGGGCGTGGCCGTGCGCATGGCCGTGCTCGAGGCTCTGGCCCGCAACCTGCCCAACGCGTGATACAGAAGTCGGGACCAAACGCCATGCTGACCGACCGCCGCCCGATCCTGCTTGCCAATGCGCGCGTGATCGATCCCTCCCGCGACTTCGACGGCCCCGGCGACGTGCTGATCGCCGACGGCGTGATCCGCGATCTCAAGCGCGGCATCGGCGCCGCGGGCGTGCCGGAGGGCACCGATGTCGTCAACTGCGCAGGCAAGATCGTGGCCCCCGGCCTGATCGACATGTGCGCCTTCGTCGGCGAGCCGGGTCTGGGCCATCGCGAGACCTTCGCCAGCGCCAGCCAGGCCGCCGCCACCGGCGGCATCACCACCATCATCTGCCAGCCCGGCACCGAGCCGGTGATCGACAATTCGGCGACCGTCGACTTCGTGCTGCGCCGCGCCCGCGACACCGCGATCGTCAACATCCAGCCGATGGCGGCGCTGACCAAGGGCCTGCGCGGCGAGGAGATGACCGAGATCGGGCTGTTGCGCGCCGCCGGCGCCGTCGCCTTCTCCAACGGCCACACCAGCGTGATGAACGCGCAGGTAATGCGCCGCACGCTGACCTATGCGCGGGATTTCGACGCCCTGATCGTGCATCACACCGAGGATCCCAATCTCGTCGGCGAAGGCGTCATGAACGAAGGCGAGTTCGCCTCGCGGCTCGGCCTCTACGGCATCCCGCCCGCAGCGGAAGCCGTCGTGCTCGAACGCGACATGCGCCTGGTGGCGCTCAGCAAGGGCCGCTATCACGCGGCCGCGCTGAGCTCGATCGACTCGCTCGACATTCTCAGGCGCGCGCGCGAAGCCGGCCTCACCGTGAGCGCGTCGGTCTCGATCAACCACGTGACGCTGAACGAGAACGACATCGGCCCCTACCGCACCTTCCTGAAGCTGACGCCGCCGCTGCGCACCGAGGCCGACCGCCGCGCGCTGGTCGAGGCGCTGGCCTCGGGCCTGATCGACGTCATCATGTCGGACCACACGCCGCAGGACGTCGAGGTCAAGCGGCTGCCGTTCGCGGAAGCCGCCAGCGGCGCCGTCGGCCTGGAGACGATGCTGCCGGCGGCGCTGCGACTCGTGCACAATGGCGAGCTGAGCTGGACCACCCTGATCCGCGCGATGTCGACGCGGCCCGCCGAGCTGCTCGGCCTGCCCGGCGGCACCTTGCGGGCAGGCGCGCCGGCCGACATCATCGTGATCGATCCGGACGTGCCCTGGATCCTCGATCCGGCCGACCTCAAATCGCTGTGCAAGAACACGCCGTTCGACGAAGCCCGCTTCACCGGCCGCGTGGTCCGCACCATCGTCGGCGGCCGCACCGTGTTCGAACATGTCTGACGCAAGGCGAAGCTTGGAAGGAGTGGTGTGATGGGTTCCGAAGCCTTCCTGCCGGTCGCTCTCATCATCGGCTATCTCCTGGGGTCGATCCCGTTCGGCCTGATCCTGACCAAGCTGGCCGGCACGCAGGATCTGCGCAGCATCGGCTCCGGCAATATCGGCGCCACCAACGTGCTGCGCACCGGACGCAAGGGGCTCGCGGCAGCAACCCTGCTCGGCGACGCGCTGAAGGGTACGGCGGCGGTCATCATCTCCGGCTATCTCGGCGGCCCGAATGCCGCGATGATCGCGGGCCTCGGCGCGTTCCTCGGTCACTTGTTCCCGGTGTGGCTGAAGTTCCGCGGCGGCAAAGGTGTCGCCGTTTACATCGGTATTTTGATCGGTCTGTTCTGGCCGGGCGCGATCTTCTTCTGCCTGGTGTGGCTCGCCACCGCGTTCGCGCTGCGCTACTCATCGCTCGCGGCACTCGTCGCCAGCGTGCTGACACCCATCGTGTTGTGGGCATTTGGCCACACCGCGCTGGCGTCCTTGTTCGCCCTGCTCACACTGTTGCTCATTTACATGCATCGCGAAAACATCAAGCGATTGCAGTCGGGCACCGAGAGCAGGATCGGGGCGAAGAAGTAGTCGCTCCGGACAAATACGGAGCAAATACGGAAAACCTGTGTTGCGCCCTGATTTCACAGCGGCTGCACAGCAACACCGGCGATTCATCAGCTCATAAGTTAACGCGGGACTCTGGCGTGAATCATGATTGCCTGTCATGATTCCTGCATGTGGTTACGCAAGACCAATTCCAGCGGTTCGTCGGCCACGCACGATGACCGTACTGATCAGGCTCCGGCGCAGCAGAAGGCGGCCCCGGCCCGATCGAATGCCAGCCTGCTGCTGTCGGCCGCTGAGATCTGGTCGACCGGCATCACGGCCGCTGCAGAACCGGCGCAGACGCCCGAGACAGTCGCGCCTGCCGCGCCGGTCACGTCGGACGTCGCGCTCCCCGCCGAAATATCCGAGCCCAGCCCTGCGCCGGAACGAGCCGATGTCGCGCCGGCCGTCGCCGAGATGATCATGGCGGCCACGAGCACGCCCGTGATCAGCGAGACCAGGGCCGCAGAGACGCCCGAGCGAACGCTCGCGGAGACGATCGCAACGGTCACGCTGCCGCCGCCGCCCCGGACATGGCCGCCGCGCAAGCTGTCGCTGGCCCTGCAGGGCGGCGGAACGTTCTCGGCCTTCACCTGGGGCGTGCTCGATCGCCTGCTCGAGGAACCCGGCTGCGATTTCGACACCATCAGCGGCGCCGGCGCCGGCGCGGTCAACGCCGCGTTGCTCGCGAGCGGGCTCGCCAAGGGCGGCCGCGACGAAGCCCGCAACCGGCTCGCTTTGTTCTGGACCCGGCTGATGGAGGAGGCGTCGTTCCGATCGCTGCTGGTGATCGGCGCGTACTCGCCGGCGAGCAGCTCGGTGTCATTCGGCGCGGGGCTGCGCGGCGGACGCGCCGACCCGCTCGATCTCGATCCGCTCCGCGACATCCTCCGCGAGGCGATCGATTTCGACGCCGTGCAGGGCCCGGCCGCGCCCCGCCTGCTGGTTGCGGCAACCCGGGCTCGTGACGGCCTGCCGCAGATCTTCCGCAATGCCGGCATCACGCCGGATGCTCTGCTCGCCTCCACCTGTCCCGCGCAACTGCACGCCGCTGTCGACATCGAGGGCGAAGCGTATTGGGACGGCGGCTACGTCACCAATCCGCCGCTGATCCAGATCGCGCATGAGTCCAGCGCCGCCGACCTGCTGGTCGTTCAGGTCACGCCCGCGCGCGACGGCCATGTCCCGATGACCTCGGCCGCGATCGATCGCCGCCTCGACCAGATCGCCGGCAATGCGGTCCTGAACGCCGAACTCGCGGCGCTCGAATGGGCGCGCAGCGACGGCCTGCACCCGCCGCGCGTCCATCGGCTTGCGGCCGAGGACGAGATCGAAGCCCTGGCTCAGCGCGATGCGACCGATCTCGGCAGCGACTTCGTCGAGCTGCTGTACCAGCGCGGACGCGACGCCGCCGAGCGCTGGCTGCGCGAAGCTCCGGTCGGCACCACGCCAGCCATCCAGAGCGATCAGCCGGTGCTATCGTCGCCGGTGTCCGAGTCCGAGGATGTGCGCGACGTCGCGCCGGCGTAGCGCGCCCTCTTCCCTGCGTCCTCGGGTTGCTCCATTCTAGTCCCCGGTAAAGGGGGCTTTGCGTGGATGCCATCAACACGACGATCGAGCTGAGCGACACCGAGCGGCGCGACCGGCTGCGCCTGATCCGGTCCGACAATGTCGGCCCGCGCACCTTCCGCTCGCTGCTCGACCATTTCGGCACCGCGCGCGTAGCGCTCGACCGGCTGCCCGATCTGGCACGCCGCGGCGGCGCGGCCGGAGCCGGCCGGATCTGCACGGTCGGCGAAGCCGAGGCCGAACTCGAAGCCTGCAAACGGCAAGGTGTCGAACTGCGGGCGCCGGACGAGGACGGCTATCCGCCCCGCCTCGCCACCTGCGAGGATGCGCCTCCGCTGCTCGCGGTGCGTGGCGCCCGCGAGACGTTGATGCGCCCGATGATCGCTATCGTCGGCTCGCGCAACGCTTCCGCCGCCGGGCTGAAATTCGCCGGCCAGATCGCCCATGAACTCGGCCAGGCCGGCTTCATCGTCATCTCCGGCCTCGCCCGCGGCATCGATCAGGCTGCGCATCGCGCGAGCCTCGGCAGCGGCACGGTCGCGGTGCTCGCCGGCGGCCATGACCGGATCTATCCGCCGGAGCACGTCGACCTGCTCGGCGCCATCATCAGTGGCAGCGGCGCCGCAATCTCCGAGATGCCGCTCGGACACGAGCCCCGCGCCCGCGACTTTCCCCGCCGCAACCGGCTGATATCCGGCGCCTCGCTCGGCGTCGTCGTCGTCGAGGCCGCGCATCGATCGGGCTCGCTGATCACGGCGCGCATGGCCGGCGAACAGGGCCGCGAGGTCTTCGCCGTCCCGGGCTCGCCGCTCGATCCCCGCTGCGCAGGCACCAACGATCTCATCAAGCAGGGCGCCGCGCTCGTCACCGAAGCCGCAGACATCATCCAGGCCGTCGGCCCGATCATGGAGCGGCCGCTGCCCTTTTCGCTGCGCGAGCCAGAGGAGGAGTTGTTCGCCCCCGATCCCGAAAGCCACGACCGCGCGCAGATCACAGCTCTGCTCGGCCCGACCCCGGTGTCGATCGACGACCTGATCCGGATCAGCGGCCTGTCACCCGCCGTCCTGCGCATGGTGCTGCTCGAGCTCGAGCTGGCCGGCCGCCTGGAGCGCCACGGCGGCGGGATGGTGTCGCTGACCTGACTCTCAGTCAGCATCCCTGCGCGCGTCGAAGCGCGCGCGTGCCTGCTCGATCAGCTCCTGGTGCTGGATGGCCCACTGTCCGAGCGCCTGCACCGGCTGCGACAGCCCGCGGCCGAGATCGGTCAGCTCATAATCCACCCGCGGCGGGATGGTCGGAAACACCGTCCGCGTCACCAGCCCGTCGCGCTCGAGGCCGCGCAGGGTCAGGGTCAGCATCCGCTGGGAGATGCCGCCGACGAGCCGCTTCAACTCATTGAAGCGCTTCGGCCCGTCCTGAAGCATCATGATGACGAACACGCTCCATTTGTCGCCGACACGCGCCAGGATCGAGGCCACGCCCCGACAATCATTATGATTTGGCTGCGTCGGAAGGTCGGGATCATCGCTGTCAGCAGGGGTCATGGCTGTGCCCGGGTTTCAAAAATGTGCGTTCTTGTGGGGTTACAGCATAGTCACTCATAGTGCGCCAGTTACAAACCAATACCGAGGTAACTGACCAATGACCCTCCTCCTCCACATCGACTCCAGCGTGCTCGGCCCCAACTCCGTCAGCCGTCAGGTGTCCGCCGCGATCGTCGCACGGCTCCGCCAGATCACGCCGGGGCTGGAGGTGACTTACCGAGATGTCGCAGCCGAGCCGCTGTCGCATCTGTCCGGAACGCATGTCGCCGTCGCATACGGTGCGCCCGTTGAGGATCCCGCAGTGAAAGCTGATGTCGCGGCCGGACAGGCCGTGCTGGAGGAGTTCCTGGCCGCCGATATCGTCGTGATCGGCGCCCCTATGTACAACTTCTCCATCCCGAGCCAGCTCAAGGCCTGGGTCGACCGCATCGCTGTCAGGGGCAAGACTTTCACCTATGGCCCGAACGGCCCGCAAGGCCTGGCCGGTGGCAAGCGTATTATCGTGGCGGTCTCGCGCGGCGGCCATTACGGCGCGGACACGCCGATGGCGGCATTTGAACACCTGGAGACCTATTTGCGCAGCGTCTTCAGCTTCATCGGCGTCACGGATCTCGAATTCGTTGCGGCCGACGGTGTCCAGATCGGCCCGGAGCATCGCGAGCAGGCGCTGGCGAAGGCGATTCAGACGGCCGGCGGTCTCGCCGCTTGAGTCCCGCGGTGGCTGCCGCCGGCAGCCACCGCTTTCAATCCCGGGGGCAGGTCTCAAACCGCCACCGACCCGGCCGGTTAGCCCCGAAAGATCGGCGCTCCGGCCGGCGAGCTCGTGGCACCGCCATCGCCGAAGGGCCGCGGCCTGTTTCCGATCCTGGTCGCACTGCGGCAGTGGAGCGAGGAATTCGACGAGCACCCCGACGAGATCGCCGCCGCGCTCGTCGACCGCGCGAACCGCAGGCCGGTTCGCAAGCGCTGCTGACTGCGGTGGACGGCCGGGTGCTGGCGCCGGAGAAACCACCCTCGCCCCGCGGCGGTGAGCGCGGGCGGCCGTCAGCAGAGCCTGCGGCGGCTGCGCAGCCTCAGATGCTCCTCGGCCTCAAGGTTCGCCATGCGCAGGAGGTAATCGAGCATGTCGAGACGATGGCGCTGCGCCAGATGCGACAGGCTGGCCGTCACCTCGGCGATCAGCGCCGCCGCGGCGTCGGGATCCTCCACCATCGCCTCGACGTCCGGGTCGCTTTTGTCCGCTGCCTTGGCCAACAACCGTCACCCAGCATAAGGAATTTGACGAAAAACAACCTCAAGAGAGCGCGGTTCTCATCGTGCTCCGTACAACCTGATAGGTACTTCGCCGGTCCAACGCAATCGCCTTTCAACATCCCTCGATTTGACAGGAACCCCCTCACCACCCATGTTCGGGTCAACGCAGCCGGCGCGAATCCCGCGAAGCCAGCTTCAATCCTTCCACTAAGCCATTGGAAATACATGAATATCGTCATCGTGGAGTCGCCTGCCAAGGCCAAGACGATCAACAAGTATCTGGGCTCCTCCTACGAGGTTCTGGCCTCTTTCGGTCATGTCCGCGACCTTCCGGCCAAGAACGGTTCCGTCGATCCGGACGAGAATTTCCGCATGATCTGGGAGGTCGATCCCAAGGCGGCGGGCCGACTCAACGACATCGCCAAATCGCTGAAGGGCGCTGACCGGCTGATTCTCGCCACCGACCCTGATCGCGAGGGCGAAGCGATTTCCTGGCATGTGCTGGAGGTGTTGAAAGAGAAGCGCGCGCTCAAGGATCAGAAGATCGAGCGCGTCGTCTTCAACGCCATCACCAAGCAGGCCGTCTCGGAGGCGATGAAGCATCCGCGGCAGATCGACGGTGCGCTGGTCGACGCCTACATGGCGCGCCGCGCACTCGATTACCTCGTGGGCTTCACTCTCTCTCCCGTGCTGTGGCGCAAGCTGCCGGGCGCCCGCTCGGCCGGACGCGTGCAGTCGGTCGCGCTGCGCCTCGTCTGCGATCGCGAACTGGAGATCGAGAAGTTCGTGCCGCGCGAATACTGGTCGCTGATCGCAACCTTGGCGACGCCGCGCGGCGACACCTTCGAGGCGCGTCTCGTCGGCGCCGATGGCAAGAAGATCCAGCGGCTCGACATCGGCACCGGCGCGGAGGCCGAGGATTTCAAGACCGCGCTCAACGCGGCGAGCTACACGGTCGCGACCGTCGACGCCAAGCCGGCGCGCCGCAACCCGCAGGCGCCCTTCACGACGTCGACCCTGCAGCAGGAAGCGAGCCGCAAGCTCGGCTTCGCGCCGGCGCACACGATGCGCATCGCGCAGCGTCTCTATGAAGGCATCGACATCGGCGGCGAGACCACCGGTCTCATCACCTATATGCGAACCGACGGCGTGCAGATCGACGGCTCGGCGATCACCCAGGCCCGCAAGGTGATCGGCGAGATCTACGGCAACAAATATGTGCCGGAGAGCCCGCGCCAGTACCAGGCCAAGGCCAAGAACGCCCAGGAAGCGCACGAAGCGATCCGCCCGACCGACCTGTCGCGCAAGCCGGCCGAGCTACGCAAGCGGCTCGATGACGACCAGGCCAAGCTCTACGAGCTGATCTGGACCCGCACCATCGCGAGCCAGATGGAATCCGCCGAGCTGGAGCGCACCACCGTCGACATCATCGCCAAGGCCGGCGCCCGCACCCTGGAGCTGCGCGCCACCGGCCAGGTCATCAAGTTCGACGGCTTCCTCGCGCTGTATCAGGAAGGCCGCGACGACGAGGAGGACGAGGACGGCCGCCGCCTGCCGCAGATGAGCCCGAACGAGCCGCTGAAGCGGCAGAATCTCGCCGTCACCCAGCATTTCACCGAGCCGCCGCCGCGCTTCTCGGAGGCCTCGCTGGTCAAGCGCATGGAGGAGCTCGGCATCGGCCGGCCCTCGACCTATGCCTCGATCCTGCAGGTGCTGAAGGACCGCGGCTATGTGAAGCTCGAAAAGAAGCGGCTGCACGGCGAGGACAAGGGCCGCGTCGTCATCGCCTTCCTGGAGAACTTCTTCCGCCGCTACGTCGAGTACGATTTCACGGCGGATCTCGAGGAGCAGCTCGACCGCATCTCCAACAACGAGATCGCCTGGCAGCAGGTGCTGAAGGATTTCTGGACCGGCTTCATCGGCGCCGTCGACGACATCAAGGATCTGCGCGTGGCGCAGGTGCTCGACGCGCTCGACGAGATGCTGGGGCCGCACATCTACCCGCCGCGCGACGATGGCGGCGATGTCCGGCAGTGCCCGACCTGCGGCACCGGACGGCTCAACCTCAAGGCCGGCAAGTTCGGCGCCTTCGTCGGCTGCTCGAACTATCCGGAATGCCGCTACACCCGCCCGCTCGCCGCCGACAGCGAGGCCGCGGCCGACCGCGTGCTCGGCCAGGATCCGGACACCGGCCTCGACGTCGTCGTCAAGGCCGGCCGCTTCGGCCCCTACATCCAGCTCGGCGAGCAGAAGGATTACGCCGAGGGCGAGAAGCCGAAGCGCGCCGGCATCCCGAAAGGGACGTCGCCCGCGAGCCTCGAGCTCGACTACGCGCTGAAGCTGCTGTCGCTGCCGCGTGAGGTGGGCATCCATCCGGAGACGGGTCTGCCGATCATCGCCAATCTCGGCCGCTTCGGGCCGTTCGTGAAGCACGACAAGACGTATGCGAGCCTGGAGGCCGGCGACGAGGTGTTCGACATCGGCCTCAACCGCGCCGTCACCCTGATCGCCGAGAAGATCGCCAAGGGCCCGAGCAAGCGGTTCGGCGCCGATCCCGGCAAGGCGCTCGGCGACCATCCCTCGCTCGGCCCTGTCGCCGTCAAGGCCGGCCGCTACGGCGCCTATGTCACCGCCGGCGGCGTCAACGCCACCATTCCCGGCGACAAGGAAAAGGATACGATCACGCTCGCCGAGGCGATCGTCCTGCTCGACGAGCGCGCCGCCAAGGGCGGCGGCAAGAAGGCCAAGGGCAAGGCTGCTGCGAAGCCGGCCAAGGCTGCCAGCAAAGCGGCTGCCAGCAAGGCCAAGCCGAAGACCGGCGGCGACGACGACACGCCGAAGCCGGCGAAAAAGGCCGTGGCGAAGAAGGCGGCCGCCAAACCGAAATCAGACTCCACCAGCAAGGCGCGTGCGCCGGTTGCCAAGGCCGCCAAGACCTCGGCCAAGCCTGCGACCAAGGCGACGCCCAAGAAAAGCGCCGGCAAGGCCCGCGGATGAGAAAATGACCCAAAAGCGCGGCATCGGCTTCCCTTCGCGGGAGGCCATCGTCGCCTTCATCCGCGCCAATCCGGGCAAGGTTGGCACCAAGGACATCGCCCGCGCGTTCGGCCTGAAGAACGCCGATCGCGTCGCGCTCAAGCAGTTGCTGCGCGAACTCGTCGCCGACGGCACGGTGAAGAAGAGCGGCCGCAAGAAAGTCGTCGAGACCGCGTCCCTGCCGGCCACGCTGGTCGCCGACATCACCGGGCGCGACAGCGACGGCGAATTGATCGCCAAGCCGGCCGAGTGGGACGAGGCCGAGCAGTCCGAGCCGCCGCGCATCCGCATCCACACGCCGCGTCATGCCGGGCCGGGCTCGGTGGCCGGCGTCGGTGACCGCGCGCTGCTGCGGGTCGAGGCGATCAAGGATGATGGCGGCGTCTCCTATCGCGGCCGCGTCCTCAAGGTGCTGGATCAGGCGCGGCCGCGCGTGCTCGGCATTTTCCGCAGCAATCCCGGCGGCGGCGGCCGCCTGATTCCGGTCGACAAGAAGCAGGCCGGACGCGAGCTCTCCATCGCCCCCGCCGACACCAAGGACGCCAAGGACGGCGATCTCATCAGCGTCGACCTGCTGCGCGGCCGCGGCTACGGCCTGCCCTCGGGCCGGGTGAAGGAGCGCTACGGCTCGGTCGCGACCGAGAAGGCGATCAGCCTGATCGCCATCCATGCCCACGAGATCCCGATGGACTTCTCGGCCGTAGCCGTCGCTGAGGCCGAAGCCGCGCAGCCCGCGACCTTGAAGGGCCGCGAGGACTGGCGCGAGCTGCCGCTGGTCACGATCGATCCGCCCGATGCCAAGGACCACGACGACGCGGTTCATGCCGAGCCGGATCCCGATCCGAACAATGTCGGCGGCTTCATTGTCCATGTCGCCATCGCCGACGTCGCCTACTATGTGCGGCCGGGATCGGCGCTCGACCGCGACGCGCTGATCCGCGGCAACTCGGTCTACTTCCCCGACCGCGTCGTGCCGATGCTGCCGGAGCGCATCTCCAACAATCTGTGCTCGCTGGTGCCGGGCGAAGCGCGCGGCGCGCTCGCCGTGCGCATGGTGCTCGGGGCCGACGGCCGCAAGCGCTCGCACTCGTTCCACCGCGTGCTGATGCGCTCGGCCGCCAAACTGTCCTACGCACAGGCGCAGGCCGCCATCGATGGCAAGCCGGACGACGTCACCGGTCCCCTGCTCGAGCCGATCCTGAAGCCGCTTTATGCCGCCTATGAGGTCGCCAAGCGCGGCCGGGACGCGCGCGATCCGCTCGACCTCGACATTCCCGAGCGCAAGATCCTGCTCAAGAAAGACGGCACGGTCGACCGCGTCGTCGTGCCGGAGCGCCTCGACGCCCACAGACTGATCGAGGAGTTCATGATCTCGGCCAACGTCGCCGCGGCCGAACTGCTGGAGAAGAAGGCGCTGCCGCTGATCTACCGCGTGCATGACGAGCCGACGGTGGAGAAGATCCATGCGCTGCAGGAATTCCTGAAGACGCTCGACGTGCCCTTTGCCAAGAGCGGCGCGCTGAGGCCATCGCTGTTCAACCGCGTGCTGACGCTGGTGGCCGGCCAGGACTACGAGCATCTCGTCAACGAGGTCGTGCTGCGCTCGCAGGCGCAGGCGGAATATTCGACCGACAATTACGGACATTTCGGCCTGAACCTCCGCCGCTACGCGCATTTCACCTCGCCGATCCGCCGCTATGCCGACCTCGTCGTGCACCGCGGCCTGCTGCGCGCGCTGGGCCTCGGTGACGGCGCCCTGCCCGACAGCGAAACGCCGGATCATCTCACCGAGGTCGCGGCGCAGATCTCGGTCACCGAGCGGCGGGCGATGAAGGCCGAGCGCGAGACAGCCGACCGCCTGATCGCCCACCACCTCGCCGACCGCATCGGCGCGACGTTCCAGGGCCGCATTTCCGGCGTCACCCGCGCCGGCCTCTTCATCAAGCTCGACGATACCGGCGCCGACGGCCTGGTTCCGATCCGGACCCTCGGCACGGAATATTTCGACTATGATGAGACGCGGCATGCGCTGATCGGCCAGCGCAGCGGTGCCATGCACCGGCTGGGTGACGTCGTCGACGTGCGTCTGGTAGAAGCTCAGCCGGTGGCCGGCGCGCTGCGCTTCGAACTCTTGACGCAGGCCGACGTGCTTGTCTCGCGCCACGGCCGCCGCGAGCGGCCGAAGGGCAAGGCCGGGATCAAGGCAAGGGCCAAGAGCAAGGCAACGAAGCGCGCCAAGGCCGAGGCGCGGCCGAAGCACAAAGAAAAGAACCGCAAGGAAAGTCAAACGGCAGGGGCAAAACGCAAGCCCGGCACATCGAAGAAAGGCAGATCGTGGACGCCATGACCTCAACGCCCAGCACATTGCCCCCGCAGACGTGGACGCGCGACACCGGCCTCGCCGAGAAGCGCGACGTCTGGACAGCGATGAAGCGCGGCCTGCGCGGCCGCTGCCCGCGCTGCGGCGAGGGCAAGCTGTTCCGCGCCTTCCTGAAGGTCGCGGACAACTGCGACCGCTGCGGCCAGGATTTCTCCGGGCATCGCGCCGACGATCTTCCAGCCTATCTCGTGATCGTCATCGTCGGCCACATCATCGTGCCGCTGGTGCTCTCGATCGAGACCAACTACGCGCCGCCGGTGGCGCTGCAGCTCGCGATCTATCTGCCGGTGACCTTGGTCGCCGCGCTCGCCTTGATTCAGCCGGTCAAGGGCGCCGTCGTCGGGCTGCAATGGGCGTTCCGCATGCACGGCTTCGACGACAATCCGGTGGAAGGCATTCCGCCGGTCTGAGCGACCAGACAATCAACGAATAAGAAAAAGCGGGGAGGACATGAGCGAGACGGCACAGGCCACGGGCGCAGCGGCGGGCAAGCCGGCCGAGAAGGAAGCCGACCATCATCCCTACACCAAGCCGAAGGATGCTGCGACGTTGATCCTGGTGGATCGCAGCGGCACGGTGCCGAAGGTGCTGGTCGGCAAGCGCCACGACAAGGTCGTGTTCATGCCCGGCAAGTTCGTCTTCCCGGGCGGCCGCGTCGACAAGTCAGATCATCGCATCCCCGTCGCAGCGCCGATGCCGGCCGAGCTCGAAGCCAATCTGTTCAAGGGCAAGCCGCAGACGACGGCCTCGCGCGCGAAGTCGCTCGCCGTCGCCGCGATCCGCGAGGCCTGTGAGGAAACCGGTCTCTGTCTCGGACGCAAGGTCGGCGGCTCCGCGCCGAAACTGGACGGGCCATGGGCGCCGTTCGCTGACGCCGGCCTGCTGCCCGACCCCTCCGGCCTGTTCCTGATCGCCCGCGCCATCACCCCGCCCGGCCGCATCAAGCGCTTCGACACGCGCTTCTTCACCGCCGATGCCTCCGCCATCACCCATCGCGTCGACGGCGTGATCCACGCCGATGCGGAGCTGGTCGAGCTGGTCTGGGTCGAGCTCGGCTCCAAGCCGCTCGCCGATCTGCACCCGATGACCAAGAACGTGCTCCACGAGCTCGACCGCCGCCTCGCCACCGGCCCGCTGCGCCACGACGCCCCGGTGCCGTTCTTCCATTTCTACGGCGGCAAGATGCAGAAGGACGTGCTGGGCGGGTGATCGCACTGCTCACGGCGCCCCGCCGCGGCGATGCTCAGTCGTGAACGATGGCGGTGACCTCGATTTCGACCCGTGCCCTCTCAGGCGTGAGGCCCGCGACCTTCACCAGCGTGCTCGCGGGCCGCACTGCCCCGAAGGCCTCGCTATGCGCGCGGGCCACCGCGTCGGTGTCCGCCATGTCGGTCACGTAGACCACCGTCCGCACCACGTGCCGGAGATCCGCCCCGGCCTGCTGCAAGGCGCCGGCGATGATGGCCATCACGCTCGTTGCCTGGCCGAAGGCATCGCTGTCCAGATCGATACCGCGCGCAGTCGTTCCCGAGACGAAGACCTGGTTGCCGACCCTCACCGCCCGCGCATAGCCGTAGGTCTCCTCGAATGGATAGCCCGAGGAGATGTTGAGCCTCTCTGACAAGCCAGTGCTCCTTGCAAGCCGCGAAGATGCCGAAAGACGTGCTGGGCGGCAAAGCCGATGGGTCGTAGAGTAGGCCACACGTATCGTGGAGCCAATCCATGAAGCAGTCTCTCGGGCGTCTATTCGCGTCGGTCGCGCTGATCGCGCTGGCCTCGCCACCGGCCCATGCCGAGCTCGACGTCGCAGCCTTGACATCGACGATCGCGGCCTCGCTCGAGCGCGACGACCCGGCGCTCGACATGCTCTACAAGGACCTGCACGCCCATCCGGAGCTCGCCTTCCAGGAGGTCAAGACGGCGGCGAAGCTTGCGGAGGAGATGCGCAGCGTCGGCTTCGAGGTCACCGAGAAGGTCGGCAAGACCGGACTCGTCGCGCTCTATCGCAATGGCGAGGGCCCGACCATCATGGTGCGCACCGAGCTCGATGCGCTGCCGATGGAGGAGAAGACCGGCCTGCCCTATGCGAGCCGCGACACGGCCAATTGGAACGGGCGCGTGACCTTCGTCGCGCATAGTTGCGGCCACGACGTGCACATGGTGAGCTGGGTCGGCACGGCCAGGACGCTCATAGGCCTCAAGGACAAGTGGAAGGGCACGCTGATGTTCGTCGGCCAGCCCGCCGAGGAGGAGGTCGCGGGCGCGAAGGCGATGCTGGCCGACGGCCTGTTCACCCGCTTTCCGAAACCCGATGTCGGCTTTGCGCTGCATAGCGGCGGCTTCGCACATGGTGATGTAACGTATCGGGTCGGCGTCGGTTCATCGAGCATGGATGGCCTGTCGATCCGCTTCTATGGCCGCGGTGTCCATGACTCGGCGCCGCATACCACCATCAAGCCAATCATGATGGCGGCACGCTTCCTTGTCGATCTGCAGAGCGTGATCCGCCGCGAGAAGGACCCAACCGAGCCCGGCGTCCTCGTCGGAGTTATCCAAGGCGGCACCGCCAGCGAGATCATCCCGGACGACGCGGTCATGCCCGTGACCATCAGGAGCTTCAGGCCGGAGGCCCGCGCCAAGATGCTGGGAGAGATCGAGCGAACCGCCATGGCTGTGGCGGCCATGGCCGGCGCTCCGCGGCCCGGTATCGAGTTGGAGCAACGGACGGATGCCGTGATCAACGACGACGCGCTCGTCGCGGCGGCCGAGCCGGTGCTGAAGGCGGCGTTCGGCGACAGGTTGACGAGATCGCCGCCGAGCACCGCAAGTGACGACTATGCGGAGTACGTCAAGGCCGGCGTGCCATCGATGGTCTTCAACATCGGCGTTTATGATCCAGAGCGCGTCGCGGCTGCACGTCATGGTGGTCCGCGGCTGCCGCCGAACCGCTCGCAGCTGTTCGCGCCGGTGCCCAAGCCGACCATCGAGACCGGCGTCACCGCGATGACGCTCGCCGTGCTGTCGGCGTTCGATGCACGCGCACGGAGGCATTAGTTGTCCGGCCACGAATGACTCGCCATGAGACGGGCAGCCCTACGCCACCAAAAAGTGTCGTCCCGGCGAACGCCGGGACCCATACCGCGGAATCTGTCGTGGGCCCCGGTGGTCGAGACTGTGCTCACATGGCGTAGTTCACGGAGTATGGGTCCCGGCTCAAGGCCGGGACGACACCATTTGCTGCGTAACCTGTATTGCCTCACGACAGAATGAGCGTGCTGCGCACGACCGCAAAAACGAAATCGTGTTCTGCCGTGGGTTGCTGACGCGGATCGGGCGAGTTCCTATCTGCTCAAGAGATCAACCATCCACGGACACCCCATGGCTCCCCGTCAACTCAAGCTCGGCGCCTTCATGCGTCCGGTCTCCATCCACACCGGCGCGTGGCGCTATCCCGGCGCCTGGCCGGACGCCAATTTCAACTTCGCGCATCTCAAGCGGCTCATCCGGAAATTGGAGGCCGGCAAGTTCGACGCCTTCTTCATGGCCGATCATCTGGCCGTGCTGAACATGCCGATCAATGCGCTCAAGCGCAGCCACACCGTGACGTCGTTCGAACCGTCCACGCTGCTCTCGGCGCTGTCGGCGGTGACCGAGAATATCGGCCTGATCGCGACCGGATCGACCACCTTCGACGAGCCCTATCACCTCGCCCGCCGCTTCGCTTCGCTCGACCACATCTCCGGCGGCCGCGCCGGCTGGAACATCGTCACCACGTCGAATCCAGATGCCGCGCTGAATTTCGGGCTCGACGACCACATGGAGCATGCCGAGCGCTACAAGCGCGCCCGCGAGTTCTACGACGTCGTCACCGGATTGTGGGATTCGTTTGCCGACGATGCCTTCGTGCGCGACGTCGAGAGCGGGCTGTTCTTCGATCCCGACAAGATGCACGTGCTCGACCACAAGGGCAAATATCTGAAAGTCCGCGGCCCGCTCAACATCGCCCGCCCCGTGCAGGGCTGGCCGGTGATCGTACAGGCCGGCGCCTCGGAGGATGGCAAGCAGCTCGCGGCGGAGACCGCGGAGGCCGTGTTCACAGGCGGCGGCAGCCTCGCCGATGGGCAGAAGCTCTATGCCGACATCAAGGGCCGCATGGACAAGATCGGCCGTGATCCTGAGCATCTGAAGATCCTGCCCGGCGCCTTCGTGGTGGTCGGCGACAGCGTCGACGAGGCGAAGGAGAAGCGCGCGCTGCTCGACAGCATGGTGCATTACGACAGCGCCATCGCCTCGCTCTCGGTCATCCTCGGCACCGACGCTTCCGGCTTCGATCCCGACGGTCCGCTGCCTGATATCCCCGAGACCAACGCCTCCAAGAGCGGCCGCCAGCGCCTGGTCGATGTCGCCGCACGCGACAAGCTCACGGTGCGGCAACTGGCGCAGCGGGTCGGCGGCTACGGCGGTCTGTCCTTCGTCGGCACCGCCACGACGATCGCCGACCAGATGCAGGAGTGGCTGGAAAGCCGTGGGTCGGACGGTTTCAACATCATGTTCCCGTTCCTCCCCGCAGGGCTCGACGACGTCGTCGACAAGGTGATTCCCGAGCTGCAGCGCCGCGGGATCTTCCGGACGGAGTATGAGGGGCCGACCCTGCGGGACAATCTCGGCCTGCCCCGACCGAAAAACCGCTTCTTCGCGGCCTAGGGACCCCAGAATCTGGCCCTCAAACCTTGACTTTGGGGGCTGGCTGGGTAGGTTGCCCGCCAACGGCGCCCCCTCTTTGGCCGGTGCCCACCCCCGATCCCGATTCCAGAGGTTCAAGACATGGCCAAAGCGGTCACCATCAAGGTCAAGCTCGTGTCGACCGCCGACACCGGCTTCTATTACGTTGCCAAGAAGAACTCGCGCACCATGACCGACAAGATGGTCAAGAAGAAGTATGACCCGGTCGCGCGCAAGCACGTCGAATTCCGCGAAGCCAAGATCAAGTAAGATCGCGGTCTGCTGCGACTTCAACGGGGCCGTTTCGGCCCCGTTTTTTATTGCGCGCGATGCTGCCACTCCCGGGGCACGGGCCGTCCCCCATCTGATCGGTCCATTGGCTGCGGCTGAATCTGGTTCCCGACTTAAGGAGCCATCAACCAAACCCATGCGATTTGGGGTAGCGGCGCACCCCCCGTAGCGTCTCCCTCCTTATCTTACCGGCAGACCAGTGATGACCGATCCTCAGACTTTGCAGTCCCGTCTCGATTTCATCGGCATCGACAATGCGACCCGAGAGGCGCTGCGGGAGCTGCGGCCGCTGATCGGCAAGGTGCTGCCCGGCCTGCTGGAGCAGTTCTACGCCCATGTCGGCAAGGTCCCGCATCTCGCCAAGATGTTCTCCAGCCAGGCCGCGATGCGGCACGCCTCGAAGGCCCAGCTCGACCATTGGATGTCGCTGGCGACCGCGAAGTTCGACGATGCCTATGTGAAGTCCGTGACGAGGATCGGCCAGGCCCACAACCGGATGGGGCTGGAGCCGCGCTGGTACATCGCCGGCTATTCGCTGATCGTGACCGGGCTGCAGAAGGCGATCGAGACGGAGATCGCGGACGGCTGGTTCGGCGGCCAGGCGGCCCGCGAGAAGAAGGCCGCGCTGCAGGCTGCGATCACCAAGGCGGCAATGATCGACATGGATCTCGCCATCTCGGTCTATCTCGATGCGGCCAAGACCGAGCAGCACGTCGCCATGCAACGCATGGCCGACGAGTTCGAAGCCACCGTCGGCCAGATCATCAACAAGGTCCATGCGGACGCGCGCACGCTCGAGGTCTCGGCCAACACGCTGAGCAAGACCGCCGAGCAGACCCAGCACCTGTCGGCCAGCGCGGCCTCGGCCTCGGGCCAGGTCTCGACCAACGTGCAGTCGGTCGCCTCGGCCGCCGAGGAGATGACCTCCTCGGTCCATGAGATCGGGCGGCAGGTCAGGGAATCGACCACCATTGCCAAGGAGGCCGTTCGCCAGATCGAGCAGACCGATGTCGGCATCAGCGAGCTGTCGCGCACCGCCGAGCGCATCGGCGACGTGCTCAAGCTGATCACCTCGATCGCCGCCCAGACCAACCTGCTTGCGCTGAACGCGACCATCGAGGCGGCGCGCGCCGGCGATGCCGGCCGCGGTTTCGCGGTGGTGGCCTCCGAGGTCAAGGCGCTGGCGTCGCAGACCGCCAAGGCCACCGAGGAAATCGGCCAGCAGATCGAAGGCATTCAGAGCGCGACGCAGTCCTCGGTCGCATCGATCAAGCAGATCGGCGGCACCATCCAGCAGATCTCGGAGATCGCCGCCGGCATCGCCGCCGCCGTCGAGCAGCAAGGCGCCGCGACGGGGCAGATCTCTCGCAACGTGCAGGAGGTCGCCGGCGGCACCGCGCGCGTCGTCGGCAACATCGGCGACGTCAGCAAGGGCGCCAGCGCCACCGGCACCGCCTCCGCGCAGGTGCTGTCATCCGCGCACTCGCTGTCGCGCGAGAGCGATCACCTCAAGGATGAGCTGGAGAAATTCTTGCGCAGGGTCCGTGCGGCCTGACTACAAAGAAGGGCGGATCGGCGTTGGCCGTCCGCCCTGCGACGTCGCGACGCTGCGCGCCGGCTTACATCCCGTGGCTCTGGAACACCGCCGAGCAGCGCTTGCTCAGCTTGGCCCGGTTCTGCGTCAGACAATTCTGGACCCCGAAGTCGTCGCCGAGCTGAGCGCGGCAGAAACGCTTGGCGTCGGGCGCGCACGCCTTCTGCTCCTGCGGCGTCCCCATATGGCCCTGAGCCATGGCGAACGACGGCAGAACGGACAGCGACACGGCAACCGCGAACATCAGCTTCTTCATTGGGCGCTCCTCCTTGGGCTGAAACAAAACGTTTCCCGCCCAAGGGGGTTCCGACGGAACTGCGCGTCCGAAGGCCGGATGGCGAGCGTCGCAGCCAATGCTGCCTGCACATCCCGCTCTGAACGGTCAGCGCCTTGCCGCAATTCTCAGCCGGCGCAGGACGTGGCCCGCGCCAGCGCAGCACGCGCGAGCAGACGCGTCGAATCCAACGTCGGCAGAGGCGAGTTGGCATCGTCGATGATCAGCGGAATCTCGGTGCAGCCGAGCGCGACGGCGTCGCAACCTTCCTCCTTCAGCCGCGTGATGATCGCCTGAAACGCGGCGACGGAGGGCGGCTCGAACCGCCCGTAGACCAGCTCATCCATGATGATGCGGTTGGCTTCGATGCGATCGGCTTCTTCCGGACGCACGAACGCCAGCCCGTGTGCGGTCAAGCTATCCGGATAGACATTGCTGTCGACGAGCCATTTCGTGCCGGTGATGCCGATACGCCCGTAGCCTCTCCTGACCGCTTCCGTCGCGACCACGTCGGCGATGTGCAGCCACGGCAGCGGAGAGCGCGGCAGCACCAGCGGCAGGGCCTGGTGGATGGTGTTGTCCGGGCAGATCAGGAAATCCGCGCCGGCCGCGGCGAGCTTGCGCGCCGAGGTCAGCATCAGCTCGGCGACTCCAGCGAGATCGCCGCGATCGAGGCAGGCCACGTAGTCGGCGAGCGACGGCGTGTGCATCGATACCTCGGGATGGGCATGCGGCCCGAGCAGGTCGGCGCCCTCCTTGCAGATCGTGCGATAGCAGAGCGCCGCGCCCTCGGCGGAGCAGCCGACGATGCCGATATGTTTTGCCATTCGTCGTTCCATTCCATCAACGTTGCCGACGATGATAGCGCGAAAAGCGGCCGAGGGTGAACATCACCCCACCGCGCACCATCCTCTGCCATTGCGCGCACAGCGAAGCAATCCAGAGTCCTTGCTGAGCCCTGGCTTGCTTCGCTGTGCTTACAATGACGCGGTTGCAACAGATCGCGCGCACGACATCGCCAGGGCCGATCACGCTGATCCGCCCTGCCGAGACATTTGTTCGCACTGGCCTGTTCGCAGCTACATCACGCCACGGGACATCATGGCGTTCGCTATGTCGAATCTCAGGCGCTCGAGCGCGCGGTGGGCTGCGATATGGTCGAGATCGCCTTGCGTCAGGCCGATATCCACCAGTTGTGCCTCGCTCAGGTCGCATAGATCGACTCTCATCCGCCTGAGCCGACGGCCTTCCTGAAACACCAGCCAATAGCCCGCGAGCAGGCCGAACAGCCCCGGAGCCGAGATGCCCGGCGGCCCGGCCGCATTCTTTTCCGACAACGCGTCACGCAGCACCGTGACGGATGCGTTGGGTCGCGGCGCGGCTGGCGCCTGGTGCGCCGCGTTCTTCACCAATGAGAGGGGGCGATCGCGCGTGGCGGAATTGCGGGCGATCTCGTCTGTGAGATGGGTCTGGGGTGGCATCGGTCGCTCCTGCTGCGTGGTGCCGGCAGGGAGCGTGGCCAAACAAAAGGCCCCGTCCGATGCCGGCGGGGCCTGGTGGAATGATCGTGTCGTCGAAATCCTAGCGCACGACTCCTCCCACGGCCCGGCTGCAGCGGGTCGTATGTTTGCGGTTGGAGTTGCGCACGACGTTGATCATGGTTTGTCGGTACCACGATGATTGCGCCAGATCAAGGCATGTAGTTCCTGCGCTCGCAGATGAGCACCTATGCGAGGCTCGTGTCCCGCCGAACTCCCGCAGACGACCTCTCCGGCAGGATAGTGTCCATAGATAAGCGCGATCTCACCTCCGTCATTGCGAGCGCAGCGAAGCCATCCAGAGTCGTGTGCGGGACCCTGGATTGCTTCGCTGACGCTCGCAATGACGTCGCGGCGACCATCTCGCGCTGTTGGTCGGTTATCCCTGCGTCGCCACTTTCAACGACCAACTACATTCCCCGACGCGAGACGCCGCCCGGATATGGATCATCCCTCAACCTGTCGAGCGTCCGCAGCGCGGCGATGTGCTCGATCTCGGCGCGCGTGATGCCGATATCTGTGAGCTCGCGTTCGCTCAGGTCATGCAGGCAGTCCCGCACGCTCTCGCGGCGTTGCCATTCTTGGATCGCGCGCCAGCACCAGCCGATCAAGCGGATGATCGGCCAGGTCGGCGTTGCCGGCGGACCGGCCGCGTCCTTTTCTGGCGACACGTCTCGCAACGCTGCGATCGACGCTTCGGACTGCATCGATGGCTGCACGCTGTCGATCGCGTCGGTGATTGACGCGATCGAGAGATCGACGTTGAGCGCCGACACGTGGGCAGCGTCGATCGTCGCGTTGGTCTGATGGGGTGGCATCCTCTGCTCCTGCTGTTATGCCGGCAGGGAGCGTGGCCAAACAAAAGGCCCCGTCCGATGCCGGCGGGGCCTGGTGAAACGATCGCAACGTCCAATTCCTAGCGCGCGACTCCTTCCACGGCCCAGCCGAAGCGGGTCATGTGATAGAAGTTGACGATGCGGACCGATTTGCTCATGTCACATAAGGTATCATGGCACGCACGCAACATCAAGGGATATTTGGGCGCCCCACATCCTGGCGGCGAGTTGTTGTAGATCGACCGCGCGAGCACGGCGGGCGGATTGGCGTCAGCTCAATCTGCCGATTTGCGGCGAACGTGAAGCGGCGCGCTGATCCGCCCTACGGAGTGCGGACTACCAGCTGAAAAGTCCACATCGGGCACACTCCACAAACATCAGACGCTCTCTCGTCTGAGATACGTCGGAATGAGTCCACAACCATCCGGCCTTGCGCGCTGACCAGCGCTACGTACCGCGCCCCGCCATGAACCGATCCAAGATGTCAGCCAGCGAGCCCGAAACGCCTCCCAAGACCATGAAAACCAAAAGGTTGGTCTGCACACCGAGCGCTTCGAGGACCAAGACTCCACACAACATCAGCACGCCGGCCAAAACACCCATGCGAAGCGGCTTCATGCCTTTTCCCTAACAAGAGAGCAACGCCGCAACCAAGCTAACATGAGACGCCTGAAGTTCGTAGGGCCGATCAGCGTCGGCCTGATCATCAGGGGTCCATCCTGAAGCATTGAGATGAGGAAGCGATCTCCCCATCGAGCGCCCCCGAGACGGTCCTGCGCCGAAGACTAACTTTTCGAACGCTTTCAACGAGATCGCTCTCGCCGGCTATCCAGATCGCAATTTTTTACTTTCGCTTTTCCAGAATTCATGCTATCCCCCTGCACATCCCACCTCGCCAAGAGGGGCGCATCGCGATCGTCACGAGCGTGAGGTGGGCTGCGGTGGGCGTGTCGGGTTGCAGCGTGGCTTGTCCGCGCCGACGAACATCCTGATGCGCGCGGTGAAGCCGTGTGGTCCTGGCCTCCCGATGCTGAGGCCAAGCGGGCGCTGCGACGAAGCGCGCTCGCGACGGGGGCAAGAACGCCGGTCCCCGGGGAGAGCGCGGAGTAAGCCGTAAAGCCATCGCGCAGGGAGGGCCGGATGTCCGGCTCGTACCTGTGGTTCTGCCGCGTGCTTTCTTTCTGCACGCGGACCATGGGTGCGACCAGCACCCGGCCTTCCCTGCGCCCTCTGTTCTCGAAGAGGGCTTTGAATGGCACAACTCGGGCGCGGAGGCGCGGCGAGGATGAAGAGTGATGTGTGGAAACAATCGGCTCCGCACTCGCCGTCATTCCGGGGCGCCCGTAGGGCGAGCCCGGAATCCATACTCCCGATCGTGGTTATGGATTCCGGGCTCGCGCTCCGCGCGCCCCGGAATGACGATGTGGAGAAAGATGACGCTATTCGCCAGCAACGGATGCTCAGCGGCGGTCACACGGGACCGCCGCCCTGCCCCTCTAGCGGCCGCGGCCGGCGGCTTGCGGCAGGAACGGCGCCGGCTGATGCACGGGGGCGATCGCCACCGCGCGGTTGCGGCCCTCGTTCTTGGCGCGGTAGAGCGCATTGTCGGCGCGCTTCATGACGTCGGCGATCGGCTCGCCCTTCTGCTCCAGGGTCGACAGCCCGATCGAGGTCGTGACCTCGATGCGCTTCTCGCCCTTGTGCACCGAGAACGGCTCGTTGGCGACCGAGCGCCGCAAGCGCTCGGCGACCATGCCGGCGACGTGCAGGTCGGTTTCGGGCATCACGATGACGAACTCCTCGCCGCCATAGCGGCAGGCGAGATCGATGCCGCGGATCGACTTGCGCACGCGCATGGCGAACTCGCGCAGCACGTCATCGCCGGCATCATGGCCGTAATTGTCGTTGATCGACTTGAAGTAGTCGATGTCGAGCATCATCAGCGCCAGCGGCTTGCCACGGCTCGCGGCCTGGTCGGCGAGCGTCGAAAGATGCGTCTCCATGTAGCGGCGATTGTGCAGGCCCGTCAGCGCGTCGGTGATCGCCATCTCGATCGAGTTCTGGACGTTGTCGCGCAGATGGTCGGTGTAGCGGCGCTTGCGGATCTGGGTGCGGGCGCGCGCCAGCAGCTCGTTCTTGTCGACGGGACGCAGCAGATAATCGTTGACGCCGATCTCCAGGCCGCGCAGCAGCCGCGAATTGTTCTCGGCTTCCGCAATCGCGAGGATCGGCACCTGCCGGGTGCGTTCCAGCGAGCGCAGCTGGCTGCACAGCCGCAGGCCGTCGTAATCGTTCAGGTCGAGCGAGACGATGACGAGGTCGTAATTGCCTTCGGCGGCGTTGAACACGGCCTCGGCGGGATTGGTTTCGACGTCGATGGCATGCTCGGTCGCCAGCATCGGCCCGAGCCGCTCGTAGGACGACGGCCGGTCGTCGACCAGCAGCACCCGCCCGCCCTTGCCGGCGTCGGCAACCGCGTTGCGCTCGGGCGCCTGCACGCCGATCTCGAGCGAGGTCAGCGCGCGCATGCGCAGCTCGTCCGTCATCATCTTCAGCCGCGTCAGCGAGCGCACGCGCGCGATCAGCACGACGTCGGAGACGGGCTTGGTCAGGAAGTCGTCGGCACCGGCCTCCAGGCCGCGCACGCGGTCGGACGGGCTGTCGAGCGCCGTCACCATGACAACCGGAATGAAATGCGTGGCCGGATTCGACTTCAGCCGGCGGCAGACCTCGAAGCCGTCCATGTCCGGCATCATGACGTCGAGCAGGATGATGTCGCATTCGGCGCGCTGGCAGATCTGCAGCGCCTCGGCGCCGTTCGCGGCGGTCAGCACGTCGAAATATTCGGCCGACAGCCGCGCCTCCAACAGCTTGACGTTGGCCGGGACGTCGTCGACGACGAGGATACGCGCGGACACTGCAGAAACTCCTTAGCCGATAAAGCGGCGTACCGTTTCAATGAATTTTCCGACCGAGATCGGCTTGGAAAGATAGGCTTCGCAGCCACCCTCGCGGATGCGCTCCTCGTCGCCCTTCATGGCAAAGGCCGTCACTGCCACCACCGGGATGGCACGCAAATCCGGATCGTCCTTGATCCATTTCGTCACTTCCAGGCCCGAGACCTGCGGCAGCTGGATGTCCATCAGGATCAGATCGGGGCGGGTCCGGCGCACGATGTCGAGCGCCTCCACGCCGCTGGACGTACCGGACGTCTGGTACCCGTGGGCTTCCAACAGATCGCGGAAGAGCTTCATGTTGAGCTCATTGTCTTCCACGATCAGGACGGTCTTGCCCATCCGCCCCTCCGAATCACTGACACCGGCATGTCCTCTGGCGGACGCCTGTCCACCGCTACTCATCTAATTCAAACTAGCCCCAGATTCGTTCTAAGCCGTTAAGTCGGTATTCGATCTTTCCCCGAGATGGTTTCCACTTGCTTGAACCCATTCCGAAGACTCGGGCATGATGGGCGCAAAGTAGAGCCGACAAGTTAACGGAAAGGCAAATCCGCCGTTGAAAAAGCCCGTTCGAAATCCGCGCGAAGTCGCTGAAATCGTTGCAGTTCAGGCCCTCGGCTTCCTGGCCGGCGAACCGGAGCGGCTGGGCCGCTTCCTGGCCGAGACCGGGATTGGGCCGGAGACGCTGCGATCCTCGGCGGCCGACCCCAATTTCCTGGTCAGCGTGCTCGATTTCATGCTGCGCGACGACGAGACGGTAAAGGCTTTTGCCGCCCACTCCAAGTTACATCCGACCAATATCATGGCAGCACGGCAGGTATTGGGCGACCGGCAGTGGGAGCGCGACGTGCCGTGACCGAGCGGGCGCCAGCGAGCGGGTCGCGCGCGGTCGCCGGGCCGGCCTGCTTCTGCCGCGACTGCCTGACGGACCTCGATGATGGCGCGCGCCGCTGTACGGTCTGCGGCTCGCCGCGCCTCGTCCGCCATCGCGCCCTGCCCGCGCTGACGCTGGCCCATATCGACTGCGACGCGTTCTATGCGACCGTCGAGAAGCGCGACAATCCCGAGGTCGCCGACCGGCCCGTCATCATCGGCGGCGGCAAGCGCGGCGTGGTGTCGGCCGCCTGCTACATCGCCCGCACCTATGGCGTGCGCTCGGCGATGCCGATGTTCAAGGCGCTGGAGCTGTGTCCCGCGGCGGTCGTGATTCCCCCGGACATGGCGAAATATGTCCGCGTCGGCCGCGAGGTCCGGCAGGCCATGCAGGCGCTGACGCCGCTGGTCGAGCCGCTGTCGATCGACGAGGCGTTCCTGGATCTCTCCGGGACCGAGCGCGTCCACGGCATGATCCCGGCAAAGGTGCTGGCGCGCTTCGCCCGCGAGATCGAGCAGCGCATCGGGATCACCGTCTCGGTCGGGCTGTCCTGCAACAAGTTCCTCGCCAAGATCGCCTCCGATCTCGACAAGCCCCGCGGCTTCGCCGCGCTCGGCCAGGACGAGGCGCCGGCGATGCTGGCCGACAAGCCGGTCGGCTTCATCTTCGGCGTTGGCCCCGCCACGCAACAGCGGCTGGCGAACCATGGCTTCCGCACCATCGCCGACCTGCAGCGTGCCGACGAGATCGAGCTGATGAAGCAGTTCGGCGGTGACGGCCGCAGGCTGTGGCGGCTGGCGCGCGGCATCGACGACCGCAAGGTCGTGGCTGATCGCGGCGCCAAGACGATCTCCAGCGAGACCACCTTCGACACCGACATCCGCGACTACGCGACCCTGGAAAAGACCCTGTGGCGGCTGTCGGAGAAGGTGTCGGCACGGCTGAAGGCGAGCCAGCTCGCCGGGTCGACCATAACGCTGAAGCTGAAGACCGCGGACTTCCGCCAACGAACGCGCTCGCAATCGATCGCGGCGCCGACGCAGCTCGCCGGCAAGATCTTCGCAATCTGCAAGGAGATGCTGGCGCGCGAGACCGACGGCACGGCGTTCCGGCTGATGGGCGCAGGCGTCAGCGCGCTGCGCCCGGGCTCGGAGGCCTCCGACACCGACATGCTCGACCGCCGCTCGGCCTCGGCCGAGCGCGCGATCGATGCGCTACGCAAGAAGTTCGGCCAGGCCGCGGTCATCCGCGGCATCGCCTATGACGGGCCGGAGCAGACGGAATGATGCTCCGGTCAATTGCTGCACGGCTTGCCGTCCTTCACGTCCTTGACGTCGAACTTGCCAAGCGCGCCGGCGATGACGAAATCATTGTAGTCGAGCACGAGCGCGCGCGAGACGCCGTTCTCGTAGAGCTCGAACGACATCGCGTAGACCGGCGTCTGCTCGCCCTCGGCCCGCTTGGCGTCGCGGTCATAATAGCTGACCGTCACCGGCCAGCGCGTCATCTTCTTCATCTCGTCATTGTCGGTCGAGGCGTCGGGCTTGGCGGCGGCCTTGTCGGCCGGCACGGGCGCACCGATCACGGTCAGCGTGTTGTAGACCTTCTCGCCATTGTCCGAGCCGTCATAGACCGTCAGCTCGAGCAGCGACTTGCCCTCGCGCGCGGCGGCGATGATGCGATGAATCTGCTCGGTCGGAAACACGGTCGAGCCGTCGAGCGTGAAGGTCTTCGCCTCGGGCTGCTTGAGCTTGACGGTGATGTGATCGCCGGTGCGCTCGGCGATACCGTCGACCGGGCTGGAGGCCTGCTCGTTCATGCGCGAGTCGATCTTGAAGCGGTAGCTCTTGCCGGCGCCGTCCTCCCACGCGGTGGAGCGCAGGTCGCTCAGGGTCACCTTGCCCTCACCGAGATCGAGCTCCGAGACCTGGCGGAATTCCGAAGTGTAGCCGTTGCAGGCGTTGCCAGAGAAATTGTAGAGGATGCGACCGCGCGCGCTGTTGACGGGGCTCGAGCCGCGCGACTTGACCAGGCTCAGGTCATAGAGCGCCTGATGCGGCAGGAACGGCACAGCCGCCCCGGCCTGCGCCGGACCGAACGTGATCGCCGCGACGGCGAGCGCTCCCATCGACAGTCGGAACGAATGAGCCATGAGTTTTCCTCGGAGGACGTATCGCTGAACCGTCACATTAGAGATCGCTGCATTGCGTCGCAACTGCGGCTGTCTCACGGAAACGTGCGCTTAAAGCGCCGGAATCGCGTCGGTGCTGGCTGCTTGCATGTCACTGGCAACTGCGCCAAACAGGGCCGCGGTCCGGCACGGGACCGGCTTTCAGGCGACAGAACGGGGATTCGAGATGGCGGGTACGGTTGAACAGAATCTGGCGGCACAGGGCATCACACTGCCGGCACCAAAGGCGCCGGTGGCCAATTACGTCCCGTTCGTGCGCACCGGCAACCTGCTGTTCGTGTCGGGCCAGGTCTGCCTCGGCGCCGACGGCAAGATGATCGCCTCCGGCAAGCTCGGCGGCGGCGTGTCGATCGAGGACGGCTATGCGGCCGCGAAGGGCTGCGGGATCAACCTGCTCGCCCAGGTCAAGGCGGCGGTCGGCGATCTCGACAAGGTCGTGCGCGTGGTCCGGCTCGGCGGCTTCGTCAATTCGGCGCCCGACTTCCTCGACGGGCCCAAGGTGCTCAACGGCGCCTCCGACCTGATGGTCGCAGCGTTCGGCGACAAGGGCCGGCACGCCCGCACCACCGTCGGCGTGTCGGCGCTGCCGTCGGACGCGGCGGTGGAAGTCGAAGGTGTGTTCGAGGTTGAGTGAGAGAGAGCGCATGATCCGGAATAGTGCGCGGCGGTTTTCCGACGAGATCATGCGCCAGCAAAACGGACGGGGCGAATGCGCGCACCTGACTGGCTGACGGCCCGCCCCGTCGCCCATCGCGGCCTGCACGATGCTGATCGCGGCATCATCGAGAACATGCCGGCCGCCGCACGCGGCGCCGTGGCCGGCAACTTCGCCATCGAATGCGACATCCAGCTGTCGGCCGATGGCGAGGCCATGGTGCATCACGACTATGATCTCGGCCGCCTCACCGAGGGCACCGGCCCGCTGATCGAGAAGACCGCGGCAGAGCTGAAAGCGATCAAGTTCAAGCAGACCGACGAGCAGATGATGACGCTCGGCGACCTCTGCAACCTGATCGCCGGGCGCGTGCCGCTGGTCATCGAGGTCAAGAGCACGTTCCAGGGCGATCGCCGGCTGGTCCGGCGCATGGCCGAGGTGCTGGCGTCCTACTCCGGCCCGGTGGTCGGGATGTCGTTCGATCCGGACCAGGTCCGCGCCTTGCGCGAGACCATGCCGACGCTGACGCGCGGCATCGTCGCGCAGCGCAGCTACGAGGACGGCTACTGGGCCAAGCTGACCCAGGCGCAGCGCGACAGCATGCTGCATCTCAAGCATGGCTTCAGCAGCCAGCCGCATTTCGTCGCCTATTGGGTCGAGCAGCTGCCTGCGCCTGCCCCCTGGATCGCGCGCAACGTGTTCGGCTGCCCGCTGCTGACTTGGACCGTCCGCACCCCCGAGCAGCGCGCCGCCGCAGCCCGCTATGCGGATCAGATGATCTTCGAGGGGTTTACGCCGGAGACGTGACGCCGGCCTTGAACTCGCTGCTGCGATGCACGATCTTCAGGGCGTGGCATCTGGGGCGTCCCGGCCGGGGCGTGCCGTGCCGGCCCGTTTGACAAGGATTCGATGGCATCGCCTGAGATCACGCTCGAAGCCGTTCCCGGGATCAACGAGGTCCCGGCCGCAGCATGGGACGCCTGTGCCAATCCCGAGGGCCGCGTCAGTCCCGGCTCATCTTCCGCCTGCGGCCGCGCCTACAATCCGTTCATCTCACACGCGTTTTTCTCGGCGCTCGAAGCCTCGGGCTCGGCCACCCTGCGCACCGGCTGGGCGCCGCGCCATCTGGTGGCGAAGATGGGTGACGAGGTCCTCGGCGTCGTGCCGTGCTACCTCAAGTCCCACTCGCAGGGCGAATATGTCTTCGACCGCGGCTGGGCCGATGCCTATGAGCGGGCCGGCGGGCGCTACTATCCGAAGCTGCAGGTCTCGGTGCCGTTCACGCCGGCCACAGGGCCGCGGCTGCTGATCCGCGCCGACCAGGACCGGGACATGATCGGCAATGCCCTCGCCCAGGGACTGAAGGCGCTGTGCGGGATCAGCGAGGCGTCCTCGGTCCACGTCACCTTCGCCCGGCAGGCCGAATGGCAGCTGCTCGCCGCGCAGGGCTTCCTGCAACGCACCGACCAGCAGTTCCATTGGCACAATCAGGGTTTTTCCACCTTCGACGATTTCCTGGCGACGATGAATTCGCGCCACCGCAAGGCGATCAAGCGCGAGCGGCGCGACGCATTGGCCGCCGGCATCACCATCCATTGGCTGACCGGCAAGGACATCACCGAGGACGCCTGGGACGCATTCTTCGAATTCTACATGGAGACCGGCTCACGCAAGTGGGGCCGGCCGTATCTCAACCGCAAGTTCTTCTCGCTGATCGGCGAGAGCATGGCCGACGACGTGCTGCTGGTCATGGCCAAGCGCGAGAGCCGCTGGATCGCCGGCGCGATCAACTTCATCGGCTCGGACACGCTGTTCGGGCGCAACTGGGGCGCCATCGAGCACCACCCGTTCCTGCATTTCGAGGTCTGCTACTACCAGGCGATCGACTTTGCGATCCAGCACAAGCTCCAAGTCGTCGAAGCTGGCGCTCAGGGCGAGCACAAGATCGCGCGCGGCTACCTGCCGCAGACCACCTACTCCGCGCACTACATCGCCGACCGCGGCCTGCGCCGGGCCATTGACGACTATCTCAAGCGCGAGCGCGCCTATGTCGAGGAAGCCGGCCGCGAGCTCGCCGAATCCGCCCCGTTCCGGAAAGGCATGGACGAGCCGTCTTGACCGGCGACACGCGCCGGTGAGAGTAAGGCGCACCAAGAGGAACCGCTTAAGGGACTGCCCATGACCGCCTACGATCCCAACAATCCGTTCGCGAAGATCCTGCGCGGCGAATTCCCCTGCACCAAGGTCTATGAGAACGACCACGTGCTGGCGTTCCTCGACATCATGCCGCGCGTGCCCGGCCACACCCTGGTGATCCCGAAGGCCGCCGCACGCAACATCCTCGACATCACCGAGGAGGACTATCTCCACGTCGGCCGTGCCGTGCGCACCATCGCCCGCGCCGCCAAGACCGCGTTCGCCGCCGACGGCATCACGGTGCAGCAGTTCAACGAGCATGCCGGCGGCCAGATGGTGTTCCACCTGCACGTCCACATCATGCCTCGCCGCAACGGCGATTCCCTGCTGCCGCCGGCGAGCCGCAAGGAAGATCCGAAGGTGCTGGAGGAGAACGCCGCCAAGCTGATTGCGGCGCTGAAGGGCTGATCAGGCCTCGTCGAGCCCGATGTCGAGCGCGGCCGACGAATGCGTGATCCAGCCGACCGAGATCAGGTCGACGCCGGCCGCGGCGATCGCGGGCGCGGTCTCCACGGTGATCCGGCCCGAGGCTTCGGAGATGGCCTTGCCGCTGATCATGCCGACCGCGGTTTCGAGCTCCGCCGGCGTCATGTTGTCGAGCAGCACCGCATCGACGCCCAGCGTCAGCGCCTGCTCGAGCTGAGCCAGAGTGTCGACCTCGACCTCGATCTTGACGAGATGGCCGGCATGGGCCTTTGCGCGCGTGATGGCAGCCTTGATGCCGCCGGCAATGGCGATGTGGTTGTCCTTGATCAGGACGGCGTCATCGAGCCCGAACCGGTGATTGCCGCCGCCACCCGCGCGCACCGCATATTTCTCCAGCGCGCGCAGGCCCGGCGTGGTCTTGCGGGTGCAGACGATCTGCGCCTTCGTCCCCTTCACCGCCGATACCAGGGACGCCGTCGCGCTGGCGACCCCGCTCAAGCGGCAGAGGAAGTTGAGCGCCACGCGCTCGCCGGTCAGGAGCGCCCGTGCCGGGCCGCTGATGGTCGCGATCGCGTCTCCCGGCGCCACGGGGCTGCCGTCGGGCCGCACGATCTCCATGCGCACGTCCGGCGAGACGACCTGGAAGGCGCAGCGCGCGACATCGAGGCCTGCGATCACGCCGTGCTGGCGCGCCCGCAGCTTCAGCGAGGCGCGCTGCTCGGCGGGGACGATGGCATCGGTGGTGATGTCGCCGGCGCGGCCGAGATCCTCGAGCAGCGCCATGCGCACCAGCGGCTCGTAGAGCAAGGGCGAGAGAGGATTGAGACTCATGGCACTGCGCTCCTGGACGGCGTCTGCTCGGCGTCGACAATGTCGCGGGCAACCGCGATCGCCTCGGGCAGAGTGAGGCTGGATGGCTGCGCGACGGGCAGCGTGCCCGGACGATCGCTGCGGAAATGCGCGCCGCGGCTCTCCTCCCGCGCATGGGCCGCGACCGCAAGCATCAGGCCGACCAGCGCCGGGTCAGCCATGGGCCCGGCCTGCTCTGCCAGCGGAAGCAGGCTGCTGACGGCAGCCGCGATCGTGCGACGCTCGCGCATCACGCCCAGCGCATGCGACAGCAGCGGCCGTGCGGCCGACGGATCGGACGCCGGCGGAATGGCAGCCACCGCGCACGGCTTGCCCGCACGCTGCGGCGCGCCGGCCACGCTTTCGGCCACCCATTGCGCGCAGACGATCGCTTCCATCAGCGAGTTGCTGGCGAGCCTGTTGGCGCCGTGCAGGCCGGTGCGGCTGGCCTCGCCACAGGCCCACAAGCCCTCGACCGTGCTGCGTCCCAACGTGTCAACAGCGATGCCGCCCATATGATAGTGCACGGCCGGCCGCACGGGGATCGGATCGCGCGCGGGGTCGATGCCCGCCATGCGGCAGAACGCGCTGATCACGGGATAGCGCGCGGCGAAATCCTTGCCCGGCTTGTCGCGCGCATCGAGGAACACGCGGTGGCCTTGCGCACGGCTGCGCCATACCGCCCGCGCCACCACGTCGCGCGGCGCCAGCTCAGCGCCGGGCTCGTCGGCCATGAAGCGCGTACCGGTGTCGTCGATCAGGACAGCGCCATCGCCGCGGATCGCCTCGGTGAGCAGCGGCAGCGGCCGCGACGGTCCGTCGAACGCGGTGGGGTGAAACTGCACGAATTCGAGATCGGACAGCACGGCCCCGGCCCGCGCCGCCAGCGCGAGGCCCTGGCCGAAACAGCCGGCCGGATTGGTGCTGTCGAGGAACAGGCCGCCGATGCCGCCGGTTGCGATCACGACGCGCGTCGTGGCGAGGATCAGAGCCTCATCGCCGCGCGCCGCAGCCACGCCCTGGATCGCGTTGTCATTGACGATCAGCCAGCGCGCCTCGACGCCTTCGAGCAAGGTCACCGAAGCACAACGCCTGACAGCCGCGATCAGCGCGCGCATGATCTCGCGTCCCGTGCCGTCGCCCGTCGCATGCACGATCCGGTTGCGGCTGTGTGCGGCCTCCAGGCCCAGACGCCAACGTCCATCCGCACCTCGGTCGAACGCAACGCCAAGCTGCGCGAGGCGCTCGACCGCGGCCGGCGCCGCATCGATGATGCGGCGCGCGGCGGGCTCGTCGCACAATCCGGCTCCGGCGGCGAGCGTGTCCTTCAGATGCAGCCCCGGATCATCGTCATCGCCAACCGCCGCGGCGAGGCCACCCTGCGCCCACATGCTCGACGCCTCCGCGCCGAGCGGCGACTTCGACAACAGCACGACCGGCTCGGGCGCAAGCTGCAGCGCCGTCATCAGACCCGCGGCACCGCCGCCGATGATCACGGGACGGCCGATCAACTTCGAAACATCGATGCTCATGATGCCAGCATCCTTTCCACTGCGCGCCGCGCGCGCTCGGCCATCGCGGGATCGATCGTGACCTCGTGCGTGTTGGTCTCGAGCGCATGGCGGATGTTCTTCAGGGTGATCCGCTTCATGTGCGGGCACAGATTGCAGGGGCGGATGAACTCGATGTCGGGATGGAGCACGGCGACATTGTCGCTCATCGAACATTCCGTCAGCAGCACCACGCGGGCCGGCCTTCTTGCTCCGACGAAGTCCGACATCGCCGCGGTGGAGCCGGCGAAGTCCGCCTCCGCCACGACCTCTGGAGGACATTCCGGATGCGCGAGCACGGTGACACCAGGATGGTTGTCGCGCAGCGTGCGGACGTCCTCGGCGCTGAAGCGCTCATGCACCTCGCAATGCCCTTTCCAAGCCGTGATCCTGACCTTCGTCTGTGCGGCGACGTTCCGCGCGAGATATTCATCCGGCAGCATGATGACGTGATCGACACCGAGCGACTCGACCACCGCGCGCGCGTTGCCGGAGGTGCAGCAGACGTCGGACTCGGCCTTCACCGCCACCGACGTGTTGACATAGGCGACCACGGGCACGCCCGGGTGGCGCACGCGCATCAGCCGCACGTCGTCGGCGGTGATCGACTCCGCCAATGAGCAGCCCGCCTCTACGTCGGGGATCAACACCGTCTTGTCGGGATTGAGCAGCTTGGCGGTCTCGGCCATGAAGTGGACGCCGGCGAGCACGATCACCTCGGCATCGACCTTGGTCGCTTCGCGCGCCAGCAGCAGGCTGTCGCCGACGATGTCGGCGACGCCGTGATAGATTTCGGGCGTCTGATAGTTGTGCGCCAGCACCACGGCATTGCGCCGGCGCTTCAGCGCCAGAATGGCTTCGACATCGTCCTCGAAGACAGCCCATTCCGGCGGCGGGATCACCCGGCTCAGACGCTCAGCAAGCGATGCATTCGGCGCGACGGCGGGCAGGACAAGATCGACCATTTATACTCTCCGTGAGCATAAGATGGCTTATACTTATCCTGAGCATAAGCTGTGTCAAGAGCGGGAGATCAAGATCGCGAGAGCGGCAGCTTGGTTCCGACCACCGCCCGCTCGGCCAGCACGCCCTGCCGGAAGCGGAACAGCTTGGCCGGCCGGCCAATCGTGTCGGCAGCAATTGCGCCTGTCTCTTCAACCAGTTCCTGCTGCTCGATGAGGCGGCGGAAGTTCTGCTTGTGCACGAGCCGGCCGGCGAGAGCCTCGACGCTGCGCTGCAATTGCAGCAGTGTAAATTCTTCCGGCATCAACTCGAACACGACCGGCCGGTATTTGATCTTGGCGCGCAGGCGGGCAATGCCGGTGGCGAGAATCCGACGGTGATCACCGATCATGGCGCGCCCGGGCAGCATCGGCTGGCTGGCCCCCTTCTCGCGCACGCTCTCAGGGATCATCGCCGCCTCATACAGCAGCTCATAGCGCTGCAGCGTCAGCTCCTCGTTCCACTCGCGGCCATCGAGACCGAAGGTGATTGCGGCGCGCTGCCATCTCGTCTTTTGCAGCGCCGGCTCGTCGGCGGCTCGCGCCCAGGCCTTCAGCTTCGGCGCGATGATCTTGGCCAGGATCGTCGGCGGTCCGTCGCGATGATCCTCCCACGGGAAGTAGTCGTACCACGACGACCATTGCGCATCCGCGCCCTCACGCCCCTCCTCCTCGCGGGTCAGACCGAGATAGCTGATGGAGATGCGGTGCGGCGCGTCGGGATCGCCGCCGCGACCGCGGTCGGCGAAGGTGTAGAGCTGCTCGACATAGCCGAGCGGATGGCCGGTCTGCGCCTCGACCCAGGCGCGCAGCCCCATCTGCAGTGAGCGGTGCGCGAACTGAAACGGTCCGCTCGGCAGCGCCGCAGCATGCTCGATCGTCATGATCTTCGGGTGCCCGTCGGTCACCGCCACCAGCACGGCGACGAGGTCCGCCGTGATCGCATCCTGAGCCGTCACCGTTTTCTGCGGCCGCTTGTTCACCTTCGACATCCGGATCCGTCGGTCCTATTTGTCATCCTCACCCTTCGCCGCCGGCGTGAACGCGCAATGATCCGGCTTCAGGTCGATCAGCGGCGTCTCGTCGAGGCAGTCGAGACCGCGCACCAGCACGGTGTTGCCTTCCAACGCGACGAAGCGGACCGTCGACACGCCGATCGGATTGGGACGCACCGGCGAGCGCAGCGCGAAGGTGCCCCGGGTCTCGCCGTCATGATGGCGCGGGCTCTGCTTGACGAGATCACGGCGGGCCCGGTTGAGCCAGTACAGCACCTGGAGGTGGCTGAAGGCGTCGATGCCCTGCAGCGCCGGCACCCAGGGCTCGAAGATCTCGAGCCGGCACACCGGCCCCTCGAAGCTGCCCTGCCGCGGCGTCTCGAGCCGCGAGGTCCAGGGTGTGCGGATGCGGCCGATGAAATACAGCGTGGCGTCGCGCGGCTGTGGCGCGTCGATGGCAACTTCTCCCGGACGGAGATCGGAATCAGTGGTCATTGCGGAGTCCTTGGATCCTCCCGGCAATCTATCCGAACCTCGGCTCACCGCAATTGCGGTCGCGCAAGATCGCGCAACTCAGCCGAGCCACCATTTGCCGGCCAGCATCGCGGCTTCGCCGCAGACGACACCGGCAAAGATCGAGCGGCGGCTCGCCATGAAGGCCGCAAGGCCGGCAACGACGGCACCGTAGCGCAGCCCCCAAGGCACGCTGGCGAGCGCGCCCGGCGGCTGCACCAGGATCTGGGCGATGACCCCCGCCAAGATGGCGGTCGCGACCGCCTTGACCCACATCAGCAGGTCCGAGCCCTCGTCGAGCCCGCTGCCGAACCAAAGTCCGAGCAGGCGCCAGATCTGGTTGGGGATCACGCCCGCCACCAGCAGCACCACGAGCGCATGCCAATCGCCGATGAAGTCGCTCATGCCAGCCCCCGCCGCTCGCGCCATTTGTGCGCGCCGAACGCGAGCGTTCCGGCGACGACGCCGCTGACCAGGATGTCGACGCCGCTGTCGAGCTGGGCGGCCAGAGGATACAGCACGAGGCCGAGACCGAGCGCGAGCACGTCGGCAAGCTCCCTGGCGTTGCGCAGGGTCGAGAACAGGAAGGCCAGCGGCGTCAGCAAGAGCACCGCGGCGCCGAAGGTCTGCGACAGATTGGCGGCGAGAGAAGGCGATGCGGCGCTCGCGCGGCACATGCGGCAGGAAGCGATAGCATTCGACCCACAGGGTCACGGCGGTGAAATGCGCGATCAGCACCAGGTGCCGCCGCTTGGTCTGCGGCGAGCGGATCAGCGGCAGCACCGCCACCACCATCGGAAACAGCCGGATCGCGCTCATCGTGACCGCGATCGCAGATTGCAGAATGGTCTGGCCGGAGCCGAGCGTGGAGACCAGGATGATCTGCGCTGGACCGGCCCAAACCAGCACCGTGCTCAGGATCGCCCAGAGCATGCTGAAACGGGTATCGTGGGCGAGCGCGCCGATGCCGATGAAGGTGACGAACAGCACCAGTGACAGGATGGTCGCTGACGTCGCGCGCAGCCCCCAGCCGAAGGCGCGCAGTGAACCATGCCATTGCGGCGAATCGAGCGGAGGAAGTGTCACGGGCGGCCCAGCGGAACGAACCGCGATAAGGCTGGTGAAAGCCGCTCGCGTCAACCGCCATCAGGCGCGCGCGGGTCTGCGTCCGGCGCAGCCATCCCCCACACGCAGCGCTGAGGCAGCTCTATCCGGAGCGATTGCGCAGCACGAAGCAGGCACCGCCGGCCTCGCGGATCCGACTGCAGAGCGCGTCGGCCTCGGCCCGTGTCTCGGCGCCGATCCGCACCTGGTAGAAGGCGCGGTTGCCGCGCGAGCGCATCACCGACGACAGCAGGCTCGGGTCGCGGTCGCCGATGACCGGGCCAAGCCCCTTGATCGCCCGCGAATACATCGCGAGCGCCTTGTTGCGGTCGAAGCCTGCAGCCAGTTGGACGCCCCAGGGTTTCGCGGCCGACAGCGCCACATGCTGCTCGAGCTCCGTGACGAACGGATTCGGCGCGCGCTTCAACATCGCCATCAGCTGACGACACGAGGTCGGCGGCGGGCTTGGCAGCGTCTTGCCGCCGTTACCGGCGGCCGCCCACTCATCGATCGTGGCTCCCGTGATGGCCGAGACGTAGTTGCGGGTCTCCCAGGGCATCTGCCCCTTGCCGGCGAGCCAGTCCTGCACCCGGCGCGGCCCCGCATTGTAGGCCGCCGCCGCGAGCCCGAGATTGCCGAACTGGTCGCGCAGCTCGGCCAGGAACTGCGCCGACTTCGGCAGCGCCTGAACCGGATCGAACGGATCGAGCAACTGGCGCTCGTTCGCCGTGCCCGGCATGAACTGCGCGATTCCCTGCGCGCGCTGGCCGTTGCGCGTGACCGGCCCGACTGCATCGCTCTGGAAGCGGCTCTCCTGCCAGATCACGCGAGCGAAGAATTCGAGCGGCAGATCATTCGCCTTGGCTGCGGATTCGATCATCAGGCAGATCGCCTCGCGCGTACCGCTCTCCTTGGGCTCCTCGGACTTGTTCTCCGAGCCCTCTGCCGCAGCGTCTGCCGGCTTGGCAGCCTCCTGCGGCGAATCCTGCCGGGCGCCGTCCTTCGGATCAGCCGGCACGGCAGCGTCACGGTCGGAGGCCTGCTCCGCCGCCACGCCGGACAAGGGCATGGTCAGCATCAAGGCAAGGCCGAGACAGGCAATGCGAGCAACCGAAACCATGGAAAGCATCGTGAGCGCGGTGCAATGGTTGAATTCTGCCGACAGACAAAGCCCAGGACCATGCGGGGTTCCACCGCGCGGCGCCTTGACACAGCGAACGAGCCGGCTAGCAATCCCCGAGTGCCGCAGGGAGCGCGACGGATGACCGCACCGACCGACGACAGACTCGGCTTCGCGCCCGAAAGCGATGCGCCATTGTCCTACATGGCGCGCACGCGCGACTACTATCTCGCGATCGGCTATGACACGCCCTATCGCTGGGCTCACTACACGTCGGCGCCGTTCCATCCCTTGCGCAAGCCGCTCGCGCAGTCGCGCGTCACCGTCGTCACCACGGCCGCGCCTTTCGATCCCGCCAAAGGCGATCAAGGCCCCGGCGCGCCCTATAATGGCGGCGCCAAGTTCTACGCCGTCTATGACGGCGACACGTCGGCGCAGCACGACCTGCGCATTTCCCACATCGCCTATGATCGCGCGCACACCTCGGCCGAGGATTCCGGCACCTGGTTTCCGCTGCCACAGCTCCTAAGGCTGGCAGGTGAAGGCCGCATCGGCGCGGTCGGACCGCGCTTCTTCGGCGCGCCGACCAATCGCAGCCACCGCGTCACGATCGAGACCGATGCGCCGGAGATTCTCGCGCGCTGCCGCGCCGACGAGATCGACGCCGTCGTGCTGGTGCCGAACTGTCCGGTGTGCCACCAGACCGTGAGCCTGGTGGCACGGCATCTCGAAGCGAACGGCGTCGCAACCGTCGTCATGGGCTGCGCCAAGGACATCGTCGAGCACGCCGCCGCGCCGCGCTTCCTGTTCTCGGATTTTCCGCTGGGCAATTCCGCCGGCAAGCCGCACGACGCGGCCTCGCAGGCCTTCACGCTCGAGTTGGCTTTGCGTGTCCTCGAGAGTTCACCAGCCGCACGCACGACCGTGCAATCGCCTTTGCACTGGAGCGACGATCACGGCTGGAAGCGCGACTACAGCAATCCGGCCATGCTCGCGCCGGACGAGCTGGCGCGGCGGCGCGCCGAGTTCGATGCGCAGAAGGCGATCGCGCGGCAGGTTCGTGGAAAGCAGGTGTGAAAGCCACACTCGCGCGAAACTCGCCCGGGAATTTCTTCGGATAATGCTGATTGCGCTTGCCGTCCCGCTCCAGTTGCGCTTGAGTTCCCCCGGGTTTGAAGGGGGCAGTACCAAATGAGAGTTGTAGCGTTGGTGGCGCTGTGCGCCGCGCTGGGAGGCTGCGCGTCCGTAACGCGGGGTACAACCGAGACGATCAGTGTCGCGTCGACGCCGTCCGGGGCCGAAGCCACGATCGCCGGTCTCGAAGCGCCGATGACCTGCACGACGCCCTGCTCGTTCGTCGCCAAACGCAATGCCGACATCTCCGTCACCATCGAAAAACCGGGCTACGAGACCCAGATCATCCCGTTGACCAAGGACATCCCGGCGACCGGCGCGGCCGGCTTCGCCGGCAACATCCTGGCGGGCGGCCTGATCGGCATGGGTGTGGACGCAGCGACGGGCGCGGCGACCGACCACAAGCCGAACCCGGTGATCGTCACCTTGCAGCCGCGCATGGCGGCGCCGGCAGGCCGTCCGCAGCGGCCGCCGCGGCGGTCGGCCCCGCCGCCGGCACAACCGGAGGCCGGGACCTAGCGCCCGCCAAGCCTGTCAGCCAGCCGCCGATGGCGCCTCGCCGGGAGTGACCGTGTCGACCGGCAACGCAAACTGCTCGACCCGGTTGAGCGGCTTCTTGTTGAGCAGCAGCCGGGTGACGTCGGGGCGCGAATAGTGTCCCGCCGGATCGGCGGCATTCTTGGCGATGCCGATCATGCCCAAATCGATCTCGGCGATCAGCAGGCCTTCCTGCTCCGGCGGCAGCTTCTCGGCGAGCGAAGAGCCGTCCGGACCAAAGATCGCGGCGTGGCCGCCGCCGACATGCAGCAGCGCGTGCTTGTCGGGCCGGTCACACAGTTCGTCGATCATCGCCTGCGAGACGGTGGCGCACGGCGCCAGCACGAAGCACGAGCCCTCGACCGCATAGACGCGCGAGGCGGCGTTGTTGACCTCGGCGCCGAGCGCCGGCGCGAACGGATCGTACAGCGAGAAGCTCGGCCACGCCGCGACATGCACCTGCTCGTTCTGCGCGTACATCGCGTATTTCGACAGCGGCTGCAGATGCTCCCAGCAGCACAGCGCACCGATCCGGCCGATGTCAGGCCGGTCGTGCACGGCGAGATCGCTGCCGTCGCCCTCGCCATAGACGGTGCGCTCAGCATGGGTCGGCCGCAGCTTGCGGCGCCTGGCGATGGTCTCGCCGTCCGGGCCGATCAGCCATTGCGCGATGTACAGGCTGCCGCCGTCGCGCTCGGACAGTCCCAGCACGGCCGTGAGCCTGGCCTTGCGCACGACAGCCCGCAGCGCCTCGGCCTGCGGGCTGTCGTAGGCCAGCGAATTGTCGAAATAGCGCTGCACGAAGCCACGGCCGATGCACCAGGCCGGCGAGTCCATCCAGATGTGCCAGGGATAGCCGGGGATGAAGACCTCCGGAAACGCGATCAGCTTGGCGCCCTTGTCGGCCGCGTCCTCGATCAGGGCGATGGTCTTCTTGATCGAGGCGTCCAGGTCGAGCCAGGCCGGCGCCGCCTGCACCACCGCCACCTTGTATTTCGGATGTGCCAGTCCCATCGCTGCTGCTCCCTGATGCCCGTGCGCGGCGGTGGCGCCGCGACCGGGCCAACTATTGACGCCAGCCGGCTTTCGCGCTCGTCTCCCACGGAACGAAAATTCGACTACGGCCGAGGCGAAGACCCCGGCCGGGCCCGGAATTTGCTGCATTGCCACAGATCAAGCCGGCACAGGTGCAGGGGGAGACGGAGCGATGCCGATCCTGTTCACCACCGACGGAAGCCCGGACCACCGCCGGCTGGCGCGGTGGCAGGACATCGTCTGCGACGTCTATGTCGGGCTCGACTGTACGTCCGATCTCGGCAGCGCGTTTCGCGGCTCGGTGACCCACACCGCGTTGGGACGGGCTGTCTGCTCCGAGGTTGCCTCGGACCGGCAGCGCGTGCACCGGACCTCGCAGCGGATCTCCCGGGCGGATGCCGACTTCGTTCTCGTCGCATTCGGACGTGAGGGAATCGGCGGCGTCGTCCAGGATGGCCGCGACACCGTGATCCGGCCCGGCGAGTTCGCGATCTACGACACGACCCGCCCGTATGAGCTGCAGTTCGACGCCGCGTTCAAGCAGATCGTGTTCAAGCTCCCGCGCGAGATGCTGCAGCGCCGGATCGGCCCGACGGAGACCGTGACGGCGATCAGCTTCGGCCCCGACAGCCCGCTCCAGCCCCTTGCCCATGAGTTCATCGTCAGGCTCTGCGAACGCGCCGAGCACATCGGCCCCGAGCATGCCGAACCTCTGGCCAACCAGGCCGCCGACCTGCTCGCCATGACCTTGGCCGAGCGGCTGCGCGCACAACCCCTGCCCGCCTCGAGCCATCGCGCAACGCTGCTCTATCGGATCAAGGCGCACATCCGCACCCGACTATCCGACGCCGGCCTCTCACTGCCGGAGATCGCACGCGAGCTCGGGCTATCGACGCGCTACGTCAATGATCTGTTCTCGGACGAGGAGACGTCGTTCCAACGCTTCGTGCTGGCCGAGCGGCTCAAGCAGTGCCGGCGCGATCTCGGCTCGCCGATGCTGGCGCATCGTCAGATCAGCGAGATCGCGTTTTGCTGGGGCTTCAATGACCTCTCGCATTTCGGCCGCGTGTTCCGCGAGCAGTTCGGCCTGTCGCCACGCGAGTGGCGGCGCAGCGCCGTAAAGCGCTGAGCTGGCCGCAACGCGCCCGCCTCACGCGCCTCGTGGCGCTGTTCGCGCCCTCGGCTTGTGCGCGGTGGCGCCCTGCCGTCAGCGCGGCGGATCGGCGCGCAAGGCGTCGACCAGCCAGTCACGAAAGGCAAGCATGCCGGACGTCGGTTCTTTCGACTTCAACCAGGTCAGCCAATAAGAACCGGCGGCGACCCCAGCCGCAAACGGCCGGACCAGCCGACCCGTCTCGAGCTCGCAGTTGAACATGGCGATCGGAACCAGGCCAACGCCGACGCCGCGCGCGGCCGCTTCGGCCATCGCGACGGAGCTGTCGAAGATCGGCCCCTGGATCATCGGGCATGGAGCGCCCGCGACTGCAAACCATAATGGCCATTCCTCGGCGCGATACGACCGCAGGAGATTTTCGCCCGCGAGGTCCGACGGCGCGCGCAGACGACTCGCGACATCGGGATGACAGACGGGCGACAGCGGGGCAGACATCAGATGGATGGCCTCAGTGCCGTGCCAGGATCCGTCGCCGAAGCGAAGCGCGATGTCGAGCCCGTCTCCGGCGATATCGATGCGGTTGTTGTTGGTGAGGAGGCGCAGGTCGATATGGGGGTGCGCATCTCGAAAACCGTCGAGGCGTTGCAACAGCCATCCCGTTGCAAAGGTGCCGACACAGCCGACGGTCACGACCTCGCGGGTTCCCTTCGCTTCGATGCGATCGATCGCGCCGCTGATGCGACTGAACGCATCGTTGAGGACGGGAAACAGAGCCAGGGCTTCGTCAGTCAACGTGAGGCCACGCGGCAGGCGCCGGAACAGGTGAGCGCCCAACATCTGCTCGAGCTGTTTCACCTGGTGACTGATCGCGGTCTGCGTGACCCTGAGCTCCAAGCCTGCCTTGGTGAAGCTCAGATGCCGGGCGGATGCTTCGAAGGCCCGCAAGGCGTTCAAAGGGAGATGGCTGCGGATGGGCATGATGACCAAGTTCTGCTCATGGCTCGACGAATAAATGATCGTTTGTCAGTCGTCACCTCGTTCGGCAGGTTCGCGCAGTCACTGGAGAATGAACATGCTGACGAGACGGCATCTGGGTTTTGGAATCCTCGGGATGGCGGCTGCGGCGAGCGGGCTGCCATCACCTGCGGCGAAGGCGGCGGCCGACCGAAGGGCGCATCTGGAAGGGGAACTCGCCCGCATCGAGCGCGAGAGCCTCGGACGGCTCGGCATCGCCGTCCTCGACTCCGAAAGCGGGTTCGAGGCGGGCCTGCGCTCGGCCGAGCGCTTTCCGATGTGCAGCACGTTCAAGTGTCTGGCTTCCGCGGCTGTCCTGAAGCGCGCCGACGCCGGCGAACTGCATCTCGACACGCGCGTCCCGTTCGAGGCGAAGGATCTCGTAACATATTCGCCGGTGACCAAGGAGCACGTCGGCCGCGGCATGACACTCGCCGAGCTCTGCGAAGCTGCGCTCACCCAGAGCGACAACACCGCGGGAAATCTCCTGTTGCGGCAGATCGGCGGTCCTGCGGGTTTGACGCGTTTTGCCCGATCGATCGGCGACGAGATCAGCCGCCTGGACCGCTGGGAAATTGAGCTCAACGAGGCGCTGGCCGACGACCCTCGCGACACGACCAGTCCGGCCGCCATGCTACAGAACCTGCGCCGCGTGCTCCTTGGCGAGGTCTTGTCGACGAATATGCGCCAGCGATTGACGGACTGGATGATCGCCAACAAGACCGGCGACACTCGGCTTCGCGCCGGTGTGCCGCGTGACTGGCGCGTCGCCGACAAGACGGGCGCTGGGGACCGCGGCACGACCAACGACATCGGCATTCTCTGGCCCCCGGGCCGCAAACCGGTTCTGGTCACGGCCTATCTGACTGGTTCACAGGCGTCTCCCGAGGATCGCAACGCAACGATCGCGAAAGTCGCGCGGGCGGTTGCAGACGTCGTGATGGGACAGGCTGGGTAGTTCCAGCATCCGGCTTCCGAGCCCCTCCGGAAGCCGGACATCAGACCCAAGATGTTCGCCATGGCGGCGCAACGATTGGGCAGGCTAAGCTGCGGCCGGCCCACGTCATCGGAATGTGCGGCCGCTGCCGGGATCGATCCGATGCGCCGCTTTGCCATGAAGGCCCTGTTCTCCCTGCTGACCTTGCAGCGGGACGACGAGACACAGCTGCGCTGGGACCGGATCGTCCTGATCGGCTCGACCCTGGTGACGATCGGGCTGATCGCCCTATATGCCTATAGCAAGGCCGAGGGCCGCTGGTAGCCGGGCGCAAGACACGCGAGAACGAGTTCATGAGACGACGAATGGGGTCCGCCTGCCTGCTGCTGGCGTTCGCGTCGACCGCCAGCCATGCGCTGGACAGCGAGCAGAAGCGTGGAAAAGCGCTCTTGCAAAGCCTTTGCAGCCGATGCCATGCGGTAGGTCTCACAGGCGCCAGCCGGCACCCCGACGCGCCCCCGTTCAGGACCTTCGGTGACAGCAAGCTCTACGACGAGGATTTCGCCCAGCGGCTGCAGGCCGGCCTGTCGACCATTCACAAGGACATGCCGAGCTTCCAGTTCGATCGCGCCGAGGCGGAGGCCGCGGTCAATTACCTCAAGGCGATCCAGGTCCGCCCCAAACGGCGGTGACGCGCCGGCGCGCTCCGCTGGCGTGAAACGGGACTTGTACGGCCCGGTTGCCCGTTCCCGTTCATTGTCCGCGGCCCGGCTGCGACCGGAGCCCGCATGATGACGCCGACGACCACGGGTCTGCACGCCGACGGACTGCCGCTGCCGCAGCGCACCTGGGCGATCGTGACGATCGCCCTCGGCATCGTGCTGGCCGTGATCGACGGCGCCATCGCCAATGTGGCGCTGCCGACGATCGCCCGCGACCTCCATGCGAGTCCTGCTTTTTCGATCTGGATCGTCAACGGCTATCAGCTCGCGGTGACGATCTCGCTGCTGCCACTGGCCTCGCTCGGCGAGATCATCGGCTATCGGCGGGTCTATCTCGCCGGCCTCGTGCTGTTCACGGCTGCCTCCGCCTTCTGTGCGCTGGCCGACAGCCTGCTGCTGCTGACGCTCGCGCGCATCCTGCAGGGCTTTGGCGCCGCCGGCATCCTCAGCGTCAACTCGGCGCTGGTGCGTTTCACCTATCCGCACGCTCTGCTCGGCCGCGGCATCGGCATCAATGCGATGGTGGTCGCGGTCTCCGCCGCGCTCGGTCCGACCATCGCCGCCGGCATCCTCGCCGTCGGTAGCTGGCCGTGGCTGTTCGCGATCAACGTGCCGCTCGGCATCGTCACCTTCGTCTTCGGCTTCCGCTTCCTGCCGCATACGCCGCGCGCGCCGCACATGTTCGATTGGCAGAGCGCGGCGCTGAGCGCGGTCGCCTTCGGCTTCCTGATCGCCGCCGTGGACAGCCTCGGCCATGGCGAGGCGCTGGTGACCTGCGCGATCGAGTTCGTCGTCGCCGTCACGGCCGGCGTGTGGCTGGTCTGGCGCCAGACCCACATGGCCTCGCCGCTGCTGCCGGTCGACCTGCTGCGCATTCCGGTGTTCGCCCTGTCGATCGCGACCTCGATCTCGTCGTTCTGCGGCCAGATGCTCGCCTTCGTCGCGATCCCCTTCTATCTCGAAAGCCATTTCGGCTATTCGCCGGTGCAGATGGGCCTGCTGATCACGCCGTGGCCGATCGCGGTCGGCCTGACGGCGCCGATTGCGGGGCGGCTGGTCGAGCGCGTGCCGGCCGGGCTGCTCGGTGGCATCGGTCTCGTGATCTTCGCATGCGGGCTCGGTGCGCTCGGCCTGCTGCCGCGCGAGCCGTCGGCATGGGATGTCGTCTGGCGCATGGCGCTGGCCGGCTGCGGCTTCGGCCTGTTCCAGACGCCGAACAACCGCACCATGATCGCCGCTGCGCCACGCGAGCGCGCCGGCGGCGCCAGCGGCATGCTCGGCACGGCGCGCCTGCTCGGCCAGACCACGGGCGCCGCCCTGGTCGCGATGTTCCTCGCGATCGACGCGACCGACGGCACGCGGCTGTCGCTCTTGACCGGGGTCGGTTTCGCGCTGGTCGGCGCGTTCCTGAGCATGCTCAGGCTGTCGCCGGCCGGCGCGCGCGGCGCCGAGCGCGTCCGCGTCCAGGACGGCCAGCGGCTGAAGGGCGAGTCGTGACAGCGATGACGGACTGGACGATGCTGGCCCTGCTCGCCCTCGCCGCCTTCGGCTCGGGCATCGTCAATGCGCTGGCCGGCGGCGGCGCGTTCCTGACCTTCCCGACGCTGCTTGCCGCCGGCATTCCCGCGATTGACGCCAACGCTTCCAGCACCGTCGCGCTCTGCCCCGGCCAGTTCGTCAGCGCTTGGGCCTCCCGTGAGATCTTGAACGACGCAAAGGCGCCCTGGCGCCACGACCTCGTGCGGCTGTCGATCATCAGCCTGCTCGGTGGCACGCTCGGCGCCGTGCTGCTCTTGGTCACACCGTCGGCCGCCTTCAGCCGGCTGGTGCCCTGGCTGTTGCTGTTCGCCACGATCGTGTTTGCATTCGGCATGCGCTTTACGCCCAAGGATGGCGCGCGCTGGTTCGGGCCGCGGACCATCCAGGCGGTGCAGTTCGTGATCGCGATCTATGGCGGCTACTTCGGCGGCGGCATCGGCATCCTGATGCTGGCGGCCCTGGTGTTCTACGGCATGCGCGACATTCGCGCCATGAACGGCATGAAGGTGCTGCTCGCTGCGCTCATGAATATGACGGCCTCCGCCATCTTTGCGTTCTCAGGCCGCGTGCATTGGCTGGAGACGCTGACGATGATGGGCGCTGCCATGGTCGGCGGCTTCGTCGGCGCGCGGCTTGGCCAGATCATCCCGCCGGCCCATGTGCGCCGCTTCATCATTGCCGTCGGCTGCGGCCTGACGGTGTATTTCTTCGTCAAGCCGGCCTGAGCCGGACGTCGCATCAAAGAACCTCGCGTCAAACGAAAAAGGCCGGCGCGATGGCCGGCCTTTCGTAGTCATCTCGTAGCGTCAGGCCTACGCCTTGACCAGCGGTCCCTTCGGCGCCGGCCCCTTCGAGCCGCCGCCGGACTTCGGCTTGCGCTTGCGCGCGGCCGGAACTTCGGACTTCGGCGTGACCGGGCCCTCGACGAACTCGAAGCCGATCTTCTCCTCGACGCCGGATTCGTCCTTGACGAGAACGACACGGACGTGACCGCCGCCCTTCAGCTTGCCGAACAGCACCTCGTCGGCCAGCGGCTTCTTGATGTGCTCCTGGATCACACGACCCATCGGCCGCGCGCCCATCTGCTCGTCATAGCCGTGCTGGATCAGCCAGGCCTTGGCCGGTTCCGACAGCTCGATCGTGACGTCGCGGTCGGCGAGCTGGGCCTCGAGCTGCAGCACGAACTTCTCGACGACCATTCCGATCACCTCGACGTTGAGGTGCGCGAACGAGACGATGGAGTCGAGCCGATTGCGGAATTCCGGCGCGAACTGCCTGTTGATCGCCTCGTGGTCGTCACCTTCCCGCTTCGAGCGATGGAAGCCGAACGCCTGCTTGGCCATGTCGGCCGCGCCCGCATTCGTGGTCATGATCAGGATCACGTTGCGGAAGTTGACCTGCTTGCCGTTGTGGTCGGTGAGCCGGCCGTGATCCATGATCTGCAACAGCACATTGTACAGGTCCGGATGCGCCTTCTCGATCTCGTCCAGCAGCACCACGCAGTGCGGATGCTGGTCGACGCCATCGGTCAGGAGGCCGCCCTGGTCGAAGCCGACATAGCCAGGAGGCGCGCCGATCAGGCGCGACACCGTGTGCCGCTCCATGTACTCCGACATGTCGAAGCGCAGCAGCTCGACGCCCAGGGTCGAGGCGAGCTGCTTGGCGACCTCGGTCTTGCCGACGCCGGTCGGACCCGAGAACAGATAGCAGCCGATCGGCTTCTCCGGCTCGCGCAGGCCGGCACGGGCCAGCTTGATCGAGGCCGACAGCGAATCGATCGCCTTGTCCTGGCCGAACACCACGCGCTTGAGGGTCTGCTCGAGATGCTTGAGCACCTCGGCATCGTCCTTCGACACGCTCTTCGGCGGAATCCGCGCCATCGTGGCGATCGTGGTCTCGATCTCCTTGATGCCGATCGTCTTCTTGCGCTTGTTCTCGGCCAGCAGCATCTGCGCCGCGCCGGATTCGTCGATCACGTCGATCGCCTTGTCCGGCAGCTTGCGGTCATGGATGTAGCGCGACGACAACTGCACCGCGGCCTCGATGGCCTCGTTGGTGTATTTCAGCCGGTGATAGTCCTCGAAGTACGGCTTCAGCCCCTTCAGGATCGCGATCGCATCCTCGACCGACGGCTCGTTGACGTCGATCTTCTGGAACCGGCGCACCAGCGCGCGGTCCTTCTCGAAATGCTGGCGATACTCCTTGTAGGTCGTCGAGCCCATGCAGCGGATCGAGCCCGAGGCCAGCGCCGGCTTGAGCAGGTTGGACGCATCCATCGCGCCGCCCGACGTCGCACCGGCACCGATCACGGTGTGGATCTCGTCGATGAACAGGATCGCGTTAGGATGCGCCTCGAGTTCCTTGAGCACCTGCTTCAGGCGCTCCTCGAAGTCGCCGCGATAGCGCGTGCCCGCGAGCAAGGTGCCCATGTCGAGCGAGAACACGGTCGCGGCCGACAGCACCTCCGGAACCTCGCTGTCGACGATGCGCTTGGCGAGGCCCTCGGCGATCGCCGTCTTGCCGACGCCGGCTTCGCCGACGAACAGCGGGTTGTTCTTCTGGCGCCGGCACAGCACCTGGATGGCGCGGTTGATCTCGGAGTTTCGGCCGATCACCGGATCGATCTTGCCGTCACGCGCCTTCTTGTTGAGATTGACGCAATAGGTTTCCAGCGCCTCGCCCTTTTTCTTGGAGTCCTCGTTGCCCTTGGCTTCGGTCTCCTCGTCGACGCCGCGAACCGGGCGCGCTTCGGAGACACCAGGGCGCTTGGCGATGCCGTGGCTGATGTAGTTCACGGCATCGTAACGCGTCATGTCCTGCTCCTGCAGGAAGTACGCGGCGTGGCTCTCACGCTCGGCGAAGATCGCGATCAGCACGTTGGCGCCGGTGACCTCTTCGCGGCCCGACGACTGAACGTGGATCACGGCGCGCTGGATCACGCGCTGGAAACCTGCGGTCGGCTTGGCGTCGTCGCTGCCGTCCGTGACCAGATTTTCGAACTCGGTTTCGAGGTAGTTCACGAGACTGCCGCGCAGCTTGTCGAGGTCGACGCTGCATGCGCGCATCACGGCCGCTGCATCGGAGTCATCGATCAAGGACAGAAGGAGGTGTTCCAGTGTCGCGTATTGATGATGACGCTCGTTGGCGATCGCCAGCGCACGATGCAGGGATTGTTCAAGGCTTTGAGAAAAAGTCGGCATGCGCGTCCTCTGTGGCCCCTTGCCATCATGATCGCCGCCGCCCGGTCAGGCAACAACAACCTTCGTCAAATATAGTTATAACCGAGTGCGACAAAAGACCGGCCGAGCCGCTCGATTACGGGTTCACCGGATCGTCAATGCAAAACCCGTTCCGATTGCGGCAAATCCGGCGGCGACAACCGAACGGCGCACGCCGCCGAGCGGGGAGAGATAAGGACCAGAGCGGCCGTAATTCTTCGGACGAGAAGTGAAACCTGCCCGGATTGCGCTGACCTCGTCTGCAGCAATTTGCGGCTTTCGATGCCCTTCGTCCGATGCCGATTCGCGGTGATCAATCGCGCAGCGCCCCAGCCCCCGCCCCTGGCTTGCAGATGCGCGCGTCGGCGGCCCCCTTCGCGGAGGGAGCCGGCTATTTCTTCTCCATCACACACTGCAACGGGTGCTGGTGCTTGCGGGCGAAGTCCATCACCTGCGTCACCTTGGTCTCGGCGATCTCGTAGGTGAAGACGCCGCACTCCCCGATGCCGTGATGATGCACGTGGAGCATGATCTTGGTCGCGGCCTCGACGTCCTTGTTGAAGAACTTCTCCAGGACGTGAACGACGAATTCCATCGGCGTGTAATCGTCGTTCAGGATCAGGACGCGGTAGAGGTTGGGGCGCTTGGTCTTCGGCTTGACCTTGGTGATCACGGACGTGACCGGGCCACCGGTGCCACCGGACTTGTTGTCGTTATTGCTCATCCTGGGCGCGGATCGGTTCAATCTGGAAGTTGGCTGCGACATCTTGCACGCGTTAGATATGGCTGCGAGGCTCCCAATAAAGAGTTTCCCTCGGCGGGTTGCTCTCAATAAGGGGTGCCCCCCGACCTGTCCCCTGCCGGGCCGCTTTCCGCCACCCGGTCCTGCTTTCCAGATCGCCTGTCCCAGCCGACCGGTCCGGTCGGACCGACACCGGGAATATGGGTCAGCGCCCGGTTTGCCGCAAGCGCAGGCCCGGGACGGACCGACGCTCCGGCAGGACCGATTCCCTGCCCCGGCGATGAGGCGCAAGGTTAATCAAACCGGTCGCATTTTACAAAGCCCATTCAGCGGGCATTGACAGGGAACCAGCCCGGTTGCGGGCGCGGCGCCACGCTGCGGGCATTGGCCCGGTGTTTCGCGGTTTCGATTTACCCGTCCTTGACGAAGCCGAACCGAAAACACCTGCAGAAAACCATAATTGGTGAGCGACATGACCGATGTCTCCTTCATTCGACTCTGCCGCCGCGCCGTCCGACGGTTCGCCTGCGACCGCGGTGGCAATATCTCCATGCTGTTCGCCATCGCGCTCGTCCCCATCCTGGCCTTCGTCGGGGCAGGCGTCGACTACAGCCGGCTGAACGCCGCGCGGTCGTCGATGCAGGCGGCGCTCGACTCCACCTCGCTGATGCTGTCGCGCGACCTGGCGCAGGGCACGATCAGCGCAGCCGACATCGGAACCAAGGCAAGCGCCTATTTCAAGGCGCTCTACACCAGCACGGACGCACAGAACGTCACCGTGACGGCCAGCTATACCGCCTCGACCAGCTCGTCGGCCTCCAACATCCAATTGTCGGCCAACGGTCAGATCGTCACCCAGTTCATGAAGATTGCCGGCTTTCCGACCATGGACTTCGGCGCCAAAACGACATCGACCTGGGGCGACGTGAAGATGCGGGTGGCGCTCGCGCTCGACAATACCGGCTCGATGGCATCCAGCGGCAAGATGTCCGCGCTGCAGAACGCCGTGGCCGGCAGCGGCGGGCTGATCGACCAGCTCAGCGCGCTGGCCAAGACCCCGGGCGACGTCTACATCTCGGTCGTTCCATTCGCCAAGGTCGTGAACGTCGGCGCCAGCAACTACGCCAAGGACTGGATCGACTGGACCGACTGGCAGAATCCGCCCACGATCCAGCCTGCCAATGGCTCCTATCAGGCCGCAATCCCGAACGGCAGCTACACGCAATCGCAATGGGACATGGTGGGACCGGGATCCTCCTGTCCGTTCAAGTCCGGCAACGGCTTTCCCTACTTCTCCTGCACCAGCGACCCGGCGACCGGGAGTTCGAGCGCCTCGCGGATTCCGACGAGTGGGAGCTACACGGGCTACATCTGCCCGGGCTACGATTCCGCCTCGCACAGCTATTACAACGGCTGCTGGAACAGCGTTCAGACCAGCACGCGGGTGAACTGGTGCACCGGCAGCTATTGCAGTTGCCCGACCAGCGGCAGCAATCTTCCGAACAACACGTGTAGTTGCACGGGAAGCGGATCCAGCACGGTGTGCAAGGTCAACACCTTCACCCACACCTGGGTCGCCAACACCAAGAGCACCTGGACCGGATGCGTCGCCGACCGCACCCAGCCGAACGACGCAAATGCCGTGTCACCGGCGACCTCCGACGTGACGACGCTGTTCCCGGCCAACCAGCACATGGAGAACAACATCCAGTACTGCAGCAGCACGGCCTCCACGAAACTCGCGGAAATCGTGCCGCTCAGCTACAACTGGAGCTCGCTGAAGAGCGCCGTCAACGCCATGCAGCCGACCGGCGGCACCAACCAGGCGATCGGACTTGCCTGGGCCGTCCAGTCGCTGATTCCGAACGGCGTGCTGGGCGCGCCGGCGGAGGACGTCAACACCACCTATAATCGCGTCATCATCCTGCTATCGGACGGCCTGAACACCGAGGACCGCTGGCCCGAATACGGCAACGGCTCGTCGCAAGCCTCGGGCAACCCGATCGACGCGCGCCAGGCCCTGCTCTGCTCGAACCTGAAGAACACCAAGGATTCGAAGGGCAACGCGATGTACACGATCTACACGATCCAGGTGAACACGAGCTCGCCCGCCGATCCGACCTCGGCCGTGCTGCAGAACTGCGCCAGCAGTCCCGACAAGTTCTACATGCTGACGAGCTCGAGCCAGATCGTGACCACGTTCAACTCGATCGGCACCGCATTGTCGAAGCTGCGGGTCGCCAAATAACAGAAGCGCCGGGCACCGACAGCGCTCCACCTTCAGCCAACAAAAAAGCCCGGCGCAAGCCGGGCTTTGTGCTCGCTGCAGGCGCGAACGGTCAGTGCGCGGCCGGCGGGGTGAACTTCGCGGCGATGCCTTCCAGCGGCTTGAACGCCTGCTTGGCGAGATCCGAATACAGCCCGGCGATCTTCTGCGAATCGGCGACGAAGGTCTCGTAGGCCGACTTGGCGAACTCGGTCTGCACCTCGAGCACCTTGTCGAGCGACTTCACGCCCTGGAGCTTCTCGACGAACGACTTGGTGTCCTCGAACGACTTCTTGGTGTAGTCGCCATACGCGGTGGCGATGGCCTGAAGGCCGTTCTGCACGGTGGTCGCGGAGTTCACGACGGTCTCGAACTGCTCTTTGCCGTAGTTCTGAAAGTCTTCAACCTTAAACATGTGGCATTCCTTTCCCTGATTTTGAGCGCCCTCAGGGAAGCCCCGGCTCCCTGACGCATTCATAATATAGTGCAGCGCACAAAAAAATCAAGAATCTTGTGCAATGCACCATCCCGGGCATTGCGGTCTCGACGCACCGTCGGACGCCCCAAGCCGGGGCAGTTCGGCAGAAATACCAGCCATCGCCGCAAGGTTTCTTTAATCCTTTGGCAACTCGACCGTCCTAACCTCTCCGGTGGTCCCGGCCAGCGTCGGCCGAACCGTAAAGCTGTTCTAAAACAGCGTCTTAACAAAACCTCAGTTCGAGGCCTTCGATGCTTGGCAGCGTCACGGCGCGATCGGGAGGTCCGACAGGCACGGTTACGGGGGCGTTCGGCACAATTTCGCCTTACGAGCCGGTGATCACGTCAGAAATTGGACGGGGATTTCATGCTTCGCAAAAAAATGGCTTCCTCGCGCCTGTTGCGAGTTGGCGTCTACGGACTGATCACCCTCGCGACGGCAGCAGTGGTCACGGTCGACAGCGCGGAGGCGCGTCGGCGCCATCGGCAGCATCACGCGCGTCACTCCCCCCATAATGACGAGGGCAGCTACAGCCCGGCGTTCGCGTCGATCGTCGTCGACGGCAATTCCGGCGCGACGCTGACGGCGACCAATCCCGACGCCTTGCGGCACCCCGCCTCGCTCACCAAGATCATGACGCTCTATTTGCTGTTCGAGCGGCTCGATTCCGGCAAGATGAAGCTCGACACCGAGATGCCGGTGTCCGAGCACGCCTCCGAGCAGTCGCCGACCAAGCTCGGCCTGCGCCCCGGCCAGAGCATCCGCGTCGAGGACGCGATCAAGGGCCTGGTGACGCGCTCCGCCAACGACGCCGCCGTGGTCATCGCCGAAGCGATCGGCGGCGACGAGGACGAGTTCGCCAAGATGATGACGCGCAAGGCGCGCTCGCTCGGGATGAGCCGCACCACCTATGTGAACGCCTCCGGCCTCCCCGCCGACGCGCAGATCACGACGGCGCGTGACCAGTCGATCCTCGGCCGCGCGATCCAGGACCGCTTCCCGCGGTACTACCGCTACTTCTCGACGGTGGTGTTCAATTATCGCGGCCAGTCGATCCGCAACCACAATCATCTGCTCGGCAATGTCGAGGGCATCGACGGCATCAAGACCGGCTACACCCGCGCCTCCGGCTTCAACATCGTGACCTCGCTGCGCCGCGGCAACCGCCATCTGATCGGCGTCGTACTCGGCGGCCGCAGCGGCGGCTCGCGTGACGCCATCATGCGCAACCTGCTCGCCGAAAATCTCGACAAGGGCGCGACCCGGCGCACCGTGGCGGCGATCGGCGAGCGCGGCGGCTCCGACAGCGGCGATGCCGATCAGGGCACGATGCAGCTCGCCTCGGCGGCGCCGGAGACGCCGGCCCCGAGCCGCGCCTCCAAGATCATCTCAACCCTCTCGGAAGCCACCGCGGCCCTGCCGCCGGCGGCACCGAGAGAGGCCAAGGTCGAGCCGGCGCCGATGACCTCCGGCGTGATCCAGAGCCAGCCGATGTCGATCGTTCCCGGCTCGACCGAGCCGATGAAGCCGGTCAAGGTCAGGACGGTCCAGGTCAAGGCCGGCGCGGTCAAGCTCGCGACCGCCGCGCCGCAGCCGGCCGCCCCTGCTCCCGCACCCTTCGCTCAGCGTGTCGAGGCCATCGAGCCGGCGCCGCCGATCGCCCGTACCGAGGCCCCCCGTCCCGACATGCCGCCGCAGCCGCCGGGCCATGGCACCGGCAACGGCATTCTCGGCGTGCTGCCCGCCTCCAGCCTGCCGGCAGGCTCGTCGCAGGCCATGGCCTATGCGGCGCCTCCGGCCCAGCCGGCGCCGACGCAGATCGCCTCCGCGAGCGCTGCGCCGGAGCTTCCGAGCAAGCCTTCCGTCACGCGCAGCGGCTGGATCATCCAGGTCGGAGCGCTGGACAACGAGGCCGAGGCCCAGAAGCGGATCGAGGCGGCCCGCAGCTCGGCACAAGGTCTCCTAAGCAAGGCCGATCCCTTCACCGAGACGGTCGCGAAGGGCGACAAGAAGCTGATCCGCGCCCGCTTCGCCGGGCTCGATCGTGATCAGGCCGAGGCCGTCTGCAAGAAGCTGAAGCGCGCCGACATCTCCTGCATGACCGTGCACAACTAACGCCGGCACTGATCCTGTTCCGATGAGGCCCGCGCGACACAGCGCGGGCCTTTTCGTTTGCGGACCACGCGATCGACGGCGGGACGCACGGGTGCAAACCACTCGTCAAGGATTTCCCGCTAGAACTTTTTCACCATGACGAACGATCGTGCCTGGCAAGGGCGAGAGCCGCCGGTGTCGACAAAGTTGCGTTGAAAGCGGGTTCGGTGTTGTGGCGTTGGTGGCGTTGCCGGAGTTAGCCGTGATGCGTACGAAGCAGAGTATCCTTGGCCTCGTTCACCCGGGCGGCGAGGTACGTCGACCCCCCTTGGTCGGGATGCAGTTTCTTCATGAGCGCGCGGTGGGCACGCCCGATCTCGTCTCGCCCCGCGCCCGGCTGCAGGCCAAGGATCTGATAGGCCTCCTCTTCCGTCATTTTGGAGCTCGACGCCGCGCGGCCCTGCCGCCCTGCCGCATCGCCCTGCGCGTGCTGACGCCAAGCGGGAAACCGGCGGTCCAGATAAGTTTCAAGTAGAGCGACGCTGTCGGCATCGAGGCTCGGCGTCATCGCGGCGAGCTGCGCCAGATCGAACTCGTCCAGCGACCGGCCGGCATGGGCGCCGGCGACAAAGCGGCCCTGCATCTGCCCGCTGTCATGATCGAGCACCATCTCGATGAATTGCGAGCGCACCCGCGAGCTCTGACCCGACGAGCGCTGCCCACCCAGCCCGAACATGCTGCCGACATTGCCGAGACCACCGGGTGACCAGCCGAGCAGCCCCGCCCCGAACAACCCGATCGGGATCGCCACCACCAGCTCGCCGCGGAGGCCGGTGAAGGCTGCCACCGCAAGGCAGCCGATACCGCCGGCAACCTTGATCGCGCGCGCCAGCGCCGCCGGATTCGCGTTCCGGAACATCTGCAGCAACAGATAAAGGGTGATGACGGCGACGGCGCCAGCGATCAGTGTCATGGCCCGAATATAGGGCGTGCCGGGACAAAAAGCATGATCGGCTGCGTCCGCGACCGGCAGGCTCGAGCCGCTGCGCCGGGCTTGACGTTGGCGGCCGCCGAAATCGATCTCTACTTCATCTGCCCGATCAGGCGTGCCGCGCCCGCTTCGGAGCCGGCCAGCCGGAGCAGCGCCGCCCGGCCACCCGCCGCGTAGGCCGCGGCGGCACGCAGAAGGTCGCGCAACTGCGCGGATGCGCCGGGATCGAAACGGCACCATGCTCCCCCCGACAGCCGCGCCATCTCGCGAAACGCCTGCTCGGCCGCGGGCTCATTGCCCTCCTGGAACATGAACAGCGGAACCTTCAGCAGCCCGAGCTCGCCGGCCTTTGCGCAGAGCACGTCGACATTCTCCTCCATCGCGTCGCCAACGAACACGACGGCGCGGATTCCGGATGCTGTCGCATGGCGCCGCGCCTCGGCAAGAACCTTGCCGATCTGGGTCTGGCCGCCGCGGCAATCGATCTTGCCCATCAGCCGGGCGAGCTCAGCGCTGTCGGATATCCAGCCAGTGGCGCGGCATTCATCGAAGCCACGATAGTACACCAACCGGATATCGAGGCTGCCGAGTGCGGCGGCCTCGCGAAACATGTCGGCCTGCAGGGCACAGGCCATGTCCCAGGTTGGCTGGCGGCTCAGGGTCGCATCAAGCGCAAAGACGAGACGGCCTCTGGTTCCCTGAGCGGCAGGAGCCATGGCCTTGGCCTGCGCAACGAACGCCGCAACGGCGTCTGCCGTGGAACGCTCATTGTCGGGCAACCGCTGCTGGCGCGATCCCTCTTCGGCCGAGGTCAACGGGGCAGAACCGGGCTTCGAACGATCATCGACCATGCACGCACCTTGCTCGGACGCGCATCATGTGGGCAGGCGGACGGACGGCTTCAACGACGGCAACGCATCTGCCCGCCGACGTGGCAGGCAAGGATCAGGCGAGGCTGGCGCGCGCCCCGGCGGCTTGCGCGCTCAATGCGTCAGCGGCTTGGCCGGCGTCGCGGTCTTGCCAACCGGCGCATAAGGCGCGACGGGACCCGGATCGAGCAACGGGGTCTTGGTCTCGACCGGCCCGATGTCGCTGGTGCTGTCGCTATCGGCGAGGAACTTGTCCAGCATGGCCTGGATCGACGACTTGGCGTCGTCAGGTCCGGTGTCGCGCATGTCGTTGTGCTGGAAGTCCGTCTTGACGACGGTGATGCCTTCCTTCTCGCAGATGTCGTCGCTCGGGATCACGCCGGGATCGGTCTTGAATTGCGGGTCCTTCGAGCGGAACGACAGGATCTTGAACTTGCCGTCGGTGACGAACGGGACGCGGAGGTTGTCGAGCGTGACGACCTTCCGGACGTCTTCGGGATACTGCTTGGCGAAATACATCGAGATGTCGCCGCCCATCGAATGACCAACCATCGTCAGATGATCATAGTCGGCATTCGGCTGCACCTGGTGCATCTGCTCGACGGCGAACCGGATGTTGGCGACACCGCGCTGGATCTGCGGCAGCCGGCCGACATAGGGCTCGCCGACCTTCGTCACCATCGGCGCATCGGTCGGCAGGTCGTGCTGGATGCTGACCGCCATGTAGCCGCGCGCAGCAAATACGTTGGCCAGGAACGAGTACTCGGTGAACTTGACGGTGTTGCCGTGATTGAGGATCGCGACCGGCAGCTTGATCATGCCGGCTTCGGCCTGCATCTCCTTGTCGCGCCGGACGGCCACGGCGACCTCGACCAGCCGGTTGTCGCGCGAGGCGTCATAGAACCTGATGGTCTCGTGCCGGATAGCCCACTTGCTCGCGGTGAAGTAGCCGACCGCCGCCAGCACGCTGACAGACACAAGAACGGTTATTCCACGCTTCATGTTTGTCCCTCGGGAGCACAATCAAAGGTAGTTTTGAACCTGTAAGACTCTCGCGACCCGTTCTGTTTAATATATGTAACGGCGCTGTGACAGGAAGACCAAATGTTGTGTATCCGTCGCCCGTTCGTTGTGCGCCGCACCTAGTTGCTGTGCAGCATAGCTGGGTTCCGCCGCCCGTCTCTTGCGACTTGAGCCCTGAACGTCAGGTTCAAATCAGTCATGAATTTGACGGTAATCTAGCGAAATTGGCGGCTGCGGCGTTGACCTGAGACAAATCTTCCTCCGTCCGCCCCCAAACAGGCCGGGCGCGCCGTTACCCGCCACCGCTGTCCGCAGATTGTTTAACCAAGCCGGGCGCACGTTCAACGCGCACAATGTCTCAGGCGAGGTCTCGCCCGAATGCGGACGGTATTCAGGCGCTGATGATGTCGTGCAGGTCGAGTGGCTTGTCGACCTGGGCGAACCATTCGGCGCGGTTCGCGGCGCGGCGGCGGCCGCGCTCGTCCAGCGGCAGCTTGAGCTGGCGCAGCAGGCTGGTGACCTCCTCCCGGGCCGTGACGTGGCCGAGATTGGGGCGGGTGCCCAGGGTCGCCTCGTCGATGTCGTCGAGCGCGGTCAGTCCGCGCGGGAAGAACTCACGGTAGACGACGCGTTCGGCAAAGCCGTCGATGGCGCGAAAGCCGAGCCGCAGCGACAGGTCCTTGAGGCCGTCGGCGACCAGTTGCTTGTTGCGGGAGCCGAGCATCGACAGCCGGTTGCGGACCACGATCCAGTCGGTCATCGCACCGTCCACCTGGCGGCGCTTGCGCCGGACGTCACGCACCATCTCCGCATAGTGGCTCTCGCCGGTCACGGCATAGGTCGCGGGATCGACCGTTCCCAGCACGTCGAAGTCGAGGAAGCTGTCGTTGATCGGCGTGACCAGCGTATCCGCCATCGAATGCGCCAGGCGCATCAGGTAGCTGTCGTTGCCGGGCGTATCGATGACGATGAAATCGAACGAGCGTTCGACGGCGCTCACGGCCTCCATGAACTGCTGGAACTCGGTGTTCTCGTTCTCGTCGATCTGCAACGTCCGGCCGAGCTGGATGCAGTAGTGCGTCGGCAGTTCGAGGCGCAGTCCGGTGCGGCGCGCCCAGGCGCTCCGGTTGTTGATGTAATGGGTGAAGCTCTGCTGGCGGCAATCGAGATCGATCGTGGCGACACGCTGGCCGGCCTTCAGGAGTGCCACGGCAATGTGCAGGGCGGTGGTCGACTTGCCCGACCCGCCCTTCTCGTTTCCAAGCACAACCACGTGGGCCGAGCCCGATTGTCCTTGGCTAGTTTGCACCAGCATGTTGTCGACCTCTTACGATCATCTTCGAGTCACGGTCGTCTGCGGTCAAGTGAAATGCATCGTCATCGTGAATCCCACGGGGGACGCATCCTCCGCTACTACTTGACGCGCGCGTTTACCAACTCCGCATCGGACGCGGAGACGTGCTAACAGGCGTATTCAAGTATGCTGAGCGGCGTGTCGCGTTCTTGTTAAGGGCAGTCGCCCGAGCGTCAAGGCCGAACAGTGCAACCGCAATTTTTCGCTGTGAGATCGAGCAAAAATGTCACGAAGCCCGCGCGTCGCCCGCACCGTTTCCGCCCTCCGCCGCGAGCTCGACAGCTTGCGCGCGAGAAAAGCCAGCATCGCGCTCGTGCCGACCATGGGCGCCCTGCATGAAGGGCACATCTCGCTGGTCCGGCTGGCGAAGCGCCGCGCCGACAAGGTGGTCGTCTCGATCTTCGTCAACCCGACTCAGTTCGCGCCGACGGAGGATTTCGGGTCCTACCCCCGGACCTGGAAGGAGGATGTCGCGAAACTCGCGGCCGAGCGCGTCGATCTGATCTGGCATCCCGACGCGAAGGCGATGTATCCGGACGGCTTCGCGACGCGGATCGTGCCGGAGGGCGCGGCATTGGCCGGGCTGGAGGATCGCTTCCGTCCGCATTTCTTCGGCGGGGTCGCGACCGTGGTCGCCAAGCTGTTCACGCAATGCCGGCCGGACGTCGCGATCTTCGGCGAGAAGGACTATCAGCAGCTCCGCGTCGTCGCCCAGATGGCGCGCGACCTCGATCTCGGCGTCCGTGTCGTCGGATCCCGTACGGTGCGCGAACGCGACGGACTCGCGATGTCGTCGCGCAATGTCTACCTCACGGCAGACGAGCGGCGGGCGGCGCCGACGCTGCACCGTGTCCTGAAGGAGCTGGCGGCCCGGCTGCGCGCCGGCGACGACATGCAGGCGGCCATTGGGGATGGCGCCGCCGCGATCACCGAAGCCGGCTTTGCCTTGGACTATCTCGAGGTCCGCGACGCCGAGACGCTGGCGCCCATCGCCCCGAACGAGTCAGGACCGAAACGCATCCTGGTCGCGGCCAAGATCGGAACCACGCGACTGATCGACAATATCGCCGCGTGAGCCGCCGGGAGACCAGCCGTCCGCCAACACCGTGAGCGCGCCCTCGCCCGCAAGGCAGAGGCAAGGACAACTGACGCCGCGTCGAGCGTACGCCCGGCCCTTGCGAGCGAGGCTGACTTCCGCCTCGCGTGAGATGCTCACGCGCAACACCACCGGCTCATCAAAGTGCTACAGCAGGCCGAGATCGCGCAGCTCGCGGCGCAGCGGCTCGGGCATGGCTTCGACGCCCGCCGCACCGGACTTGCCGAGATCGGCCGGCGCATCCTCGGCCGTCAGATAGCGCCAGCCCTGGAACGGACGCATCGGCCGCGGCGACACCGCGATCACCTTCGGCTGCATGATGATGCGGCACCGCCCGATGCCGTCGCCGTCGCGGAACGGCTCGATGCCGACGATCTTCTCGCGCGCGGCGACCTCACCGCGAATCACCCAATACAGCGAGCCGCCGGCGAGGATGTCCTCGACCCGTTTCGGCGTCATCCGCGTGACATGGACGTGCTGCTGCGGCAGGCCCTTCTTCTTGGCCGCGAGCATGCGCTCGGCGATCCACTCCTTCAGCTCTTTCACGGACTCGCAGCCGACGGCGAGCTTGATCAGGTGCAGAGGCATGATGGCGGTTCGACCAGCGGGATCTATTCGTTGTTGGCGGCCGGCTCGGCGGCCTCAGGCGCCGCTTGAGGCGCCGCAGCGGCCGGCTTCGGCTTCGGCGCGGCCTTCTTGGCCGCCGGCGGCGCCTGGGCGTGGCTGGCAGCCACGGTCGGTGGGGCTGCGGGCGGCGCAAGCTGCGTCGGCGGTTTCGGCGCGGCGGCTGCCGGGGCGACCGAGCGCGTCGAGGCCGTCGGCTCGGGATTCATGATGCTGACCGGCGGGGTGTTCGCCGAGCTGGGAAATTCGGCGGTCGTCGGCTTGCCGTTCGGCGCCGACGGCGCCAGCCCTGGAGGCGCCAATCCCGCAAAGGTCCCAGCGGCCGGTTGGCCCGGCGCCGCATTCCACTGCGAGGCGTAGCGCGTCACCAGCCCCTCATAGGTCCGCCCTTCCATGTTGTTCATCAGTTGCTGGCGATCACCCACGGCACGGAACATCACGCAATCGCTCGGCGTGCAGCGGTCGCGTGTCAGCAGCACATAGGCCATCAGGCCATAACGATCGCGCTCGACGGCGCGGCGCAGCGCCAGCAGCTCCGCGGTCATCACCTTGTTGGCGCTGGCGACGTCGCCCACCTGGGACAGCCGGCTCAGCATGCCCGCCGCATAACTGACGGCCGCGGCGGTCATCTCGGCCGATCCGAACAGGCTCTTCTCGCAATTCGCGAGCACCAGATCGCCGGCGAGATCATCCACGCAGGCCAGGGCGGGTGCCGAGAGGCCGACGGAGGCGGTCACCGCAGGATCGCCATTGGCGCCACGCGGGGTCGCATCCTGGCTCCGCATCATCGACGCCACCGCAATCCCGACCGCCAGCAGCGTGATCACCGTCAGCGCGCCGTTGGCGACCGATTTCTCGGCCCTGAGCAGCGTCATCAGCACGACCAGTGCAAAGAAACCCGCCGCGGCAACGGTGAGCCACATCGGGAACGCCGGTGAGTTCAAGAGCTGATCCAACGAGGAAGGCCAGGTCGAGTTCATGCGCGCTTGTTCCTGACGCGGGCCAGCGAAAACGGCCCCGATGGCGTCCCTACATGGGACGGCCGTGAAACGATCATCAAATTCAAATGATCACCCGATCGATTGCGGCCCCACCAAGACAATAAGACGATTCCATACGCCTGCGGGCGCCGGATGGTGTGGAGCTACCCGCTATCCCCAAAGGGATCGCGCAGCAATCGTCATCGCCTCGCGCCACGGCTCCCGAACGCGTGGCAACTCCCCCTCTCGCTTCGGCCATGTCTCCGGCGGCCGCGTCCGCCGACGCGGCACGTCATCTTCAAGACAAGGCCAATTGGCTCTCTCTGGCAACCCGCTCGAAGGCTTCCGTCGAGCTTTTGATCCGATACTGGCAGTCGTCGTCTTCCGTCGGAAGCTGGCGGATGATCTCGTAGGTGCCTGTGGCGGCCGGACGCGAGACGTTGCTCGCGGTGAAATAGACGGTCGCCCCAATGGGGAACTTGTGTTTCAACGCCCTCTCCTGCTCGCATGCCGGCAAGAGCCCCTGGTCCCGCTGCCCGGGCCGGCGTGTCTTTATAAATATCGCCCTTATATCACGCCGCCGCCCGCCCTGACCAGCGACCTCACGACATGGCAAACGCGGAGATTGCGAGAGTCTTCAACGGGATGGGCCCGCAAACGGTATTCTTGGACGAGCGGCTCGGGGTTCGCTCGTCCACCACGGACCAAATCGCGAACGGACGAGGCCGCTCAGATGTTCTCGACCCGCTCGATGACCCAGTCCTCCGCGAGGCCGTCCTTCACCCAGGCCGCGAAGGCCGGCATCGCCATCATCATGTCCATGTAGGCGCGGGTTTCGGCGGCGACCGGAATGGCGAAACTGTGGAAGCGCGTGACCACCGGCGCGAACATGGCGTCGGCGGCGCCGAAGCGGCCGAACAGGAACGGCCCGCCATGGCCGTAGCGGGCACGGCAGTCGCGCCAGATGTCCTCGATCCGGGCGATGTTGGCCTTGGCATCGGCAGACAGCTCCACCGGCCGCACCGGCCGGTGCAGGTTCATCGGGCATTCGTTGCGCAAGGCCGGAAAGCCGGAGTGCATCTCCGCGCAGACGGATCGGGCATGGGCGCGCGCAGCGGCATCGGCGGGCCACAGCCCCGCCTGCGGGAAGCGCTCGGCGAGATATTCGATGATCGCGAGCGAATCCCACACGCTGATCGCGCCATCGATCAGGATCGGCACCTTGCCGGCCGGGGAATGCTCAAGGATGCGCGCCTTGTCGGCGGGATCGGCGGTGTAGAGCGGGATCACGATCTCATCGAAGGCGATGTCGCAGCCGCGCAGCGCCAGCCACGGCCGCATCGACCATGAGGAATAGTTCTTGTTGCCGATCACCAGCTTCAGCGTCATGTCGCACCGTCTCCGTGTTGGGCGTGGACGGCCCGCGCAGCCGCGCCGTCGACGCTCATGCTATGGGCGACGCATACAGGATGATCGGCCGCTGCGTCGACACACAAGCGCTACGCCCCAGACCACGCGCCCGTCACCGTGCCGTCGCCGGCCGCAGGGTAGATCAGCGGGCGAAATCCTGCGGCGTGAACGACATCTCGATCACCTTCCACTCGTTGTAGCGATCGGGAGGCAACATCGCGTAGGGCTGGCAGGCATTCAACGCCTGGACCGCGCTCTCCTTGAGCTGGATCGCCTTGGAGGCTGCGACGACCTCTATCACCTCCGGCTCCGTCGCCAGCCGTCCATCCGGTGTCATGCCAAAGCGCAGCCTGATGAGCACGTTGTCCGACAGCGACAGCGACGCCGGCAGCCGCGCGCAGCTCCTGACCTTCTGCCTCAGGGCCGCTTCCAGATTGGCGGCGAGGTTCGTCGTCGCGGTCGGCCCGGCGTCCTTGCCGTCCTCCGGGCCGCCGGGACGGGGCAACGGTGACAGCGGCTCGGGTAGACCGAGCATGACCCCATACTTCACCGTGAGATCCGGTTCGGGAGGCACATAGGTCGGCGCGGGTGCCGGCACGGGTGGCGGCGCCGGCTTGACGGCGGATTTGCTCTCCGCCTTTGCGGCCGTCTTCACCGCCTTGGGCGATGCAGCCTGCGCCGGCTGTTTTGCCGCCGGCGCAGGCTGCATCGGAGGATTGGGGATCTCCCTGGCGTCCTGCGGGGGACTGGGCGGTGGCGGTGCGGCGGCCGCGGGCAAGGCGCTCGGGTCCGGCTGCGGCAGCACCAGATCCGGCGTCGGGGATGGCGATGGCGTGGCGACCGGCTCGGGCGTCTTCTGCGGCTCGTCAGCGTCGACGATGTTGACCTCGATCTCGTCGCTCTTGGGCAGCTCGTAAGGCCGGACCGAGGTCGAGACCACGACCCCACCGGCGATTAGGAGATGCGCGAGCACGGACGCGGCGATGCCCCAACGGATGAACTGCCAACGTTCCATGCTGCTTCACTACGCCCGCGCATGAGCGAAGGCGCGGGCGCGCCATCGCTCTGATCATCGGCAGGGAATGCGGCAGCCGCCGTCGTGCGGCCCGCCGGCCGCTCCCTGTCATGTCAGGCTGTAGCACAAATGCGCGGGCGCCGCCCTCAATCCCATTTCGGCGCAAAGGCGAAGTTGGTCATCCGTCCTTCGGGGCTGCCCATCGCGAAGATGTCGGCCATGTCCTGCTCCGAGAGCTCGAAATCGAACACGTCGAGGTTCTCGGACAGCCGTTCGATCTTGGAGGTCCGCGGGATCGGCACGACGTTCTGCTGCACCAGCCAGCGCAGGCAGATCTGCGCCGGGCTCTTGCCATGGGCGCGGCCGATCCGCGTCAAGGTCGGATCGTTCTTGATCCTGCCCTTGGCGATCGGGCTATAGGCGACGAGCGCGATGCCATGGCGCGCGCAGGCCTCGCGGACCTTGGTCTGATCGAGATAGGGATGATACTCGACCTGATTGCACACCAGCGGCTCCGGCGATGCCGCCACTGCCTCGTCGAGCAGACCGACCGTGAAATTGGACACGCCGATATGACGTGCGAGCCCGAGCGTCTTGGCATGGGCCAGCGCGCCGAGCGTCTCGGTCAGCGGCACGTGCGGATTGGGCCAGTGCAGCAGCAACAGGTCGACCTCGGAGACGCGCAGCCGGACCAGGCTCTCTTTGGCCGAGCGCTCGAGATCGTGCGGCGCAAAATGCGTGGTCCACACCTTGGTCGTCAGGAACACCTCGTTGCGCCGGACGCGGGACGCACGCAGGCCCTCGCCGACCTCGTGCTCGTTCTCATAGACCTGCGCGGTGTCGATGTGCCGGTAGCCGAGAGTGAGCGCCTGCTCGACGATGCGGCTGCAGGTGCGGCCACGCAGCTCCCAGGTTCCGAGACCCAAGGCGGGAATCCTGGCACCATTGGCCTCGATCATCAGCATGGCCGTGCACTCCAGAGCGCGTGCAACATTATGTAGGCACACGCTGGGCGTTGCCAACGCACGACCCGTGGTGGGCTTAAGTCTTGGCTAAAGCCGCGAAGACCGTCTCGGGCGCGTGCGCGATGACGGTGAGCAGCGCGCGCGCCGGGCCGCGCGGCATGCGCTTGCCCTGCTCCCAATTGCGGATGGTCTCGACGGGCACACCGAGCTTGGCGGCGAATTCCTGTTGGGTCAGATGCACCCGCCGCCTGAGATCGCGCACTTCGAGCGGAGCCGCGGGCGCCAGCGGAATCTCCTCCCCGTCGCGCAGCTCCACGATCCGTCCATCTGCCTTCAGCCGCAAGCGTTGCATCGTCCGACTCCGTGTCGAGCGACAGTCTCGCCGAACCACGTTAAGGCCGGATTAACGATATAAGTCGTTCAGGCGCCGGGGTTATTTCAGGCCGAACCAGAGCGTGGCGATGCCGAGAAACGAGAAGAAACCGACCACATCGGTCACCGTCGTGACGAAGGTTCCGGAGGCGACGGCGGGGTCGGCCCGGACCCGTTCGAGCACCATCGGGATCAGAATGCCGCCCAGCGCACCCGCGACGAGATTCGAGATCATTGCAAGCCCGATCACGATGCCGAGGCCGGGCATCTTGAACCACGCCACGGCGGCGATGCCGGTGACGAGCGCAAAGGCCAGGCCATTTACGAGCCCGACCAGCCCCTCGCGCATCACCACCCGCATCGCATTGTTCGGCCCGAGCTCCCGCGTCGCCAGCGCGCGCACCGCCACCGTCATGGTCTGGGTCGCGGCATTGCCGCCCTGACTGGCGACGATCGGCGCGAGCACGGCGAGCGCCACCATCTGCTGCAACTGGTCCTCGAACAGGCCGAGCACCGATGACGCCAGGAACGCGGTGGCGAGATTGATCAGCAGCCAGTTGAAGCGGCCCTTGGCGATGGTCCAGACGCTGTCGGACAGTTCCTCGTCGCCCGACACGCCGCCGAGCGCCTTGAAATCCTCGTCGGCCTCCTCCTCGATGACATCGACCACGTCGTCGATGGTGATGACGCCGGCCAGCCGGTTCTCGGCATCGACCACGGGGGCCGCGACCAGATTGTACTTGCCGAACAGCCGCGCCACCTCGGCCAGATCGTCGGTGACGGTGACGCGACGGCGGTCCTCGTCGATCAGATCGGCCAGCGGAACCGGACGGCGGGCGCGCAGCAGCGTATCGAGCGACACCGCACCCTGCCAATGCCGTGCGTCGTCGACCGCATAGATCTCGTAGAACCGCTCGGGCAGATCCCGCGTCTCGCGCATGTAGTCGATGGCCTCGCCGACCGTCCAACCCAGCGGAACCGCGATGAACTCCCTCTGCATGCGGCGGCCGGCCGAGCCCTCGGGATAGTCGAGGCTGCGCGCGAGCGCGTCGCGCTCGGACGGCGGCAGGCGTTCGAGGATCTCCTCCTTGTCCTCCTCGTCGAGGCTTTCCAACAGCTCGACGGCGTCATCGGATTCGAGCTCCCGCACGCCCTCCGCGACGGTCGCGGGCTCGAGCTCCTCGAGGATCTCCTCGCGGACCGCGTCGTCGACCTCGTTCAGCGCGGAGAAGTCGAAATCGGTGCCGGTCAGCTCGACCAGCCGGACACGGTCGTCCGGTGCGAGCGCCGCGATCAGGTCGCCGAGGTCGGCCTCGTGCAGCTCGGCGACCTCGGCGCGCAGGAACGCCTCGTCCTCGGCGGCGATGGCCGCCGTGATGGCCGCGATGAATTCGGCGCGAATCTCGCCGGATTCCGTGCGCATCGGCGCGCGATCGCGTAGAGTTGCATCAGCATGGGCAACGTCCGATGTCTCGTTCATGACGTGCCTCACGCGCTTGATTTCAGAGCAAATGGTCTGATTTGTGCTTTCACGCATTACATAATCGGCAACAGCGAGCGCAACGGGAAAAGATGCGGCCTTGGCGATCGATGACAGGATGGGTAAACGCGGCCGGCGTCGTGGCGGCGCTGCTCGCGGCTGACGTCACCGCGGCCGCGCCTGCCGCATGCCCGCACGAAGGTACGCTCGGCACGTCGCGCATTCTCACCGTCGACGCCGCGACACATCCGCGCGTCGGACTGAAGAGCTTCCCGGACACGCTGCCGCTGCATGACGGCGAAGTGGTTCTGACCTTCGACGACGGCCCGTCGCCGCCGATGACCGACAAGGTGCTGGCCGCGCTCGCCAGGGAATGCGTGCGCGCGACCTTCTTCCTGGTCGGCGAGCCTGCGTCGCGCCGCGCCGCGTGGGTGCGGAAGATCGCGGCCGAAGGCCACACCATAGGCCATCACAGCTTCACGCATGCGAATCTCGCGCACATCACGCCGGAACAGGCCGTCGATGAGATCGATCGCGGCATCGCCGCCGACGAGAAGGCGCTCAACGGCGCGGAGACGACCACGCCGTCGACGCCATTCTTCCGCTTCCCCTATTTCGAATCGACACCGGCGACGCTCGACCTGCTGCAGTCGCGCGGCATCGTCGTGTTCGGGGCCGATCTCTGGGCCAGCGACTGGAACCCGATGTCACCGCAGCAGACGCTGAAGCTGCTGACCGCCCGGCTGAGCCAGGCGCGCAAGGGCATCATCCTGCTGCACGATCCTCAGCCGCGCACGGTCGCCATGTTGCCCGCGTTCCTGCGCTACCTGAAGAACCACGGCTATCGCGTGGTCCATGTGGTTCCGAAGCAGCCGGCGGATGTGCATCACGAGCAGCGTAGCGAGCGCCCTTCACCTGCGCCGACGCCGCCGCACGAAGGTGGTTAATCCGTCGTTCAGGGCCGCTGTCTACGCTCGACGGCCGTGATCGCGGCGATTTCTGCCGCTTGCAATCCGGCAACAGCCGCGCGCAAACCGGAACCCGGAACGATGTCATCTCGCGACAGCCGAACATCCCTGCTATGTCTTGGCGGTCGCTTGCGCCTTCCGCGCGGCTGCGACACATCATCGAGCGTCGAAGACCCTGGCCGAAGGCGTCGGGACGGTGAAGGGAATGTGAGCAGCGTGATGCGTGATCGTCGGTGGGCTTGCGTCGGACGGCCAACATGGCTCGCAGTGCTGTTGGGCACCGTCGCCTGCTTCGCCTCCAGTGTCGGATCATCGGCGGCATCGGCAGCCGATTGCCCCGGACATCCCAACGCGCTCGGCACGTCGCGCGTCCTGGTGGTCGATCCGCGCGAGCATCCGCGCATCGGCGCGATGCAGTACAAGGAGACGCTGCCGCTGAAAGATCACGAGGTCGTCATCACCTTCGACGACGGCCCGCTGCCGAAATACAGCAATCAGGTGCTGCAGATCCTTGCCGATCAATGCGTCAAGGCGACGTTCTTCACCATCGGCCGCCAGGCCAAGGCCGATCCGGAGGGCGTGAGGAAGCTTGCGGCCGCCGGCCACACCATCGGCACCCACAGCCAGAACCATCCGCTGAGCTTCAACAAGATGACGCTCGACCAGGTCAAGCCCGAGGTCGACCAGGGGATCGCCTGGACGACCGCGGCGCTCACCGATCCGTCGGCGCTGTCGCCATTCTTCCGCGTGCCCGGCCTGCTGCGCGGCGACGCCGTGGAGAGCTACGCCGCCTCGCTCGGCCTGCAGGTCTGGAGCGCCGATTTCCTCGCCGACGACTGGCGCAACATCTCCGGCGCCAAGGTCTACGAGCTCGCGATGAAGCGGCTGGAGGCGCGCGGCAAGGGCATCCTGCTGCTGCACGACATCCATGCGCGCACCGCCACGGCGCTGCCGAAGATCCTCGCCGAGCTCAAGGCCAAGAACTACCGCATCGTCCACGTCGTGGCGGCGACACCGGACCGGCCGGCGACGCCGACCGAGCCCGAGGACTGGCTGGTGCACCGCCCGTCGGACGAGACCCCGGTGGCGCATTGGCCCAAGATCGCGCCCGTCGATCTCGCTGGCGCCGATACGGGGGCCCGGGCCAGGCTGGACGATTTCGGGATTCTCAACGTGCCGGCGGCCGTCGCGCGTGTCGCGCAGAAGCCTGCATGGCCGCGTCCGCCGCTCGCGCCGCGGCTTGCGGCGCCGGCCTTGGCAGCGCCGGCGTCCGATCTGTTCGCATGGCCGCCTGTCGCGCCGCTGTCGGCGCAGCGGCGCCAGCTGGCCCGGCTCGAGAGCCCGGCCCCGAAGGCTGTGGCCGCCAAGCCGGCGCCGCGCCCGGTGCGCCTCGCCAGCCTCAGGCGGCGCTGAACATTCGCAGATGTTGCAGGTGAGGACGCGGGACAATTCGCCCGCGCCGCGCGCGATCAGCTCGAGACCAGCTTGCTGACGCAGAGGATGACGGTGGCCGCCAGGAAGAACAGGTCCATGTAGGACTTCTTCTCGCCGTCCTTGCGCAGCGATCCGACGTCGGACACCACCTGCCTAGAGACCACCTGCCCCACCGGCCCGTCGCCCAGCATGCCGGCCAGACGGCGAACGTCCGACTCCATCTTCTCGATCCGTCCGAAGAAGTGGAAGGTGCGCACCACCGTGACGGCGCGCATGCCGGCATAGATCAGCACTACCAGCGCCAGGACGGCGCGGTTCTGGTACTTCTCGACGTAGTTCAGGCTGAGATAGACGGCCGCGAGAAATACGAAATTCGAGATGAAGCGGTACATGAGGCCCGTGAAGTTCATCTGCTCCCCCACATGATGTTCGGATCACTGGCCGACGACAGAACTCACGAAACGCGTTTCGCCCCCGCGTCCTGGTCCAACCGGCGTCACCCTAGGAGAGCGGGCTTGCGAATTCGTGAAGTGGAAATTTTGCAGCGCCAGAACGGCGCAGAACAGCCACGCTTGGTAAACAAGGGACTGCCCGGCGGGCACCGCTGCAGCCTGCAATTGCAGGACTGCAACGGCGCTCGCAGCTATGCGCCGAATCGCGCCGGTGCGCAGGCGGCGACGTCGACGCTCGGCGCTTCGCCGCTCATCAGCTCGGCGAGGATGCGGCCCGTCGCGGGCCCCAGCGTGAAGCCCTGGTGGCCGTGGCCGAAATGCAGCCACAGGCCCTTGTGACGCGCCGCCTGGCCGACGACCGGCAGCATGTCGGGCATGCACGGCCGCGTGCCGATCCACGGCTCGGGCTCGACCGGCTTGCCGAGATCGATGAGCTGGCGCGCGGCAGCCTCGGCCTTGCCGAGCTGAACCGGGGTCGATTTCGCATTCGGCGATGACAGCTCGGCACCGGTCGTGATGCGTACGCCGAGCGCCATCGGGTTCATCAGATAGCCGCGCGCCGCATCGCGCAGCGGCAAATCGAGCGGCGCGCCGCCGGTGTAGTGACGGTGATAGCCGCGCTTGCGCACCATCGGGATGTCGTAGCCGAACCGCGTCAGGAACTCCGGCGACCATGGCCCGAGCGCGACCACCACGGCCTCGGCCTCGATGCGTCCCTCCGCGGTGGTGACGGCCCAGCCGCTGCCCGCCTGCGCCAGCGTGGTCGCGTCGCCGCGCAGCAGCTTGCCGCCGCGGCGCGTGAACAGCTCGGCATAGGAGGCGACCAGGCTACCGGGATCCGACACGGTCCACGGCTCCTGCCAGTGCAGGCCGCCGATGCCGCTGTCGATCAGCCCGGGCTCGGCCTGCTTGAGCTGCTGGGCGCTGAGCAGCTTGAACTTGACGCCGAACGCCTTGCCGACCGCTTCGGCCTCCCTCGCCTCCTTGTCGAACTGCGCCTGCGTCCGGTGCAGCACGCGAAAGCCGTCGCGGCGCACGAGGTTGCCGGCCCCGGCCGCGAGGATCAGGGGCTCGTGCTCGGGCGCGGCGCGCGCGATCAGTTGCGCATAGGTGCGCGTCAGCACCTCGTGGCGCGCGGGGAACGAATTCCACCAGTATTGCAGCAGCGGTCGCACATGATAGGGCAGCGCCGCGAGGCTGTAGTGCACGTCGTTGGTGCGCGCGAGCGCGATGTCGAGCACGCCGGCGATATCATAGGGCATCGCGTAGGGCCTGACGGCCTCGCTCTGGATGATGCCGGCATTGCCGTAGCTGGTCTCGCGGCCCGGCTCCCTGCGGTCGACCAGCGCCACTGACCAGCCACGGCTCTGCAGGTGCAGCGCCGTGCCGACGCCGACCATGCCGCCACCGAGAACGATCGCGCTTTGCATCGTCATCACTCCTGCTTAGGTCCGCGCCGCCGCGACGACGGTGACCTCGATCTTCACATCCGCGATCATCTGCGCCTGCACCGTGGTGCGGACCGGCATCGGGTCCTTGAAGTGCCTGCGATAGGCCTCGTTGTAGGCGGCGAAATCCGCCTTGTCGGCGAGGTGCACCATGCAGGACACGATATCGTCGAGCGTCAGCCCCTCGCCGGCCAGCGTTTCCGCGATGTGCTTGAAGACGAGGTCGGTCTGCGCCGCGATGCCCTCGGGGATGCTGCCGTCATCGGCGACCGGAATCTCGCCGGACAGGAACACCAGGCCGCCGGCGCGGCGCACCAGCGAGAACGGCCATGAGGGGGCGTCGGACATCGTTAGTCGCTCCAAGATGTAGTGATCATGAGTGCCGCCTCAATCCCACGCCAAGAAGCCGGGCGTCTGCGCCAGCGGCGGCAGCGACGCGAGCCTTTCGAGATCGGGCCGGGGACGGCGCAGCTCGGCATCGTCGGCGAACGCGGCCTCCAGCGCCGCGGCAACGCCGAGCACCAGCGCGTCGCCGCCGCGGGGACCGACGATCTGCAGGCCGAACGGCAGGCCGTTGTCGTCGAGGCCGAGCGGCAGGCTCAGCGCGGGATGTCCGGCGAGGGTCACCGCGTAGGCGAGCGCCAACCAGTGGAAGTACGACCGCGTCGGCACGCCGTCGATCTCCGCCGGATACAGCTCCGCCCACGGCCGCGGGCTCAAGGTGATGGTCGGGCTGATCAGCACGTCGTGGCGTGCGAAGAAGCCCTGATAGGCGCGATAGATGCGGGTCTGGTTGGCGCTCGCACGCGAAAAATCCTCGAGGCTGTAGCCGAGCCCCTCCTCGACATTGGCGCGCACGTTCGGCCCGAGCATGTCGGGCCGCTCGCGAAAATTCTTGCCGTGCTGGGTGAGGAACAGCGAGGCGCGCAGCACCGCAAAGGTCTCGTCGGCGCCGCTGCAATCCGGTGCGCCTTCCTGCGCGTCGGCAAACAGCGGCGCGATGCGCGACACCCGCGCGCGGAAGGCGCGGCGGATCAGTTGTTCGGTCGGCGCAAAGCCGAAATCCTCGGTGAAGGCGAGCCTGAGCTTGTTGAGTTCGACCGCCGGCGGCACGGCCCAGCGCGATGGCGCGCCGCGCACGGCCTCGCCCGGCAGGGTGTAGGCTAGCGGATCGCGCGCATCGTCGCTCGCCATCACCGACAGCATCAGCGCGGTGTCGGCGACATCGCGCGCCATCGGCCCGTCGGTCGACAGGCACGACCAGCCATGGGCGCGCTTCTCGCTGGCGACGAGGCCGTAGGAGGGGCGCATGCCGACGATGCCGGAAAAGCCGGCCGGATTGCGCAAGCTGCCGCCGGTGTCTGACCCCGAGGCGAGCGGGGCCATGCCGCAGGCGAGCGCGACCGCCGAGCCGCCGGAGGAGCCGGCGGCCGAGCGCACGGGATCGAACGGGTTGCCGGTGGCGCCGAACACGGGATTGCGGGTGTTGCCGCCCGCCGCCCATTCCGGCGTGTTGGTCTTGCCGAAGATGATTGCCCCGGCGGCGCGCAGCCGCCCCACCGAGGCCTGGTCGACGGCCGGCACGGTGTCGGCCAGGATCGGGCTGCCATAGGTGGAGCGCATCCCGGCGGTGTCCTGGGTATCCTTGATCAGCACCGGCAGGCCGTGCAGCGCCCCCCGGTCCTCGCCCCTCACGATCTCGGCCTCGGCGACCTTGGCTGTAGCGCGGGCGGCCGGCTCGTCCAGGGTCACCACCGCGTTGACGGCCGGGTTCACCGCCGCAATCCGCTCCAGGCACGAGTCGAGCAGCGCGACCGGCGAAATCGCCTTTGTTTTCAACAGCTTGACCAGCTCGACGGCGGTCTTGTCGCAAATCGATTCCACGGGGCTTCTCTTTTCCGTTTCGGAAAACTATTTAGCATATAGGAAATCGAATGCACGACCCGAAAACGCATTGTTCCACCGCTGTCCACGCATGACCTTCGGACATTGGAGCACCCGATTGAATTTCCTGCTCTATGGGCCGAGATTGTCCGGGCTGCTCGGATCTCGACACGCCTGATCCGCTAACGGATTTTCCGGAGATCGCTTTGACAGATACCGCCATCAGCGCGTCGACCGAAGGCCCCCACTCCCAGCTCGGCCAGTGCCTGAAGGCGGCCCGGCAGGCGCGCGGCCTGACCCTGAAGCAGGTCGCCGAAAAGACCGGCATGGCGCTGTCAACGCTGTCCAAGGTCGAGAACGGCCTGATGTCGCTGACCTATGACAAGCTGCTGCAGCTCACCTCGGGCCTGCAGATGGACATCGCCGAGCTATTCAGCCCGGCTTCGCCGCGTCCCGAGGCGGGTCGCCCGGTGACCGCCCGCCGCAGCGTCAGCCGCGCCGGCCAGGGCCAGATCGTCAACACCAGGTTCTACACCTACACCTATCAATGCACCGACCTGATCGGAAAGCGCATGGTGCCGATGATCGCCGAGGTGCGCGCCCGCACGCTCGAGGAGTTCGGCCCCCTGCTCCGCCACAGCGGCGAGGAGTATTTCCTCGTCACCCGCGGCACCATCGCCGTGCACACCGAATTCTACGCCCCGGAGATCCTGCACGAGGGCGACGGCATGTATCTCGACAGCACCATGGGCCACGCCTACCTCAACGCCGGCGATGCCGACTCCGCGCAGGGTGTGTGTCTCTGTACGAGTGAGCAGGCCGATCTGTTCGAGCAGCTGCACCGGATTGCGAAGAAGGATGCGGTGGAGTGAGGTGAAGCCTCCGGCGTAACCCAGCGCACTCGCTGGGGCCCACAACTGAAAGTGCCCTCAGCAGCAGAGCGACTTCCGCAAGCTCACGACAGACGGCTGATGCTTCTCCACTCCCACCGAGCAGCGGAGGTGCGAAAGACCACAGCTACTAAGCCGGTCGGCACCGGCTCGTTCGCGGGACCTGTCATTGGGTCCAAACGATCGCGAGTGGCTCACGAGCCTGCCAGAAACCGTTCGCACCACAACCGGTGCGCCGATCTCTTTCCACAAGCGACTGATGCGCGCCTTGTCAGCGCCCGGCTCGACATCGACCCGCACGTAGAACGCGCCCGTCTCGTCTCTCGATATACCGACGGACTCGACCTCCGAAGCGCTGCAATCATCCGATGGACGACTGTCTCAAGCCCAAGTCCCGACCCGACGGGCGACTCGGCCCTTGCCTCCCCACGCCCTGGGCCCCCAATCATGGGCCAAGGTCGATGCGCGGAGATTCTCATTTCACGAGACGCCTCAAGCACATCACCCCTGTCCAGTCCGTCCGGCGAAAATATTCCGCTTTCTCATTTTCAGAAATCATGATTGAGTGCAGCCGTCCCGCCTCGGCACGAGGGGCGTATCGCGATCGTCACGGCACGCGGGGTGGGATGCGGTGGGCGCGGCGGTTCGCAGCATGACGAAGGTCATGCGGACGAACGAAGCCGTTGCGCCGGCGAAATCGTAGGGTCCTGGCCTCCCGATGCTGAGGCCAAGCTCGCGACAACGCGTTCGCGTTGCGCGGGTGACGGGGGCAAGACAGCCGGTCCCCGGGGAGAGGACGTATAAGCCGGAAAACCATCGCGCGGGGAATGCCGGGATGTCTCGGCTGAACCTGTGGTTCCTGCCGCCTGCATTCTTGTTCGCAGGCGGGCCATGGGTGCGGCCAGCACCCGGCATTCCCCGCGCCCTCGTCGTCGAGAGGGCGAAACGACCGGCACAGCTCGGGCGCCCTGCGCGCCGCGAGGCGGAAAGGACTTGCCCGGACGGCGCTGTCGATCGGGGCGAACACGGGATCGCTCACCGCATGATCGCCCGCGGGCTCACGTCGCCTTCCTGCCGGCCAGGGCCGAGACGATCGCCTCCGACAATTGGCCGAGCCGGAACGGCTTGGCGAGCAGCCTGCTCGTCGCGCGGAAATCTTCCGGCACCAGCGAGGGGTCGGCGAAGCCGGACATGAAGACGATCGGCAGCTCAGGCCATCGGCGGCGCACCTCGCGCGCCAGGTCGATGCCGGTCATGGCATCCGGCAGCAGAATGTCGGTCAGCAGCAGCGCGAACGGGTCCGACCGCTCCAGCGCGGCGATCGCGGCTGCCGCATGGGTGACGACGACCGGGCTGTAGCCCATCGACGTCAGCATGGTCGATGCCATCGCGCCGACCAGCGGATTGTCCTCGACCACCAGGATCCGCTCGCCGGTCTGCGGCCGCGCCAGCCGCGGCGCGCCGGCGCGCGCGCGGCCCGTGGCGCCCGGCCCCGCGCTTGGCAGATACAGCGTGACGCATGTGCCTTCCGCCACCCGGCTGTCGATCAGCACCGTGCCGCCCGATTGCCGCGCAAAGCCATAGACCATGCTGAGGCCGAGGCCGCTGCCCTTGCCGAATTCCTTGGTGGTGAAAAACGGCTCGAAGGCGCGGCGCGCGATCTCGGGCGGCATGCCGGCCCCCAGGTCCGACACCGCGATCGTCACGTAGTCCCCGGGCATGATGCGCTCGTCGCCGTCGTCGAGCGGCTGGTCGAGCACGGCATTCGTCGTCGCGATCGTCAGGCGCCCGCCGCCGTCCATCGCGTCCCGCGCATTGAGCGCCAAATTGAGCAGCGCGTTCTGCAATTGCGTCGGATCGATCAGGCAGTGCCACAGCATCGGGTCCTGCGCCAATTCGATCTCGATGTTCTCGCCGAGCGTCCGCTGCAGGATGGTCGTCATGCCGTTGACGAGCTGGTTCACGTCGGTGACCTGCGGCTGCAGCGCCTGCTTGCGGGCGAAGGCGAGCAGCCGGCGGTTGAGATCGGCGACCCGCTCCGCCGCCTCGATCGCCCGCTCGACCATGCTGCGACGGGAGCTTTCGCCGGGCGTGAGCGCGTCGAGCAGCAGATCGAGATTGCCGAGCGTCGCCGCCAGCATGTTGTTGGAGTCGTGCGCGATGCCTCCCGCCAACTGGCCGATGGCCTCCATCTTCTGCGCCTGACGCAGTTCGTCCTCGATGCGCTTGCGCTCGGTGATGTCGACCGACAGCACGAAATAGCCGCGCACCGTGCCATCCTGGCTGCGATCCGGCACGCGAATGGTCTCGCACCAGCGTTCACGGCCGTCGGGAAACGCGATCTTCTCCTCACCGCCCGCGGTTCGGCCGGCCAGCGCGGCCTCGATCTTCGGCCTCACCTCGTCTCGCCGCGCGGGGTCGATGTAGTCGTCGATCCGCCGGCTGCGACCGACCCCGCTGGACGGCTGCGCATACCATTCGCGCGCGACGCGGTTGGCATAGCGGATGTCACCATCGGCGCCGACCTGGACGATCAGCGCGGGCACGTTCTCCGTGACCAGCAGATGCTGCTCGAAACTGTCGCGCAGCGCCTGCTCGGAGGCCGCGCGCAGCCGCCATTGCCGCGCCAGGACGAGGCCGAATCCGGCGATCAGCAGATTGAGGCCGGCGGCGATGGCGCTGTAGTACAGCGCATTGTTCTTCCAGCCGGCCAGATACTCGACCGGGTCGCGCGCCACGGTCACCACCAGCGGCAGGCCGGCGACGCGCCGATAGCTGATGCTCCGCGACGTCCCGTCCGTCATGCCGCTGCCCTCGAAGCTGCCGTGAGGCGCCTGCGGGAGATAGAGGCTGAACAGGCGATTGGACCCGACGTTGCGGCCGGCGAAATCGTCGGCATGCGGCGAGCGCAGCAGGATCGTGCCGTCGTCGCGATAGAGCGTCACCGTTCCGCGCTGCCCCACGTTCAGCGACAGGAAGAACTGCCGCAGATTCTCGTAGTCCACCGCCACGACGATCACGCCGGCAAATCGTCCGTCCGGCATCATCAAGGCGCGGCTGACCGCGATGAACCGACCCCTGTTCACGCGCGAGGCCACCGGCACGTCGATGAAGAGACCGCGGCCGGGGTCATCGCGCTGGACCTTGTAATAGGCCCGATCGGCGAAATTGTTCTCACGGCCGGGAACTCCGTTGCCGGCGCTGTCGCCGAGCAGATTGCCGTCCGCATCCAGCACGACGATGCCGCCCGCGGCGGGGTACGGCACCACCCTGCGCTTCAACTCGCCGATCAGGGCCGGATTGCCGGCAGTGAGCAGCGATGGGTCCTGCTTGAGACTGTCGATTGTCGTGTTCAAGAGCACGTCGACGCCCTGGATGTTGCGCAACATGTATTCTTCGAGCGCGCGGGCGAGATCTCCGTTGGCGGCCTCGGTGGTCCGATAGGTCTCCCGATAGTTGACGGAAAGCATGTGGGCCACGAAGGCATCACACAGCAGCGCCAGCACGAGGCCACTCAGCACGATGATCCACGGAGTCCAGCGCCGGTCCATCCAGGAGCCGGACGCGAACCTCGTCCAGGCGTCGACGATGCCTTCCTGCCGCGGACCGCGCCGATGGTCGGCTCTCGCTTTGATCTGGTCCGGCATGGCGTCGAATTCAGGAGGTCGTCGGGCGGTTTGATTGCGAATCGATCTGCGCAGGGAGCATCGGCGAAGGTCCGGATTGTGCCGAATTCCGCGTCTCCAGGCGCGTCGCGATCCATATCGCGGGCGCTCGATAGCACGGTTTGCCGGGGCGTGTCATCGGCACCCGCCAAGCGCTGCGGCGGTCGCGGAGGGGCTCGACGCGTCAAGACGCGATCAAAGCTGGTGCTCGAACGCCTCGCGCTCGGCGCGGCTCAGATGCAGGCCATGCTTGGTGCGCCGGTCGAGGACGTCGGCGGCCGTGACGGCCCACTCCTGCTCGCGCAGGAAAACGAGCTCGCGCTCATAGAACGAGGCACCGAAATGGCGGCCGAGATCGCCGACGTTGCGGGACGCTCCGAGCAGGTCGCGCGCGCGGGTGCCGTAGAGCCGCGCATAGTGCGCCACTACATCGCGCGGCAATCCCGGATAGGCGCCCGCGAGATCAGCGAGGAACTGATCGAATGGCACGCCAAAATCGCCGCCCGGAAGACGCGCGTCCGCCGTCCATGCCGGCGCCATCTGCGGAAACCACGGCGCGAGACGTTCCATTGCCTGCTCGGCGAGCCGGCGAAACGTCGTGATCTTGCCGCCGAAGATCGACAGCAACGGCGGCTGTCCGGGCGCACCATGCATCTCGAACACGTAGTCGCGCGTCACCGCCGACGGATTGTCGGCGTTGTCATCGTAGAGCGGCCGCACCCCGGAGAAGGCGTGAATGATATCACCCTTGCCCGGCGCGGCCCGGAAATAGCGCTTGAGCACGGCGAGCAGATAGTCGATCTCGGCACCATCGACAGCGACGTCGTCTGCGCGACCGTCATGCACGATGTCGGTGGTCCCGATCAGCGCCAGGTCGGTCTCATAGGGATTGACGAAGATCACGCGGCGGTCGGTGTTCTGCAGCAGATAGGCCTGCGATCCGCTCCAGAATTTTGGCACCACGAGATGGCTGCCCTTTACGAGCCGCACATTGTGCGCGGAGTTGAGCCCGGCGACACCCTGCACCACGTCCTGCACCCAGGGACCAGCGGCATTCACCAGCGCCTTCGTTCGGACGATCTGAACCTCGCCGTCTTCGGAGCGCATCTCCAGACGCCAGGCATCGCCCTCACGCCGTGCACTCACGGCGCGGGTGCGCGGCAGGATGATGGCTCCCTTTTGCGCGGCATCGACGAGATTGAGGATCACCAGCCGGGCATCGTCGACCCAGCAGTCCGAATATTCGAAGCCGCGCCGGAACTCGGGGCGCAGCGGCGCGCCCTCCGGCTCGTGCGCGAGATCGACGTTGCGGCTCGCCGGCAGCTGCTTGCGGCCGCCGAGATGGTCGTAGAGGAACAGCCCGGTGCGCACCAGCCAGGCGGGACGCTGCTCCGGCGAGTGCGGCAGCACGAAGCGCATCGGCCAGATGATGTGCGGCGCCGAGGCCAACAGCACCTCGCGCTCGATCAGCGCTTCGCGCACCAGGCGGAATTCGTAGTACTCCAGATAGCGCAAGCCGCCATGGATCAGCTTGCCCGATCGCGACGAGGTGCCTTGCGCAAAATCGTCCTTCTCGCACAGCAGCACCTTCAGGCCGCGGCCGGCGGCATCTCGGGCGATACCAGCGCCATTGATGCCGCCGCCGATCACGGCGAGGTCCAACAGACCGTGATCGGTTCCGCTGCGTGAGACCGTCGCATTCATCGCTTGCTGCTGCGCTTCTTCTCTGGCTTGCTGCGCGCAGCGGCACGCGCCTTCGTCGCAGCCTTGGCCGGCTTTGCCGCTTTCGCCTTCGGCTCCTGCAGGCCATAGGTCGAAAAGCCCTGCGCCGTCTCGGCGATCTCGGCGTCACCCAGAATGTGCGGCTGGCCGAGGGCGAGCGACAGGTAGTACTGCTTCGCGATGGTCTCGAGCTCGACCGCAAGCCACATCGCCTTGTCGAGGTTGGCGCCGACCGCGATCATGCCGTGATTGGCCAGCAGGCAGCCGTTGCGGCCTTCCAGCGCCTCCAGCGCAAGCTCGGACAATTCGGCCGTGCCGAACCGCGCATAGCCGGCGCAGCGGATGTCGGTGCCGCCGAACGCCGCCATCATGTAGTGGCAGGCCGGGATCGGCTTGCGCGCGATGGCGAGCACGGTGGCATAGGTGGAATGCGTGTGAACGACGCCGCCGACATCCGGACGGCCGCGCATGATGTCGAGATGAAAGCGCCATTCCGTCGAGGGCTTCAACGGCCCCTCCCAGGAACCGTATTCACCCTCGAGCGGCATCGAGGCGATCATCTCCGGCTTCATCGAGTCATAGGGCGTCGCCGAGGGCGTGATCAGCATGCGGTCCTTGTAGCGGGCGGAAATGTTGCCCGAAGTGCCCTGGTTCAGCCCCGACGCATTCATCCATCGGCATTTGGCGATGATGTTCTCGCGGATCAGCCGTTCCTCGCGATTCATGTCGAAAACCTTTCGTCGTCAGCAGGGATTGAGCGGCGGCTCGCCGGCCAGATAGCGGCGAACCTCTTCGGCCGCCTGGTCGGCGGCAAAGGTGACGGTGCGCACGGATGCGCCGGCGATGTGCGGCGTCAGCGTGACATTCGGGAGCTGCAACAGCGGCCAGTCCGGCGGCACCGGCTCGACCGCAAAGGTGTCGAGCATCGCGCCGGCCAACCGTCCCGAGCTGAGCACCTCGAACAGCGCCTTGTAGTCGACCAGCGGACCGCGCGCGGTGTTGATCAGGATCGCCCCCGGCTTGATCTTCGCCAGCGCCTCGCGATCGATGAAGCCGGTGGTCTCCGGCGTCACGCGGGCATGCAGGCTGATGACGTCGGCGCGTGCCAGAAGATCGGCAAGCGCGACGTGCTCGACACCGTCGTTGCGGTCCTGGGCGCTGAGCTGGACGTAAGGGTCGGTCACCAGGATCCTGCAGCCGAACGCCTTGAGCAGCTTCACGACGCGCGTGCCGATCGCGCCATAGCCGACGATGCCGACGGTCATCTCCCCGAGCTCGCGTCCGGTCCGGTCGGCGCGATAAAGATCGCCGCGCCACTCCCCGCCCCGCATCGACTCGTGACCGCTCCTGATCAGACGGGTCTCCGCGAGCATCGCGCCGATGGTGAACTCCGCCACCGCGCTGGCATTTCGTCCGGGCGTGTTGACGACCAGCACGCCATGATCGCGCGCCGCCTGCATGTCGACATTGACCGGACCGCCGCGCGACACCGCGATGAACTTGAGCCTTGGCAGCCGCTGCAGCATCGCGCGCGAGATCGGCGCGAGATGCGTCACCAGCAGCGGCGCTTCGCCGATGAATTCGGCGAGCTCATCCGGATCGCCCATGAACTCCTTGAGACCATCGAGCTTGGAGCCGGCATAGCCATGCTCCATCGGCTCGTCCGGCCAGGGCTGTTCGAGCATGCGGATGTCGACGCCGTCGCCGCAGATGGCGGTGATGCGTTCGGCGAACACCGAGGGCAGCATGAAGCGGTCGCCGATGATGGCGATGGAGCTAGACATGATTGGCTCCTGCACGCTGGGCCGCAAGCTGCTTCCACACCGGCCGCGCCGCGAGGCGAGCCTCGACATAGGCCGGGAACAGCTGCGCATAGCGCTCCGCCAGCGCCGCATCCGGCGCCTGCGGCTCATCCAGATACGGTCTCACCCATTCCTCCGCGCAGATCATCATGTCCGGGTAGAGTCCGGTCGCGACCGTGGCGATCATCGCCGCCCCCGACGCGCCGGCTTCCTCGCGACGGCAGACTCGAATCGTGCTGCCGAGTGCCGCGCCAAGAATTGCGCCGAGCGCGCGGCTGCGTGCCGCGCCTCCGGTCAGGCGAATTTCCGTCGGCAGCGGTCCCATCGCCGCGTAGCAGTCGCGTGCGGCGAAGGCCAGTCCCTCCATCACGGCGCGCATCAGATCCCAGTAGCCGTGACGGGTGCGCAGGCCGACCAGTTGCGCAGACGCCTCGTGGGACACGAATGGTCCGCGCTCGCCAGCATCGGAGATGAAAGGGTGATAAAGCAGCTCGCCCGCCTTCGCCGCGAGCACGCGCTCGTCCAGCCGCCGGATCAGATCATTGCGCGACCGGGCGATGCCTTCCATGGCGAGCACGCCTCGCGCGACATCGAGCAACCAGTCGATGTTCAAGGTCGCAGCCATGGTCGACTGCATCTGGGCATAGTGGTCCGGCACCGGGAACGGCATCGTATAGCCGGTCGCCTCGGCATTCAGCTTGACCGCGTCGGCGCTGTTCGCCAGCCGCATGTGCATGCCGGTCGAGCCGATGATGGTGCAGCCGACGTCGGGCGTGGGATCATACAGCCCGCCACCGAGCGCATTGCAGATCACGTCGACATAGCCGAGCGACACCGGCACGCCCTCGGGCAAGCCCGTCTCCGCCGCGGCCGCCGCAGTCAAGCCATGCGTCGTCGTGACACCATCGACGACATCTGGAAACAGGCGCGCGGAACCAGCGATGCCGATGAGACGCGCCGCCTCGCCGTCGAAGCCGCGCTTGCGAAAGTCGCCGCAGGAGAACGTCGCCTCGGACGGGTCCGTGGCCCGCTCACCGGTCAGCTTGAAGTAGAGCCAGTCCTTGCAGTGGAACGCCGTACCCGCGCGTCCCAGCATCTCTGCGTCATGCGCCTGCAGCCAGGCCAGTTGCGCCCCCTGCTGGCAAGCGTTGAGCCCCGATCCGGTGCGCTGATAGTGCGCGGCATTGCGCTCGCCACCGCGGAAGGCTTCGACGAACCCTGCCGCGCGCGAGTCGAGCCACAGCAGCGCGGGCGCGACGGGATGGCCGTCCGCATCGATCAGCCAGGTGCCGTCGCCCTGCCCGGTCACGGCGATCGCGGCGACGCGACGGGACAGATCCGGCAGCGTGCCGCCCAGGCCGCGCAAGGCCGCGACGGTGTCGGTCCAGGTCCGCGCCATGTCCTGCTCGACGCGGCCGCCCGGCAACGTCGCGTAGCTGTTGGGAATCGCGAAATCCCCGAGCTGCCGTCCATCCCGCGCAAACGCCACCGCCTTGATCACCGAGGTCCCGGCGTCGATACCGATGATCACGTTGCGGATCGCAGCCGAGGTCATGTTCAGCGCGCCTCCGCGTGGCGGACGCAAACGCCGTCGGCGCCGAAAATATGGAGATGGCGTGACTCCAGCGCGCAGGGCACGACGTCGCCCGGTCGCGCCGCGACCTTGCTGGATGTCACGCCGACCAGCAGATGACCGGCGCACTCGCCCGCAATATGCGACTGATCGCCGAGCCACTGGTTGGAGACCACGCGCAGCCGCGCCTCGCCGCTGCCGATCGCGATCCGCTGCGGCCGGATGCCGACCTTGATCCGATCGGCCCGCACCAGCGTCTGCTGTCCCGCCGCGTCCAACGTCTGCCCGGGGATGTGAAAGGCAACATCGGAGCCCACAGACAGGCGGAACCCGCCTTCCTCCTGCGTCACCACAGCCTCCATCAGGTTCATCGGCGGCTCGCCAATGAAGCTCGCGACGAACAGATTGGCCGGGCGGTTCTTCAGCTCCCGCTCGCTGGCGAACTGCTGAAGCACGCCGTCTTCCATGACGGCGATGCGATCGGCAAGTGCGCTCGCCTCGGTCTGGTCATGGGTGACGAAGATCGCCGTCATGCCGCGCTCGGCGAGCAGACCCTTGATGCGGCCGCGCAGCACGGCACGCAGCTGCGGCTCCAGTTGACCCATCGGCTCGTCGAGCAGATAGAGGTCGGCATCACGCACCAGCGCTCGGGCCAGCGACACCCGCTGCTGCTGTCCGCCGGAAAGCGCGTGGGGATGATGATCGAGAATGTCCTCGATCTCCACCAGGCGGGCAATGCTGACAACGCGTTGCGCGATCTCGGCGCGCGACAATTGCCGCGCCTTCAGCGCGAACGCAATGTTCTCACGCACCGTGAGCGGCGGGTACAACGAATAGCCTTCGAACGCCATCGCCACCTTGCGCTTCGCCGGCGCCAGATCATGGATCGTCCGCTGCGCCAGCGCGATCGACCCTGAACTGACGCTCTCGAAGCCGGCGATCATGCGCAGCGTCGAGGTCTTGCCGCAGCCGGAAGAGCCGAGCAGCGCGACGATCTCGCCGGCCTTCACCTCCATATCGAGCGCGCGCACGGCATGAACCGGCGGCTTGCCCCGGCTGTGATAGACCTTGTCGACGTTGCGGATTTCGAGCATGCCCATCCCCGATCCTCACGCCGCCTGCCGCCGCGGCGCTAGGCCGATGCGCTCGCCCGTGGCGTGGTCGAACAGCAGCGCCGCTTCCGGCGCGAACCGCACGAACACGTCCTCGTCGGCATGCGCCTCCAGCGCCTCGGGCGCCTGCGCCGCCAGCCACTCGGATCCGTCGGCGAAGCGCAGCAGCACCACGGCGCGCTCGTGGATCGGCGTGACCGCGACGATCCGCGCCGGGATCACACCCTCGCCGCCATCACGCGTCACCACGACATCGTCGGGCCGGACGCCAAGCCAGCAACGCTCACGCATATTGGACGGCACGCCGTCCGCATCGAGCCGGATCAGCGTCCCGGCAACAGATGCGGTCAGCCGCCCCTGCTCCGCCACCGGCGTGACCTCGGCAAGATTGATGCTGGGATCGCCGAACAGCCGGGCCACGGCGACCGACGCCGGCCTCGCATAGATCTCCTCCGGACGCGCCACCTGCACCAGGCGGCCATTGATCAGCACGGCAATGCGATCGGCGATTGCCATCGCCTCACGATAATCCTGCGTCACGTAGAGCACCGCCGCAGAGCTCCTGCGCAGCAGGCTCGGCAGCTCCAACCGCATCTCATAGCGCAGCTTGGCATCGACGTTGCGCAAGGGATCGTCGAGCAACAGCACCCCGGGATTGCCGATCAGCGCGCGCGCCAGCGCGGTGCGCTGCTTCTGGCCGTTGGACAGTTCACGAGGCTTGTGGCCGAGCACGTGCTCGATCTTCAACAGCCGGCTCATTGCCGCAACCTTGGCCGCAATGTCGGCCGCGCCCGTCGCGCGCAGCCCGCTGGCGATGTTGTCGCGCGCGCTCATGTGCGGAAACAGGGCAAAATTCTGGAACGCCATGCCGATGCCGCGCTGCTCCGGCGGCGCGTCGACGATCGAGCGGCCGCCGACCAGGATGTCGCCGCCGTCAGGCTCGAACATGCCGGCAATCATCCGCAGCAGCACGGTCTTGCCGCTGCCGGACGGGCCGAACACCGCGACGATCTCGCCGGGCTCGACCGTCAGCGACACGCCCTTGGCGCAGCTTGCCGCGCCGAAGCTCTTGTCGACCGATTGGAGTTCGAGACGCGCCATGTATCCTCAACCCTTCACTGCACCGAGCGAGAGACCTTCGACCAGATAGCGCTGCGCATAGAGCGCGAGCAGCAATGTCGGGGTGACCGACAGCACGATCGCGGCGGCGATCTGGCCGTATTGGATACCGGACGCCGTCACGAAGGCCAATGCGCCGACCGTTACCGGCTGCTTGTCGGCCGAGGCCAGGATCAGCGCAAAGACGAAGTTGTTCCAGCAGAAGATGAAGGACAGCAGGCCCGCCGCGGCGATGCCGGGCCCGGCCAGCGGCACGGCAATGCGGGTGAACGCCTCGCGCCAGGAATGCCCCGCGAGCCGGTAGGCGTGCTCGATGTCGGGACTGATGTCCTCGAAATAGCCGCGCACGATCCACAGGATCAGCGGCAGCGCGATCAGCTGGTAGACCCAGACGATGCCAAAATAGGTGTCGTTGAGGCCAAGCTGCTGGTAGTACAGCGACAGCGGAAGCAGCACCAGGAGCGGCGGCGCGAAGCGGAACGACAGCAGCGTGAAGGCGATGGTCTCGCCGAGCCGGAACTTGAAGCGCGCGAACGCATAGGCCGCGGGGACGCCGAGCAGCAGCGCCAGGATCACCGACGCGCTCGACAGCACGAAGCTGTTCATCAGATTGCGCATGAAGGTGAGCTGCAGATTGCCGGCGGCGGTCTTGAGCTGGCCCGAGATCAGCGCCTCATAATTGGCGAACGTCGGCTCGAACAGGATGCGCGGCGGGATGCGCAGGATCTGCTCATTGGTCTGGAACGACATCAGGAGGATCCAGACGATCGGAAACATGAAGAACAGAAGCACCAACGCCAGCGCGATGCCGCGGAAGATGCGCCCTGCCAGACTGGAGTGATCCATGACCTCTCTCCTCAGGCGTGGCCGTGGGCGCGTTCGCGCAACCGGAGCCAGTTCTTTATGAAGATGTTGGACAGGATGTTGGTGATCAGCCACAGGATCATCAGCAGCGCCGCCGAGCGTCCGACATTGGTGTACTGGAAGAACTCGAGATAGGCCTGGACCTGGAACACCATCAGCCGGTCGCCGGGGCCGCCTTGCGTCATCGCATAGACGATGTCGAACTGCTGGATCGAATCGAGCAGCCGGAACAGCGAGGCGGTGATGATGTAGGGCGCGAGCATCGGCAGGGTGATGCGGAAGAAGACGAAGCTCGCCGGCACGCCGTCGAGCGCCGCCGCTTCGAACGGCTGCCGCGGCAGCGAGCGCAGGCCAGCCAGGAGCAGGATCATGATGAACGGCGTGTAGACCCAGACGTCGACCAGCACGACGGTGAACAGCGCGGTCGACGGATCGGACGCCCATTTGAAGTCGTGCACGCCGAGCAGCCCGACCAGATAGGACAGGATGCCGAAGCTCGGATTGGTCATCAGCTTCCACATCAGGGCTGCGATCGCCGGGGCCGTCATCAGCGGCAGCAGCAGCATGATCGACACGGCATTGTGGAAGCGCGTCGGCCGCCGCAGCAGCAGCGCGATGCCGAGGCCGAGCAGCAGCTCGGCGATGACGGTCACCGCGGTATAGACCAGCGAGATGCGCAGCGTGTTCCAGAACGCCGGATCGGACAGGAAGTCGATATAGTTGTCGATGCCGATGAAGCCGCGCAGATACGGCAGATTGAGCCGGTAGCGCTGCAATGAATAGACCGCAGCGGTCACGAACGGCACCAGGATGGCGATGCAGACCAGCAGCGCCGGCAGGCTCAGCAGATACGGCAGCAGCCGGCCGCGCCAGCGTTTCGTGCGGCGCGCCGTCGCCTTGGTCTCGACAAGTTGGGCCATGCTCATGACAGGCGTGATCACATCAGCGCGGGATGGGGCCGACCCGGACGCTTGTGGGGAGCGTCCGGGCCGGCAGGCGGTCATGGGAGATGCGGCGCGGCCTCAGCCGAGGCCGGCCTGCTTCAGCTGACGATTGATGCTCTCGGCAAGCTTGTCGAGGCCCTCATCGACGCCGATCTCCTTGGCCACCATCTTCTGCAGCGAGGCCGCCCACTCCGTCGTGAGGTCGAAGAACAGCGGCTGCGCCGTGAAGTAGATCTTCGCACCGGGCGCCGAGAGGTCATGCTGCTCGAGATAGCCAGGATAGGACTTGGCGATGCGGTCGCGGAATTCGCCGTCCTTCCACACGGAGGCGCGGACCGGATTGACGAAATCCATCTTGCGGGCACCGAACAGATCGTGCTCGACGGAGGCCGCCCACTGCATGAAGGTCCAGGCCGCATCCTTCTGCTTGGAGAAGCTCGACATCGCCAGCGACCAGATCCAGACGTTCGGCGTCGGTGCCTTCGCGGCCGGATTGGCCGCGAACGGCGCGTAGCCGAGATTGCCGCGCTCCTTGTTCTCGCCGCCGTTCATGAAGTAGCCGAGAATGTCGGCGTCGAAGATCATGCCGGAGGCGCCGGCGCCGAGGTCCGTGCCGACCTGATACCAGGTGTAGGTCGACCAGTTCTTCGGACCCGACCCCTGGATCATCTTGACCCATTTCTCGTGGAAGTCCTTGGAGGCCTTGGTGTTCATCGCGGCCTTCAGCTTGCCGCCTTCCATCACGAAATCCTTCTGGCCGAAATTGGCGTAGGCCGAGAGGAAGCCCGGATGGATGGTCGCCCACGAGCGCGAACCGCGCACGCCGACGCCATAGGGGCCGCCAGCGTCCTTGGTGATCTTGGCCGCGACCTCCAGCATGTCGTCGAGATTGGTGGGCGGCTTGACGCCGACCTTGTCGAAGATCTTGCGGTTATAGGTGATGTTGTTGAGCTCGTAGCCCCACGGGATGCACCACTGCTTGGCCTTGCCGGAGCCGAGCTCGGAGCCGGCGACGCCGTCCCAGGCGGTGGAGGAGCGCAGGCCCGGCAGCACATCGTCCCAGGCGAAGGCCGGATTGGTCTTGGCCGGATCCTTGATGTAGGCGTTGAGGTCCTCGATCCAGCCGGCCGGACCGTAGGTCCAGGTCATGTAGGCGCCGGTCATGAAGGCGTCGTACTGATCGGACTTCGACGACAGCGCCGCCGTCACCTTGTCGAAATAGACGTCCTCCGGGAAGATGTCGTAGGTGACGTTCATGCCGGTGAGGCTCTTGAACGCCTCGATGTCGCCGATCATCGCATCGACGTAAGGATGCTTGTTCAAGAGCAGCTTGACGGTCTTGCCGCTATGGGCCTTCCAGTTGAAGTCAGCGGCCATCGCCCTCGACATCGCTGAGGCAAAGGCGGCATTGGCGGCGACACCGGCGATGCCGAGCTTGGCAGCGCCGTCGAGCAGATCACGCCGGCTGATGCGCTTGCCGGCATAGGCCGCAAAGAGATTCTTCTCACGATCGTACATTCAACCCTCCCTTTGTTTTTTGTAGAGACGTGTTCGCGTTACCTGCCCTTCCGACTCTTGTTCTTGGAGTTGCCGGATGTTTTCTCCGGCTTGTCGGTCGCCAATGCCTGAGCGGTTACCTCATCGATGATGAGACCGTTCAGGAAGCCGCTGCGCAGCACCGCGCGCAGGGCCGTGATCTTTGCCTCGCCGCCGCCGATGGCGACGATGCGGTGTTTCTTCAGATCGGCAGCGGCCATCGAGGTGGCGCGCGCTGAAAGATCGAGATCGAGCAGCTCGCCCTGGGCGTTGAAGAAATGCCCGAGCAGATCGGCGCAGGCGCCGGCGCGCTTCAGCTCGACGACCTCATCCGGCTTGATCATGCCGCTCGACACCAGGAAGCCGTCGGCATGGATCTGGCCGATGCCGACGAACAGCAGCGACGCCCGCTGCGCCAGCGCGAACACGTCCGATATGCCGAACTGCTGCATCAGCACGCGGCGATCGGCGACGGAGTTGGCGAACACCGGCACCGGCAGCAGATAGGCTTCGGCGCCGGTGCGCTCGGCCAGGCGATGGATCACATCGAACGGGTTGGCGGCGAATTTGCGCGTCAGGCCGCCGAGCAGCGACACGAACTGCACGTCGCGCGCCGGCGTCTGCGGCAGTTGCGCCACCACCGCCGCAAGCGTGCGACCGTGGCCGACGCCGATGATCTTGTCGTCGCCGCGCTCCAGCACCTGGCGCAGGAAGCTCGCACCCTCCAGCGCGAGCGCCTTCAGTGGCAGATCGCCCTCGCCGAGATCCGGCGCAACACGGCAGAAGTCGAGCCCGTAGCGTTCGGCCAGCACGTTCTCGAGTGCGACGCATTCGGCGACGGGACCCTCGACGAAGACACGGATCATGCCCTCGCGGCTGGCCCGCGCGATCAGGCGATGCGCCTTGGTGCTCTGGATGTTGAGGCGGTCGGCGACCTCCGACTGCGTCAGCCCGGCCGCGAAATACAGCCAGGCGGCGCGCGTCGCGAGCGAGGCCTCGCCGTCCACCATGGGCGCCCTGTCGGAAGCTGTCGTCACGCCTGAATGCCCGCTTGCAAAATTCTTCACACCTTGCAAAAAATTGCAGACGCCGGTCCGGCCGTCAATCCCCCAAACGTGCTGCAGCGCGTCAGGGATGACGCGCCGGGCGAGCACAGCCATGCTCGCCGGCACACAACGGGATGAGGTCGCATGACGGAGTTGTTTGTCGGCATCGACGTGGGCACGAGCGGTGTGCGCGCCTGCGTCGTCGATATCAGCGGCGAGATCAAGGGCGCAGCCTCCGTTCCGCTGGTCGCGCCGCGTCAGGACGGCAACGCCATCGACCAGGATCCCGAGCTGTGGTGGCAGGCGACGGTCGCGGCGCTCGACAAGCTCGGCAGGATCGTCAATCTCGGCGCCGTCGCGCGCATTGCGGTCGACGGCACCTCCGGCACCTTGCTGCTGATCGACGCCGACGGGCGGCCCCGCTCGCTCGGCCTGATGTACAATGATGCCCGCGCCGTCGACGAGGCCAGGCGCATCGCCGCAATCGCGCCGCCCGAGAGCGGTGCGCATGGCACGAGCAGCCCGCTCGCCAAGCTGTTGCATCTGCTCGCCTCCACGAGCGGCGCGCGGCAAGCCGTGCACCAGGCCGACTGGATCGCCGGACGCCTCGCCGGCCATCACGGCGTCAGCGATGAGAACAACGCCCTGAAGCTTGGCTATGACCCCGTCAGGCGCGAATGGCCGCGCTGGATCGATCAGCTCGGCGTTCCCCGCGACGTCCTGCCGAGCGTTCTCGTGCCGGGCACGCCATTCGCCGATATCGATCCGTCGACCGCGCGCGCGCTCGGTCTGTCGCCGTCGGCGCGCATCGTCGCCGGCACCACCGACGGCGTCGCCGCCTTCATCGCCACCGGCGCCGATGCGCCGGGCGATGCGGTGACCTCGCTCGGCACCACGCTGGTGGTGAAGCTGATCGCGACGCAGCCGATCTTCGCCGCCGATCAGGGCGTGTACTCGCATCGTCTCGGCGACAAATGGCTCGCCGGCGGCGCATCGAACTCCGGTGGCGCCGCGCTGCTTGCGCATTTCACCGCCGCCGACATGGACCGCATGACGCCGTTGCTCCGCCCCGACGAGCCGACCGGGCTCGACTACTATCCGCTGCCCAAACCCGGCGAACGTTTTCCGATCGCGGATCCCGCGCTGGCGCCGCGGATCCAGCCACGTCCGGTCGAGGATCATCGCTTCTTCCAGGCGCTGCTCGAAGGCATCGCAAGCGTCGAGGCGCTGGCCTATCAGCGCCTGCACGCGCTCGGCGCGCCGGCGCTACGGCGGGTGATCAGCATCGGCGGCGGCGCCCGAAATGATGCCTGGACCGATATCCGCCGGCGCATCGTCGGCGTGCCTGTCAGCGTCGCCGCGCAGACCGAAGCGAGCTACGGCACCGCGCTGCTGGCGCTGCAGGGACCGCCACGATGACGGCGGCGGCGTGCGAGATCAGCGGCCTGTCCGCCATTGCCGACCGGTTCGATCACGTCCTGCTCGACCAATGGGGCACGTTACATGACGGCAGGACGGTGCTTCCGGCCGCGCACGACTGCGTCCTGCGGCTGCGCGAGGCCGGCAAGCATATCCTGGTGCTGTCGAACTCCGGCAAGCGCGCAAGCGCCAATGCCGAGCGCCTCGCCCGGCTCGGCCTGCCGCGCTCGACCTATGACGGCATTCTCACCTCGGGCGAGGTGACATGGACCGGCCTGCGCGACCGCACCCGCGAACCCTTCACCGATTGTGGCAATGCCTGCTTCCTGATCACCCGGGGCGGCGATTGCTCGCTGATCGACGGGCTCGACCTCGTCCTCGTGACGGATATGCGTGACGCCGACTTCATCCTGCTCGGCGGCCTCGATGACGACCTCGCCGAGCCCGACCTTTGGCGCGATCGATTCACCGGCGCGGCCGCGCGGGGCGTGCCGATGATCTGCGCCAATCCCGACCTGATGATGTTCGGTGCGGCCGGCCTCGTGCCGGCGCCCGGCACGCTGGCGCGCGCCTATGAGTGGCTCGGCGGCCCGGTGAGCTTCGTCGGCAAGCCGCATGCGCCGATCTTCGCGGCGGCGCTGGAGCAGCTCGGCGATCCGGACCCGCACCGCGTGCTGATGATCGGCGACTCGCTCGACCATGACGTCGCCGGCGCCCGCGCTGCAGGCCTGCAAAGCCTGCTGCTCGGCGATGGCGTGCATCGCACGACGCTGGCCGGTGCGCCCGACCTCGCTGCGGCAACGCGCAAGCTCGCAGCTTCGCCCGGCCGCATGCCGAATTGGACGATGCAGCACCTGGTGTGGTGAGAAGGAGACGCGAAATGCGCGAGCCTGCCGAGCTTGATGATTTGCGCCGGATGTCGGCGCGGGTCGGCCGCAACATCGAGCTGGTGCAAGGCGCCGGCGGCAACTCCTCGCTCAAGCAGGATGATGTGCTGTGGGTGAAGGCGTCCGGCACCTGGCTTGCCGACGCCGACGCGAACGACATCTTCGTGCCTGTTCTCCTGCCTGCGGCGCGCGATGCGCTCGCCGCTGATGACGAGCGCATTCCGCTGGCCGCTCCCGGCCCCCTGCGCGCCTCGATCGAGACCGCGCTGCATGCGCTGCTGCCGCACCGGGTCGTGCTGCACGTGCATGCCGTCAACACCATCGCCTGGGCGGCGCGGCGCGATGCGCGCGATGAATTTGCGGCGCGGCTGGACGGGCTCGCCTGGCGTCATCTCGACTACTTTCATCCCGGACTGCCGCTGGCGCGCGCAGTGATCACCATCGTCGCGCGCGACTGCATCGACGTGCTGATCCTCGGCAATCACGGCCTCGTCGTCGGCGCCGAAAGCTGCGATCAGGCCGAGGCGCTGGTCCATGACGTCGAGCGCAGGCTGGCGCTGCCGGTGCGCCCGGCGCCCGCTGCCGACGCCGCGGCCTTGCGCCGTCTGTGCGCCGGCACCGCCTATCGCCTGCCGCACGATGCCGGTAGCCACGGCATCGCCACCGATCCGTTCAGCCGCGCCATCGCGACCGGCGGCTCGTTGTATCCGGACCACGTCGTGTTTCTCGGCCCGGGCCTGCCGACGATCGAGAGCGCCGGCGGCCTCGCCACGCTGCTCGCACGGGCGGACGCGAGCCGCCTGCCCGCGCCCGTCGCGGCCCTCGCGCCGGGTCTCGGCGCCATCATCCGCAGCGACGCCAGCCCGGGCGCCGAGGCCATGCTGAGCTGCCTCGCGCTCGTGACCAGCCGCCTGCCGCTATCGGCCGATATCGGCTATCTCTCGTCTCAGCACGAGCAGTTGCTGCTCAACTGGGACGCCGAACGCTACCGGCAGCAGCTGACGGCAAGCCGCCAGCCGTCGAATTGAAGCGGCGACGGATCACGCGATCTCATCGCTCGAGACCGGCGGGGACGGCGCCCTCGCCCCAACCAGTTCGTGAAGCGCATCTCCGACCTGATCGATGACTTCGCCCCAATCGCGCCTTTCGCGCTGACGGAACAGGCGCATGCGCGGATACCAGACGCTGTCGTCCCGATCGAGCAGCCAGCGATAGTCCGGCGTGTACGACAGAAGCGTCCAGGTCGGACAGCCAAGCGCGCCGGCGAGATGAGCGACACTGGTATCGACCGTGATCACGAGATCCAGACATGAGATCAGCGCGGCGGTATCGGCGAAATCGGCAAGTTGACCCGTCAAGTCCACGATCCCGCTCGTCTCCTGGAGCACGGCCTTGTCTTCGGCCTTCGGCTCCTTCTGCAGGCTGACAAACGCCGCATCCGCGCCGAGCAGGCGGGACAACGTGCGCAACGGGATGGAGCGATTGTGGTCGTCGAGATGATTGGGGTTGCCTGACCAGACCAGGCCGACGCGCAATTTCTCGGGCGTGCCAAGGCGCTCCTGCCAGAGTTGGATCCGATCCGGATCAGGCGCCGGCAAATAGGACACCGCCGCTGGAATCGTGGCCAGTGTCGTCCGAAAGGCAAACGGCAGGCTCATGATCGGACAATGGACATCCACCCCCGCAAGGTCGGCGGCCTCCGAGACCGGAATACATTGCGAAATGCCTGGCATGTTCGACAACAGTGGAAGCAACGGCTTTTGAACGGCAAGGATGACGCGCGCGCCCAACGCTGCGACCATCGGCACGTAGCGGACAAACTGGATCGTATCGCCCAGTCCTTCATCGGCGGCAATGACGATGGTTTGTCCCGCGATGCTATCCTGGCCGAGCCACATGGGTCGCCGGAAGCGCGGATAAGAGCTCGGCAGGCTCCAACGGGCCTCCCGGCCAGACCAGCCCACGTCGAGATTTCCCAACAACAGGTTCAAATGAGCCGTTCCAAGATCGGCCAGCGCGTCTCTCGGATCGGCCCCCTTCAACTGCCTGTAGATCTCGAACGCCTCGTCGAACCGACGGAGCTTCGTCAGCACGGAGGCCTTGTCGTGCAGCGCATCCCTTGAACCCGGCTGCAGAGCCAGGGCTCGCTCGAACCATTCCAACGCGTCCTCGTCTCGGCACATCGTCCGCAACACGATGCCGGTCTTGACACAGATGTCGGAGTTTTCCGGTTCGATGGCGTGAGCTCGCTGGCAGATCGTCAGGGCCTCGTCGAAGCGCTTCAAGCCGTTCAGAAGCGCGCCACGCATCAAGAGTGTCGGGACATGGTTGGGCCGCAAGACGTCGCTCAGATCGAGATAGGTAAGCGCGTCGTCGATCCGCCCCAGCCGTTGAAGCGTGATGCCGCACTGGTTGGCGGCATCCCAATGCCTGGAATTCAGCTCCAGCACACGTTGGAAGCTCGACACGGCGTCGGCGAGCTGCTGCAGGTTGACGAGGGCATTCCCCCTCAGCATCCACAGATCGGCGCTTTCGAGACCGAGCGCCGTCGCCTTGTCGACGACCTTCAGCACCTCATCCGAGCGTCCCAAGACCTGCAGCACCGTGCCAAGACTCAGGAAGTACTGCGGCTGAACATCCTGCTGGAGCGCGCGGGATACCCACTGCAATGCAGCTTCATACTGCTGCCCCTGCAGGGCAAGGATGCCCAGCAAGTTGAGGGTCGGCGCATGCCCTCCGTCGATCGCAAGCGCCATATGGCAACACCGTTCGGCATCCGCATGTCGGCCATCGGCGACATCGCGCAAAGCAGCGTCATAGAAGAGCGCGGCACCATCGGGCTTGACAGGTTGGAGCTTCACTTTAGCGGGTGAAGCTCGGCGCTCGCGACGGTTCATTGCTGCATATGGTCCAGGTTGCGTCGTTAAAGTAGTTGATTCTCATTCAGGCTGACAGCCGCAATTCTATCTCCGGCTGTGGTGAGGGCCGCTCCGATTCTGGCTGCATTCCCTAGCATAATTGCGCGGAAGACAACGATCCGATGACCACTTCGTGGAAGTCAAATTCAGCGCAACCATCGCGGGCACGATCAAATCGGCGTGCAGGACAAGGGTGAGGACTTCTTCGGTGGTTACGCCTATATGAGGTCGGGCCATCCGCCCGACCCTCGAGATCATCATCAGCGAAACGCCGGCGCATCTGCGCAAGTTTCACGATCCGGACTCGGGCCTGGCGCTGATCCGGCCGGATGCCTGACATGGGCCGTCGGACAGCTCGGGCTCGTCGCTGGACACGGCCATCCGCACACAGATCGGAAACGGACTGGAAAGGAGGGAGAGGTTGGATGGTGCGCTCGGAGAGGGAGAACACGTGCGTTCGTTCAGTGGCTGAAGCACGACCGCCTTTCCGCACACCGGCCGGACGCCGATTTCTGATCCAATCTTTCGCCGGCAGCGCTATGGCGCTTCATGCCCACGCGTGAGACCGCTCTCCCGGCGGTAACAGAGATGGAGTCTGTCCCACACCTTCATCATCGCATGGACCAGTTGGTCCATGAGCGCGTCGTCGTGATAGGGCGTCGGGGTAAGACGCAGGCGTTCCAGTCCTCGCCGGACAGTGGGGTAATTGATCGGCTGGATGTAGATGCCATGCTCCGACATCAGCAGGTCCGAAGCCGCCCTGCACTTCTCGGGATCGCCGACATGCACCGGCACGATATGGCTCTCGCTCGGCATCACCGGCAGGTCTGCTGCCGTCAGGACCGACTTTAATCGCGCTGCGCGATCCTGATGCCGGACGCGCTCCGCTGTCGAGGCTTTCAGATGCCGGATTGCAGCGGTCGCGGCTGCGCAGACCGGAGGCGGCAATGCCGTCGTGAAGATGAAACCGGGGGCGTAGGAGCGCACCGCATCGATCAGGTTCGCCCCAGCCGCAAGATAGCCGCCGAGACAGCCATAGGCCTTTGCCAGCGTACCCTCAACAATGTCGATCCTTTCCATGACCCCGTCGCGCTCAGCTATGCCGCCGCCGCGCGGGCCATACATCCCGACCGCGTGCACCTCGTCGACATAGGTCAGAGCGCCGTAGCGCTCGGCCAAGTCACAAATTCGATGCAGAGGCGCGACATCCCCGTCCATCGAGTACAGGCTCTCGCACACGATGAGCTTGGGCCTTTCGGGATCTGCCGCCCGCAGCAGCCGTTCGAGATGCTCAGGATCATTGTGCTGCCAGATCTGCTTCTCAGCACCGGCCTTGCGAACCCCCTCGATCATGGAGTTGTGGTTCAGCTCGTCGGAAAGCAGCAAACACCCAGGCAGCAGCTTGGCGATCGTCGATATCCCCGCCTCGTTGGAGACGTAGCCGGAGGTAAACACCAGCGCGGCTTCCTTGCCGTGGAGATCAGCCAGCTCCTGCTCGAGGGCGACGAGCGGATGGTTCGTTCCCGCGATGTTACGGGTGCCGCCCGCGCCTGTGCCCATGCGCGCTGCGGCATCGATCATGGCTCCTATGACATTCGGGTGCTGGCTCATGCCCAGATAGTCGTTGGAGCACCAGATCACGACCTCACGCTTGCCTTCCTCCGAATGCCAGATCGCATACGGATAGCGCCCCGCCAGGCGTTCGAGGTCCGCAAAGACACGGTAGCGCCGTTCCTGATGCAGTCGATCCAATGCACCGCGGAACATCGCGTCATATTCAGGGAGAAGGCCGAACGGCCGCATCTGGTAGTTCATGATTGGACGACTCCAGCAGACTATCTTGCCCGATTGAACTGGTAGGAGCCCTGGAGAAACACGCCATAACGCTCCGTCGTATATCGCAGCACCTGATTGAACGAATCGACCGCATTGGTGCTGAGATGCCACCAGCGCCCACCGATGCCGATGCGGAAATTGTCGGTCAACTGGTAGTTCAGCACGGTCTCGGCCTGGAATCCGGATCCTTGTCCCGAGGCGGGATCGCGCCCGAAGGTGAAATAGTGCGTGTCGATCGCATTCTGCGAAGTCCAGACATAGGCGGCCTCCGCCTGCCAGCTCAGCCGGTCCGACAGCCGCGTGTCGAGTGAGACACCGGCCCGTCCGCTATGCCAGCGATCCTGCTCGGTCACAACCTTCACGCCTGCCCCAAGCGCCGGACTGCAGATCGTCGGATTGCCACCCACCTGGGTGCAGCCCCGCGCGTCGACCGTTTCTGTCCAATATTGATAGCCGACGAAGGCGCCGAGCCGGAAGCGGTCCGTCTCCAGCAGGTTGAAACCGACATCGAGATTTGCGTATTGCAGCCGCCCGCCCACGCTGCTGACGGTCTTGGACGACGGATTGACGAAGGGCGCAAAGTCCTCGTCGACGAGCGTGCCCGAGCTGATCTTGCCCGCTCCGAAATAGCCCTTCAGAAACATGTTGGTGAACGGGCCGTCGAGCGCATCGACCCTGAAGAACATCTCGCCGCTGTGCCCGGTCATGCCGCCATAGGCGAGCCGGGAGACCTGAAGCGTCGCAGCCTGATCGGCGAAATAGCGGTATCGATTCTGCCCGGAGCTGAACCAGTAGCGCACTCCGGTCTCCAGCATGTAGGACGGCAGGATCGACGCGCGCGACCGCAGCGGCATATCGCCCGAGCCCGCCCCCTGGCCGCCCTGCAGCGCCGCAGGCCTGGCCCAGGCGCAACTGACAATCGAGGCGTTGCACTTCGTGACACCGTCGGCGTTGAAATCGCGCCGCAACGTGACCGTCGCGAACAAGTCCTTGGTCGTCGTCTTGACGTTGGCCAGCGTGCTGTCGACGAACCGGTAGCCGATCTCCGTTTCCAGGCTGATCTCCTTCGACCAGAGATAGCTGACCAGCAGCGACGGCAGAATCGTGTACTCCTTCAAGTCGGTCTTCGTCCCGGACCTGTACCCCGCCCGCAGCCGCGGGCTGATGGCGAGATCGGGCGTGATCGGATAGCGCGTGGCGAGATCGAGCACGTAGAACTTCGAATCCGCCAGGCTCGCGTACCGCAGCGCGCCCATGAACAGATCGCCCGGCTTGATGATGCCGTTCCCGGTCAGTTGAGCCGACAGATAATATTCGAGGCCGCTCGCCGGCGTGCCGTCGACGCCCCCGGAGGGCAGCGTGCCGGTCAGATTGGTCACCGTGGCATCGGCCGCGACCTGCCAGGTCTCGTTCAGGGGCCGCGAATAGCTCACCATCGCCGACTGGAACGTCGGCGTGCGGTCGATCGCGAGCTGCCTGATCTCGCCGGCCGTATTGAACTTCATCATGTCGTAGAGCGTGAGGAACGGCTGCCCCTGCAGCGCATTCCACGTCGAGAGAAATGGCACCCTTCGATAATCGAACGAGGCGTTGACGACCGACTTGTCCTCGAACGTATAGGTTCCCGAGAACACGGCGGCATTGAGCGCGCGGAAATGCGTGTCGTAGTCGATCAGGCCGAGCAGCGACTTGTTGGTGTCGAAATAGCGGAATTCGGCTCCGATGGCCTGGCGGTCGACGATGTTGCGGTCGTATTGCGTGATCAGATAGACCGTGGTCTCGAGGCCGCCGAGGATCTTGCCGAAATCGATGCTCGCGCCATAGAGCGTCTTGCCATCCTTGAACGGTGCGTCGAAACGGCTCCAGTTCGGCGAGCCCGCGAGCACGTTCAGGCGCAGCCCGGGGCTCTTCTGCCAGCTCAGCACCGCGCCGTCGAAGCGGCCGATCACGCCGCCTGTGTTGCGGGACTGCCGTCCGACGCGCAGCGTCACGTCGGCCTCCTTCAGCGTGTAGTCAACCTGGGCGGTCGAGACGCCGTATTTGTCGTTTCCGGTATCGAACTGGCGCTCATGGGTGAACGCCAGCCTGAACTTGGTCCTGATGCGATCGTTGTCGGCGGTGCCGAGAAAGTCGAAATTGGTCAGCAGCGTGTTCTGATGCACCCGGTGCGCGTCGGGATCCGCATTCGGGTTCGGCGCAATCGCCCTGTCCTTGACGGCGCTGGTCGTGTCGTTCGTGATGAAGGTGGTCGAGAGGCTGCCCGACATCGACCAGCGGGTGTCGCCGTTCGGCCCTGCCGCCTTGGTCGGCATGCCTGTCCCCATGTCTCCGCCCTCGGGCGTGACAGAAGACATGTCGCGCGGCCGCGCCGGTGCACTGCTGGTCGCGGTGAGAAGCGCAGCGAGCCGCTGCCTCACCCGCTCGGCGCCCTCGCCGCTCGGATAGCGGCGCAGATAGTCTTCATACTCCGCCTGCGCGGCAGCGGTCTGGCCGGCCTTCTGCCGCGCCACGCCGAGCAGCTCCTGCGCCTCGGCGCTCGAGCCGTTCTCGGGGAGTTTCAGCACCTTTCGCAGGAGATCGATCGCGGCGCTGAAATTGCCTTTCTTGATCGACGCGCGAGCCTCGTCCATCGAGGCCTCCGCAAACCGGATGTCCGCCGCGGACGCCTGCTGCATCGTGCGATTGTCGTTGCGGACCGACGCCGCCGCGCCGGGGATCGCAACCGGTTTCGGCGCATCCGGAGCGGCTACGCTCGGCACCAGGGCTTTCACCTTGCACGCCGACACCGGGCCCTTTCGGGCCACCACGATCGCCACCTGCTCGAAGCTGCCGGATTGGACGATCTGATAGGTGAACTCGCCGGCAAACTGGACGACGAGGATTGGTCCTCTGTTCTGATCGAGCGTCAGATAGACGTCCTGGATGCCGGAGCCCTGGGCGTTGTCGACACGCACGCCTTCGCGCCTGACCAGGCGGCGCGCCATGATTGCGTCCCGATCGACCAATTGCAGCGAGACGCTGAGCTGGCTGCCCTGGTCGAGCGGGAAATGCCCGGTGTAGCGGACACGAACGTGAAAGTTGACCCGCAGAAGGCTGCAGTTTCCGATCGTCGTGGCAGTTGCATTGGCGACGAACTGATCGATGACCGGCTGGGCCGGTGCAACGCCAAAGGCTCCGTCGAGCAGGATTGCGAGCAGGCCGGCCAGCAGACTGATCAGCCATCCCGCCGACCTCGCCGCCGCTGCTTGTCCGAAGCAGCCGCGCATCACCAGCCGCCTCCATTGACCCGGTGCTGCCGCTGGCGGCGGGTGATGATGGTGGTTTGCGATTTGTCAGCATAGATATGGCATGCGCCGGTGCAGTCCTTGAGCTCGGCGACGGTGTAGTCCATCGGCGCCGGCTTCACGAGCTTGGCGTGCTGCTGCGGGCGGAAATCACTGGCGTGGCAGGCGGCGCAGTCGGGCTTGTAGGCCGCGAACTTGAACACGACGGCTTGCGAATTGCCGCTGTGGCAGGCGGTGCAGCCAATGGCCGCGCTATGGTTCGGATAGCTTGCCGACATATGCCGGTAATTGACCGAGCTCCAGCTCACCGTCCGGTGGCAGCTCTCGCAGGGGACGTTGGTCACGAAGTGCTTCGGCGACTTGCCGGTGGCATTGGAGCCGTTGTGACAGCTGGCGCACGGCGCAGTCAGGCTGGTGTGATCCATCCGCGCGCCCGAGAACGACACGGTGTTCTTGTGGCAGCTCTCGCATGGCGCGCTGGTCGCGACGTGCTTCTGCGGCTTGCCGGTCGCGGCCATGCCGTTGTGACAGCTCGCGCAGGCCGCCATCGTGCCGGTGTGGCTGAACCGGGCGCCGCTGAACGTCGTCGTGCTCTTGTGGCAGGTCTCGCACGGCGCGCTGGTCGCGACGTGCTTCTGCGGCTTGCCCGTCGCGGCCATGCCGTTGTGGCAGCTCGCGCAGGCCGCCATCGTGCCGGTGTGGCTGAACCGGGCGCCGCTGAACGTCGTCGTGCTCTTGTGGCAGGTCTCGCACGGCGCGCTGGTCGCGACGTGCTTCTGCGGCTTGCCCGTCGCGGCCATGCCGTTGTGGCAGCTCGCGCAGGCCGCCGTCGTGCCGGTGTGGCTGAACCGGGCGCCGCTGAACGTCGTCGTGCTCTTGTGACAGGTCTCACACGGCGCAGTGGTTGCGACGTGCTTCGGCGGCTTGCCGGTCGCGGCCATGCCGGTGTGACAGCTCGCGCAGGCCGCCGTCGTTCCAGTATGGCTGAACCGGGCGCCGCTGAACGTCGTCGTGCTCTTGTGACAGGTCTCACATGGCGCAGCGGTTGCGACGTGCTTCGGCGGCTTGCCAGGCGCGGTCATTCCGTTATGGCAGGATGCGCATGGCCCTTGCGCCGTCATGTGATTGAATCTGGAGCCGGCCTCCGTGGTGCTCGATCCGGCAAGTCCTGCCCTTGGATTGAACGTCGGCAGCAGCGACGGAAGCCGACCGGCATTCTTTGCTTCCGGCGAGTCGCTACCAGTATCGGTCGGGGGCAAGAGCCTGCCGCGGGGATCGTTCGGCGAGAGTGGTGATGTCGCGGATGTCATTCGGGACGGCGTGCTCAACGGTTGCGGCACGGACGTCGTCGCGCCGCCAGCTTTGACCGAACTGTCGGGCTTGGAGGAACCGGACGAACTGGCGGAGGCCCCTGCTTCGGACCCCGCTGTCGGGGCCGTCGACGTCGCAGCCGTGTTCGCCAGCGGCTTGCTGCTGAACAGGAGCGTCGAACTGGATGGCGCAGCGGGCTTGGCGGCAGCGCCGGCCGCAGCAGCGGCCTGAGATGCAGCCGGTGCGGCGCTCGTACCGGGTGCTGCATCGGGATTCGTTGCTGCCGTCATCGTCCGGTTGGCGGTCGAGGCCGGCGTCACCGCCTTGACGGCCGGGGCCTGAGCCGGAACCACCGACCGCGCCGTCGTGGAGCAGCCTGCTGCCGGCTTCTGCGGGTCGTCGTCCCAGGTGGAGAAGTTGGCGGCGGCGCGCACGTGGCAGCATCCGCAATCCTGCGTCTTGGCGCTGTGATCCGGCCCCTGCGCACCTCTGCGGCCCTGGCTGCGATACGAGCCGTTGTGACAGCTGTCGCAGCGCGTGGCATGCACGGCAGCATGGCTCATCGTGTAGGTCGCGAAGCTCGCCGCCGTGTTGCTGTGGCAGTTTGAGCACTGCACGCCCGTCACCGGAATATGCGGCGGGGTGGTCAGGCCTTTCGCGCTCGAACCATTGTGGCAGGCGGAGCAATTGGTGTTGGCCGCAGAGTGGGTGAACGCCGCGCCGCCCCAGCTCACATATCCGCCGCTGGCCGCCTTGCTGTGACAGCTGACGCAGTCGGCGCCACCGGTGGCGACGTGGTTCGGGTACGACGCCGTGCCCATGGCGCCCTTGGTGCCCTGGCCGGTGAAGGAGCCGTTGTGGCAGCTGTCGCAGCGCGCCGTCGCCACCGCGGCATGGTTCATGGTGTAGGTCGCGAAGCTCGCCGCGGTGTTGCTGTGGCAGTTCGAGCACTGCAGCGTCCCGGTCGGGAT